>JASJBO010000229.1 GCA_030066475.1 Myxococcota bacterium
TGGGTGGGGTGGGGGTGGGTGGGGGGGGGGTTGGGGGGCTTGCGGGGGGGCGTCGAGGGACTCGTTGCCGGGCTAGCGGCTTCCTCCGCGCTTCCAGGGTGAGACGTAGCGGAGGCCGAGGTTGAGGATGCGCTGGAGCAGCGCCGGGTACGGCAGGCCGGCGGCAGCGGCCGACATCGCGAAGTCCTCGTCGTCGGTCAGGTCGGGGTTGGGATTGGCCTCGAGCGCGTAGACGCGACCGTCGGGGCGCATGCGCAGGTCGATGCGCGCGTAGCCCGAGAGGCCCAGCCCGCGGTAGATGCGCTTGGCGAGCCGCCCGAGCTCGCGCCCGGTCTCGGCCGGCAGCTCGCGCGCAGGTCCGTTGCTGACGCCGAGGCGCTTCTGGTAGGCGAGGTCCCACTTCACGCGCGCGGTGGCGATGCGCGGCTCGCCGGGCGGCAGGTTGTCGAAGAACAGCTCCCAGACCGGCAGGGCGTGGAGCCGGTCGTTGCCGAGCACCCCGACCGTCAGCTCGCGGCCCTCGATGTACTCCTCGGCGATCGCGTCGGTGCCGAGGTGGCGGTGGACGAACTCGATCCGGTCGACGAGGGACTCGGTGTCGTGCACCAGCGACGCCTTCGCGATGCCGAGCGAGGCCTCCTCGTCCACCGACTTCACGAACTGCGGAAAGCCGAGCCCCGCGCGCGGGCGCGGGCGCCGGCCCAGCGGGTGCACCTGGAAGCCCGGCGTGGGGATGCGGTGCGAGCGGAAGATGCGCTTGGCCAGCGCCTTGTCGCGGGCCAGCAGCAGCCCGCGCGGGTTGCAGCCGGCGTAGGGCACCCGCAGCAGCTCCAGGTAGCTGGTGACGTGCGCCTGGTAGACGGCCACGTCCTGGAACTCCATCAGCAGGTTGAAGACGATGTGCGGCGCGAAGCCCTCGACGTGCTGGCGCAGCGGCGCCAGCTCGTCGGAGAGGCCCAGGATCTGGACGTCGTGGCCGAGCCGGCGCAGGCCCGCCAGGACGTCGAGCTCCTTCTGGAACGGCAGCGCCTCCTGGTCGGTGAGGCCCGCCGCGTCTGCGGGTGGGACCAGGTCCGCGTGCGTCAGCACGAGGACCCGGAGGCGCTTCACCGAACGTACTCCCGGCCGCGGCCGGCCGCCGCGCGGCGCGTGTAGCGCACCAGGCGACGCCGGTAGTGCTCTCGCAGCGTGTGCCGCAGGCCCAGCAGCGAGTCGGTGCGCTCGCGCGTGCGCAGCCGGGGCGGCTCGCCGCGCAGCTCGGCCATCAGGGCGTCGACGTACTCGAGCTTGCGCAGCGCGCCCCAGCCGGCGTAGCGGCGGCGCCAGCCGGAGCGCGGCTGGAGCCAGACGGCGAAGGTCTCGGCGAAGTCCTCGCCGGGGTGGCTCTGGGCGTACCAGCCGTCGAGGTGGCGCACGAAGGCGCGGCTGCGGGGGTTGGGCGTATAGCGCACCCGGTAGGGCTCGCCGAAGGGCCCGAACTGCTCGCGCCAGCTGCGGCGCCGGTGCAGGCGATAGGCGTTGTCGAGCGCGTGACCGGTCTCGTGGCGCATCAGCTGGAGGCACCAGGCCTCGCGGTCGCCCTCGGCCTCGCCCATCAGGGCGCGTTCGAGCCGGGTGAGGCGCGGGTGGGCGAGGTAGAACGGGATCGCGAAGCCGCTCACGCCGTGAGGCGTGAACCAGCCGTTCGAGAGCCAGGCGTAGGGCCGGAAGCGCAGGCCCGCGGCCGCCAGCTCGCCATGGACCCGCTCGAGGCGGCCCGCCAGCGGGGTACCTTCGAGCCGCAGGCCCAGATCGCACAGCCGCACGTCCAGCAGCGCCTCGTCCGACAGCTCGGTCCACCAGGGCGCCGTGTGGCGCCCTGCCCCGAGTCCTCTCATCCCCGGGAGCCCTCCCGACCCGAGATCGACGATGTGGATCCGCCGACGGCGGCCAGCGGCGCTCGCATTCTAACACCCGGACGCCGCGGGCTCTGAAGGAAAGCGCGTTCGAAACAGCGTTTGATGGCGACGGCGGGCGCGCCGGTTGTTAGCTTGTGCGGCAATGACGGCACGAGACCCGCAGGTTCCCTCGATCGGCGCCTTCCACCCCAAGATCTCCGAGAGGCTGCTCGAGGCAAGGACGATCCTGATCCACGGCGAGATCAACTCGAAGCTGGCTCAGGAGGTGACTGCCCAGCTACTGGCGATGGGCGCCGAGTCGGACGACGACATCACGATCTTCATCCACTCCGAGGGCGGCCACGTCGAGTCGGGCGACACGATCCACGACATGATCCGGTTCGTGAAGCCCCGCGTCCGGATGGTCGGCACCGGCTGGGTGGCCAGCGCCGGCTGCCACATCTACCTGGCGGTCCCGAGGGAGGACCGCTTCGCCCTGCCGAACACGCGCTTCATGATCCACCAGCCGATGGGCGGCGCGCAGGGCCGCGCCTCGGACATCCGCATCGAGGCCGAGGAGCTGCTGCGCGCCCGCGAGCGCCTCAACAAGAGCATCGCCGACGCCACCGGCCAGCCCCTCGAGCGCGTCCAGGAAGACACCGACCGCAACTTCTGGATGGGCCCCGAAGAAGCCCGCGACTACGGCATCGTCGGCACCATCGTCGCCTCGGCCGGGGACGTTGGTTAAGTAGTTCAGAAATCCCCCGGCGGGACCCGACCGGACGAGCGTGACAGCTCCCGACCGCGAGCCTGAGCTTGCGCGACCGCGCTCTTCGTGATGCGGAGCGCTCTCCCGATCTCCGCCCCGGAGAACCCCAGCTCGACGCGCGCGCGATGCACGATCAGGGCGCGAGCCTTGCTGACGCGCCGGCTTCTTCCCGCGCCTCGGACCTCCCACTCCTCCAGTCGGTACCCCGCGCACACCTCGGCGATCAGCTCGTCGAGGTTGACCTGCGCCGGATGAGGGGGCGGATTCGCCCCATCGCCGGGACCGTCCGAAACGCTCCGGGGCGTGCCACACGCGAGCTGAACCCCCGCCCACTCCGCCTCGAGGCTGCGATCTCGTCCCGCGCAGTCGGAGTGACCGGGGTCGAGAAGCATCCACGACGCGAGTCTCCGACGCGCCTCCCGGGGCTTCGCACCGAAGCGTTCGAGGATCGACCGCACCTCCTGGAAAGGCGCCGCCGCGCATCCCATGAGCGAGGCGTGCCCCGTCCACGGGTAGACCGCGAGGGCTGCGAGCTCGACGAGGCCGGCACGGACCGGGTTCAGGTGCGTGTAGCGCACGAGCGTGATGAGATAGCTCTCATCGTCCACGAGAATCGATCGGTAGCGGTTCTGGAACAGGTGCCCGACACGATCGTGGCGCCGATTGAAGTGCAGTGCGTGGCCGGTGCCGATGCGCGCCATGACGGTGGCGAGCCGCACCGGACCGGTTCGCAACACCAGGTGCACGTGGTTGGGCATGAACGTCCAGGCCAGACAGCGCATGCCCGACTCGGGCAGGACGCGGGCGAGGCGGTCGAAGAGCGCTCGTCGATCCCGGTCGTCGAGGAAGATCGAGCGCCCCTCGATTCCGCGCAGCATCACGTGCTGCACGCATCCGGGCGCGTCGAGACGCCGGCTCCGCGGCATCAGCAGCCTCCCGCGGGACCCGGGGTACCCCATCATATCGCGAAGCCGGCAGCCGCACCGGGGACCCCGCGGGTCGTTTCTTTACTTTCTTAACCAACGTCCCCGCCCGCTCGTTCGAGGGTGATGGGGATGGCGTTTAGGGTGGCGTTGCCGGAGAGGGGGTCGAGGACGGACTCGTCGGTGAGGAGGTTGGAGTTGACGCCGGGGTGGGCGGCGGCGACGCGGAGAGCGCTGCCGGGGCGGGTGTGGCCCCAGCCGTGGGGGAGGCTGACGACGCCCGGCATGACGTCCTCGGTGACCTCGACCGGGGCCTCGAGCTTGCCGACCCGCGAGGCCACGCGCGCTGCGTCCCCGTCCGTCAGCCCGAGTCGCGCGGCGTCGTCCGGGTGGACCTGCAGCGTGCAGCGGTCCTTGCCGCTGACCAGCGACGGCAGGTTGTGCATCCAGGAGTTGTTCGAGCGGACGTGGCGGCGACCCACCAGCAGCAGCTCCGTGCCCGGCTCGCGCCCCAGCCGCCCGCGCAGGCGCGCGACCTCGCGCTCGATCGGCTCGGGCGCCAGCTCGACGCGCCCCGACGGCGTGCGCAGCGCGCCCGGGAGCTGCGGCTCGAGCGGACCGAGGTCGACGCCGTGCGGCTGCCGCCGCAGCGCCGCCAGCGACAGCCCCTCCGGCTCGGCCCCGAACTGGTCGCCGTAGGGCCCCGTCCGCAGCATCGCGTCGACGACGCGGTCCTCGGGGCTGTCGCCCTCGACGAGGCCGCGCAGCTCCGCCGGGTCGCGTCCGTGCAGCGGCGAGGCCGGGCTCGCCACCGCCCCCTGCAGCACGCCCCCGAGCAGCATCTCGTCCACCGCCGCGGCATCGGCGCCGGCGCCCTGCCCGGCCGCGACCAGCGCCAGGCGCGCCAGGATCTCCGCCTCCGACGGCCCCGAGGCCTCGAACACCGGCGGCGACCAGTTCGCCACGTTGCGCACCGCCAGCCCGTAGAAGGCCAGGTCGTAGTGGCTCCGCTCGAGCGCCGAGGGCGGCGGCAGGATCACGTCGGCGTGGCGCGCGGTCTCGTTGCGATAGACGTCGACGCTCACCATGAACTCGAGCCCGGCGAGCGCCGCCTCGAGGCGCGCCCCGTTCGGCGTCGAGAGCACCGGGTTGCCGCTCACGGTCACGAGCGCCCGGATCTGCCCCTCACCGGGCGTCTCGATCTCCTCGGCCAGCGCCGCCACCGGCAGCTCGCTGCGCACCTCGGGGAAGCCGCGCACGCGCGAGTGCCAGCGACCGGTCTGGAAGCCGCGCCCCGGCCCGGGCACGCGCGGCCGGCTGTGCGCTGCGAGCGGGAACATCGCCCCCCCCGGCCGGTCGAGGTTCCCGGTCAGCGCGTTGAGCACGTCCACCGCCCAGGCGGCGAGGGTGCCGAACTCCACCGTGTGCGTCCCGATGCGCCCGTACACGGCCGCGCTCGGCGCGTCCGCCAGCTCGCGCGCGATCCGCCGCGTGGTCTCGGCCGCGATGCCGGTGAGGGAGACGACCGCCTCCGGCGTGAACGGCTCCACGAGCACCCCGACGCGCTCGATCCCCTCGATCCAGGCGGCGGCCTCGCCGGGCGCGACGCGCCCCTCGGCCACCAGCACGTTCGCCAGCGCCAGCAGCCAGGCCGCGTCCCCCCCTGGCCGGATCGGCAGGTGCTCGTCCGCCACCCGCGCGGTGCGGCTGCGGCGCGGATCGACCACCACCAGCTTGCCACCGCGACGGCGCAGCGCGCGCAGGCGCCCCGGGAAGTCGGGCGCGGTGCACAGGCTCCCGTTCGAGTCGAGCGGGTTCGCGCCGAGCATCAGCAGGTAGTCGGTGCGGTCGAGGTCGGGCACCGGGATCAGGTTCGGGTTGCCGAACACGAGCCCGCACGACACGTGCTTGGGCATCTGATCGACGGTGCTGGCCGAGAACACGCCCCGCGTGCCGAGCGATGCCAACAGGGGCCGCACGTACAGCGATCCCGCCAGGTTGTGGACGTTCGGGTTCCCGAGGTACGCGGCCAGCGCGCCCCGCCCGTGCCGCTCGATCACCCCGTTCAAGCCGCCTTCGACCGCGGCGAAGGCCTCGTCCCAGTCCACCTCGCGCCAGTCCGAGCCGCGGCGCACGAGCGGGCGCCGCAGTCGGTCCGGGTCGGCGTGGAGCTCGCCGAGGGTGGTGCCCTTGGGACACAGGTAGCCGCGGCTGAAGACGTCCTCGGCGTCGCCCCGGATGCGCACGACCTCGTCGCCACGCACGGTGATCTCGAGGCCGCAGGTGGCCTCGCACAGCGGACAGGTGCGGCAGACGGTGCGCTCGCTCATGGTGCCTCCCCGGATCGGACGGCCAGGATCGCACATCCGGTCGCACATCCGGCAGGGCGATCCGCTACGCTCGGGCTTCTTCGCCGGAGCGCTGGCTTGCACCGCCGTCCCCTGCTCGAGCTCCTCGATCGCTACCGCGCCCTGTACCCCGCCGAGGAGAGCTGCGTGCGCCGCATCCGCGAGCTGGTCGAGGGACACCCGGACTGCTTCGAGCGCACCTGCCTGCCCGGCCACGTGACCGGCTCGGCCTGGGTGCTGTCCGCCGACCGGCGCCGCTTCCTGCTCACCCACCACCGCAAGCTCGGCCGCTGGCTCCAGCTCGGCGGCCACGCCGACGGCGACCCCGACGTGCGCGCCGTGGCGCTGCGCGAGGCGCGCGAGGAGTCGGGCCTGAGCGACCTCTCGTTCGTGCCCACCGCGGGCGAGCTGCTGCCGCTCGACGTCGACGTGCACCACATCCCGGCGCGGCCGGGCGAGCCCGCGCACGAGCACCACGACGTGCGCTTCCTGCTGGTCGCGGCGCCGCGTCAGGCCGTCACCGTCAGCGAGGAATCCCACGCGCTGCGCTGGTTCGAGATGGACGAGCTCGAGTCCGTCCCGGGCGACGCGAGCCTGCTGCGACTGGGCCTCAAGGCGCGCGCCCGGCTGCTCGCCGGGGAGGCCATGTGAGCGCCCGCTTCGAGTCCTACTGCTGGCAGTGCGAGGTCACGCATCCGCCGGGGACGAAGCGCTGCGTCCACTGCGGGGGCCGCGTCTCCGCGCGCCCGCACCAGGGCGAGCTCGAGATGATGCGGGCGCGCGAGGAGATCGCCGCGCCGATCGGCGACGAGGAGGCGGAGGCCGGCGAAGCCGAGCGCGTCCCGCGCCCGTTCCGGATCGGGATCACGGCGGTCTGGCTGCTGCTCGCGCTGGTGGGCTCGCTCTACCGGGTGTGCAGCGGCCAGTGACGCGGCCGGCGACGGGCGCCCGGAGCGCGCGAACGCTGCGCGTGATCTCGTGGAACGTGAACGGCCTGCGCGCCTGCGCGCGCAAGGGCTTCCTCGACTGGCTGCGCCGCGCCCGCGCCGACGTGGTGGGCGTGCAGGAGGTCCGCGCGCTGCCCGACGACCTGCCGCCCGCTCTGCGCGCCCCGCGCGGCTGGCACGTCGACTTCTCGCCCGCCGAGCGCCTCGGCTACAGCGGCGTCGCGCTGTTCGCGCGCACCAAGCCCGACGCCGTCGCCCACGCGCTGGGCGTGCGCCGCTTCGACGCCGAGGGCCGGCTCCAGATCGCGCGCTTCGGACGCCTGGTGGTGGCCAACGCCTACTTCCCGAAGGGCAGCGGCACGGCCCGCGACAACAGCCGCGTTCCCTTCAAGCTGGCCTTCTACCGCGCGCTGTTCGAGCGCGTCGAGCGCCTGCGGCGCGGGGGATACCGCGTCGTCGTGATGGGCGACTTCAACACGGCCCACCGCGAGATCGACCTGGCGCGGCCCCGCGACAACACGAAGAACAGCGGGTTCCTGCCCGCCGAGCGGGCCGAGGTCGACCGCTGGATCCGGGCGGGCTGGGTCGACGCGTTCCGCGCCTTCGAGCCCGGCGGCGGCCACTACACCTGGTGGAGCCAGCGCTTCGGCGTGCGCGCCCGCAACGTGGGCTGGCGCATCGACTACGTGCTGGCGTCGCCGGCCGCGATGCGCTTCGTGCGCGGCGCCTTCCACCAGCCGCGCGTCACGGGCTCGGACCACTGCCCGGTGGGCGTCGACCTCGACCGGGCCGTGCTGGGATGAGCCGCGAGACGCCCGCGCTCGGCCCCGGCCGCAAGTCCGTCTACGCGCTGGGCGACGTGACCATCAACATGGCGCTCACGTCCATGTCGATGATCTACACGGCGGTCTTCCTGACCCAGGTCGCCGAGCTGCGGCCGTTCCTGGCGGGCCTGATCCCGCTGATCGGGCGCTTCGTCGACGCCTTCTCCGACCCGCTCATGGGCCGCGTCTCCGACAACACGCACTGGCGCCTGGGGCGGCGGCGCCCCTACTTCCTGCTCGGCGCCGTCCCGTTCGGCGTGACCTTCGCACTGCTCTGGGTCGACGCGCCGTTCGCCTCGCAGGCGCTGCGCTTCGTCTACTACGCGGGCGTCTACTGCTTCATGAGCCTCGCCATGACGATGCTCTCGGTGCCCTACCTCGCGATCCAGCCGGAGATGGCCACGAGCTACGACGAGCGCACCTCGATCAACACCTACCGCACCGTGGGCTCGCTGGTCGGCGTCGTCGCCGCGGTGGTGATCGAGGAGGTCGCGATCGCCCTGGGCGACGGCGCCCCGGACTTCGCGGCTGCGGGGCTGCTCTACGGCGTGCTGGTCACGGTGCCGTGGGTGGCGGTCTTCGCGGTGACCTTCGAGCGCCAGAAGTACCAGAACCGCGAGGCGAACACCGGCTTCGTCGAGGCGATGCGCTACGTCTTCGCGCACTCGACCTTCACCCGCCTCACGCTGCTCTACATCATGGGCCGGATCGCCATGGACCTGGCGGGGCTGCTGATCCGGCTCTACACGGGCTTCTGGCTGCTGCGGCCGGGCGACTTCGTGCCGGTCATGCTCCTGTTCCTGGGCTCGACCGCCCTCGCCCTGCCCTTCTGGCTGCGCTTCTCCGAGGGCCGCGACAAGTCGCGCGTGTTCATCGTGGGGTCGGTCTGGTGGATGCTGTGCAGCGCCTCGCTGATGCTGATCCAGCCCGACTCGCCGCGCTGGATCATCTTCCTGTTCGTGCCCTTCGTGGGCGTCGGCTACGCGGTGGTCGACCTGATGCCCTGGTCGATGGTGGGCGAGGTGATCGACGAGGACGACCTCGAGACCGGGGAGCGCCGGGAAGGCCTCTACAACGGGGTCTTCACCTTCATCCGCAAGCTCGGCGGCGCGCTCGGCGTCTTCCTGGTGATGTCGCTGCTCGACCTGGCGGGCTTCCAGAAGGGCGAGACGCAGACCGAGACGGCGCGCCAGGCGATTCGCTTCACCACCGCCTTCGCCCCGGCCTTCTTCCTCGCCCTCGCCGTCTGGTTCGCCCGCGGCTACCCGCTCACCCGCGCCGTCCACCAGCGCATCCGCATCGAGCTCGACCGCCGCGACAACTCCTGACGACGTGGCGACGGGGACGAACGGCCCCGCTCTTCTCAGGCGAGATGGCGTGCGACGATGCGGGCACGGGCGGGAGGGCAGTAACCGTTGGCGAGGAACCAGCGCACGGCCTTCTCGAGGGTCGCCCGCGCGCCGAGCGCTCGGAAGCCGAGCTCCTTCTCGGCCCGGGCGCTGCTCATCGGACCGCTCGCGCGCGCGTGGAGCACCGACTCGCGCGGGACCAGCGGCGGGCGCCGGGTCACGTGGTCCGAGAGCCACTCGTCGATGCGGGCGATCCCCGCGAGCAGCGGCGCGGGGATCGCAAAGCGCGGCGCCGGCAGGCCGGTGATGTCGGCGAGCAACGCCAGCACCTCGTCCATGCGCAGGTTCTCGCCCCCGAGCACGTAGCCGCGGCCCGGCTCGCCGCGCTCGAGCGCCAGCCGGTGTCCCTCGCCGACGTCGGCCGCGTCCACGATGTTGAGCCAGGTCTCCGCGTAGACCTTCATGTGGCCCTGGAGGAAGTGCACGATCATGCTGCCGCTCGGCGTGGGGCGGGCGTCCCCGGTGCCGATCACCGCGGTCGGATGCACCGTCACGAGCGGCAGCCCCTGGGCGGCGAAGCGCAGCGCCACCAGCTCGGACATCACCTTGGCGCTCTTGTAGTGGCCCTGGAAGCCGTGGGAGAGGTCGAAGATCCCGGTCTCGTCGCCAACCTCGCCGCGCGCCCCGCCGGCGCGCCGCTGGGGCGAGAGCGTCGCGGTGCTGCTGGTGTGCACCACCTTGCGGAAGCCGAGCTCGCGGGCCGCGCGCAGCACGTTGCGCGTCCCGTCCACGTTCACGCGGTAGATCGAGCGCGGGTCGGGCTCCCAGAAGCTGTAGCTGGCAGCGGTATGGATCAGCGCCTCGCCGTCCGCGAGGGCCTCCCAGACCGAGCTCTCGTCGCGCACGTCGAGCGGGCGGGTCTCGACGTCGAGCCCGTCCAGGTTGCGGGCGTCCCGGTCCGCGCCGACGAGCGCCACCACCGCATGGCCGGCGGCGCGCAGCGCGCGCACCACGTGCGCGCCGACGAAGCCGTTGGCCCCGGTGACGTGGACCCGGCTCACGCGCGCCTCGAGCGCGTGCGGCGCGCCTGGATCGCATGGCCGGCCAGGGTCCGGCCGAGGTCCCAGATCGCACCGGGGAAGCGGTGCGTATCGGCGACGGCGGCGTCCACCGCCTCGACGATCCAGCGCCGGTCGTCTTCGCCGATCACGAGCGGCGGCAGGAGCTTCACCACATTCATGCCGTGCGCCGCGGTCTGGCTGAGGATGCGGTGCCGGGCGAACAGCGGAATCGTGATCATCTGGGCGTAGAGCCCCTCGTTGGCGGCCTCGAGCAGCTTCCAGCCGGCGCGCAGCTTCAGGCTCTTCGGCCGGTCGAAGACCAGCGCCTGCATCAACCCGCGCCCGCGCACCTCGGTGAGGAAGTCGTGGCGCTCGACCAGCGCGCCCAGATCGCGCAGCAGGGCCTCACCGACCTTGGCGGCGTTCTCGACCAGGTTCTCCGACTCGATCACGTCGAGCGTGGCCCAGCCCGCCGCCATCGCCAGCGTGCCCTTGCCAAAGGTCGAGCCGTGCACCACCGCGCGCGTCATGTTGTCGAACACGGCGTCGAAGACGTCGCGGCGGCAGGCCACCGCGCCCACCGGCACGAAGCCGCCGGACAGCGCCTTGGCGCTGGTGAGCAGATCGGGCTCGACGCCCCAGTGCTCGATCGCCCAGAGCTTCCCGGTGCGCCCCAGGCCGGTCTGGACCTCGTCGGCCACGAACAGCGTCCCGTGCTCGCGGCACAGGCGCGCCGCCTCGGGCAGATAGGCATCGCTCGGCACGTGGACCCCGTGCCCCTGGATCGGCTCCACCACGAAGGCCGCGATGTCGCGGCTCGCCAGGGCGCGCTCGAGCGCCTCGAGGTCGTCGAAGGGGATGCGGCGACAGCCCGGCAGCAGCGGCTCGAAGCCGTCGCGGAAGTTCGCGTCGCCGTTGAGCGAGAGCGCACCCATGGTGAGCCCGTGGAAGCCGTGCTCGCAGTAGAGGATGCCTGGACGTCCGGTGGCCGCGCGGGCGAACTTGATGGCGGCCTCGGTCGCCTCGGCGCCCGAGTTGCAGAAGAACATCTTCTCGAGCCGCTCGGGCAGGGTGGCGAGCAGGCGCTCCGCCAGCAGCCCCGCAAGCAGCGACACGTCCATCTGCACCAGGCTCGGCAGCCGGCCTTCCAGGACCTCCTCGAGCGCGCGCACGACGGCAGGATGGTTGCGGCCCACCGCGAACACCCCGAAGCCGGCGAGCAGGTCGAGGTAGCGATCGCCGCGGTCGTCCCACAGGTACGCGCCCTCGGCGCGCACGTAGCTGCGGTCGAAGCCGATCGTGCGCAGCACGCGCACCATCTGCGGATTCAGATACTGCTCGTG
The DNA here is from genome assembly GCA_030066475.1 of Myxococcota bacterium. The sequence continues at coordinate 11,442 of JASJBO010000229.1, forward strand.
CAGGGCGAACTGGTCGCCCGCGCGCCGATCCAGGAGCTCTCGAAGCGTCGAACCCACTTCCTTTCCCGTCTGCCCTACCCGTTTGGCGACCGACCAGGAACACGCGCGGCAGACGCCCCTTGCAAGCGCCCGGAGGGCGCGCG
>JASJBO010000039.1 GCA_030066475.1 Myxococcota bacterium
CCCCCCGCTCCCCCGCGGCGGGCTAGGATGGGGTGGGATGTCGGTGGATCTGCGGACTCGGGTGGATTCCGAGCAGGGACCGGCAGGGACCCAGTTGGAAGCCGTTTTGGAAGCCGTCCCGGTCGACCCCGCCCGCATCCGCGCCGCCTGGCAGGGCCGCATCTCGGGCTGCCAGCTCGGCAAGCCCGTCGAGCTGCTCTCGATGGCGCAGGGCAAGGCCGCGCTCGACGCCTACCTGGAGGAGGCCGGCGCCCTGCCGCTGCGCGACTACGTCCCGCTGCTCGAGGGCACGCTGGTCGAGCGGCTCGGGCGCGCCTGCTGCCGCGGCCAGCTGGTGCGGGCCGAGCCCGACGACGACATCAACTACACGGTGCTGGCGCTGCTGCTGCTCGAGCAGCAGGGCGCCGGCCTCGAGACCGCCGACGTCGCCCGCGCCTGGCTGCGTCTGCTGCCGGCCGGGGCGACCTTCACGGCCGAGCGCGCCGCCTACCGGACGCTGCTGGAGCGGGCCCACGAGCACTTCGCGTTCGGCGCCCCGGCGGGCTTCGACCTCGCCGCGTGCTCGGACAACCCGTTCAACGACTGGATCGGCGCCCAGATCCGCGCCGATCTGTACGGCTGGGTCGTCCCCGGCCGCCCCGCCCTCGCGGCCGACCTGGCGCGGCGCGACGCGGCGCTCTCGCACCGCGGCGAGGGTGTCCACGGCGCGGCCTTCGTGGCGGCGCTCGGCGCCGCGATCCCGGCGGCGCGCGACCTCGACGACGCGCTCGCGGCCGCCCTCGCCGAGATCCCCCCCGAGAGCGAGGCGTCCGCCGCGGTGCGGTTCGGCCGCGAGCTGGCGGGACAGCCGAACGCCGTACCGCGCCTGCACGAGCGCTACGCGGGCCTCTCGCCGGTGCACACGCTCAACAACCTGGCGCTGGTCGTCTGGGCGCTGAGCTCGGCGGGCGGCGACTTCGGCGCGGCCGTCGGCGAAGCCGTCGCCGCCGGCTGGGACACGGACTGCAACGGCGCCACCGTCGGCGGCCTGTTCGGCCTGACCGGGGCCCCCGTGCCGGAGGCGTGGACGCGGCCCTGGGGCGGCCGCGTCGCCGTCACCCTCGCCGGCCACGCCGAGCTGGCGCTCGACGAGCTGGTCGAGCGCACGCTGGCCGTCGCCCAGTCGCTATCGTGACGCCTCCCCGACCCAGAGGAGACCGCATGAGGCCCGGCCCGCGGCAGAATTGCCTCGTGACCCGGGCCCGCCGTCCCGATACGCTCGTCCGGGAGGCCTCGCTTCATCGAGCCTCCGAAGTGAGGCCGGTTCGTGCTCCAGCGCACCCTCGAGCTGCCGCCCCGCCACATCTATCCGCCGGACGAGTGGCGGCTGGTGGAGAAGGAGTACTACCCGCGGCGCCTGGCCCAGTTCGAGACACTGTTCACCACGGCCAACGGCTTCATGGGCATTCGCGGCGCCTTCGAAGAGGCGGAGCCGGCCCACCAGAACGCCACCCTGCTGAACGGCTTCCACGAGACCTGGCCGATCGTCTACGGCGAGCGGGCCTTCGGCTTCGCCACCACCGGCCAGACCATCGCGAACGTCGCCGACGCCAAGCGCATCCGCCTGTACGTCGACGACGAGCCGTTCTCGCTGCGCCACGCGAGCCTGCTCTCCTACGAGCGCGCCCTCGACATGCGCGAGGGCGTGCTGCACCGCGACCTGCTCTGGGAGCTGGCCTCCGGCAAGGTCGTCTCGATCCGCTCGCGCCGCCTGGTCAGCCTCGAGCACCGCCACGTGGCCGCGATCGACTACGAGGTGACGATCCTGAACGCGAACGTCCCGGTGGTGATCGCGTCGGAGGCCACCTACGAGCCGGAGGACGGCGCGGGCACGGACCCCGCGGACCCGCGCGCCGGCGGACTCGACGGCCGCGTCCTGGCGCCCGAGCTGCACTACGCGAGCGGCCATCGCATGGTGCTCGGCCATCGCACGCAGCGGAGCAACATGGCCGTGGCCTGCGGGATCGATCACCTGATCGAGACCGCCTGCCACCACCACATCGAGACCTCGATCGGCGAGGACGAAGGGCGCCTGCTGCTCTCGGTCGACGCGCGCGAGGGCGAGTCGATCCGGCTGACCAAGTTCATCGCCTACCACTGGTCGCGCACCTCGCCCACCGACGAGATCGCCGGCCGCGTGGAGCGGACCCTCGACCGCGCCGTGGACGGCGGCTTCTCCGCCCTGCGCGACAGCCAGGAGCGCTTCCTGGCCGACTTCTGGGAGCGCAGCGACGTCCAGATCCAGTCCGACGACAGCAAGACCGACCCGAACCGGGCGCTGCGGACGGTGGAGGAGGTCCAGCAGGTCCTGCGGCTGAACCTGTTCCACATGCTGCAGGCCACGGCGCGCGCCGAGGGCGTGGGCGTGCCGGCCAAGGGGCTCACGGGCCTCGGCTACGAGGGCCACTACTTCTGGGACACCGAGATCTACCTGCTGCCGTTCCTCACCTACACCGAGCCGCGCATCGCCAAGAACCTGCTGAAGCAGCGCCACCGCCAGCTCGACCAGGCCCGCGCGCGCGCCCGCGAGATCAACCACCGGGGCGCCCTGTTCCCGTGGCGCACGATCAGCGGCGAGGAGGCCTCGGCCTACTACGCGGCGGGGACGGCGCAGTACCACATCAACGCGGACGTGGCCTACGCCCTGCGCAAGTACGTGAACGCCACCCAGGACTTCGAGATGCTCTACGACCAGGGCGCCGAGATCCTGGTGGAGACCGCGCGGCTGTGGCGCCACCTCGGCTTCTTCTCGGACGAGCGCGGCGGGCGCTTCTGCCTGGTCGGCGTGACGGGACCCGACGAGTACAACACGGTGGTGAACAACAACACCTTCACCAACCTGATGGCGCGCGAGAACCTCTGGTACGCCGCCGAGACGGTGGAGCACATGCGGGCGCACCGCCCCGAGCGCTACCGCGCCCTGGTGCACCGGACCGACCTCGACGAGTCCGAGATCGCCAGCTGGCGCGAGGCGGCCGACCGCATGTACCTGCCGCGCGATCGCGAGGCGGGCATCCACCTGCAGGACGACGACTTCCGCTACCGCAAGCCCTGGGACTTCGAGAACACCCCCGCCGAGAAGTACCCGCTGCTGCTGCACTTCCACCCGCTGGTCATCTACCGGCACAAGGTCATCAAGCAGGCCGACGTGGTGCTGGCGATGTTCCTGCTGGGCGACGAGTTCTCGCTGGAGGACAAGCGCCGCAACTTCGACTACTACGATCCGCTGACGACGGGCGACTCCTCGCTCTCGGTCTGCATCCAGAGCATCCTCGCGCGCGAGATCGGACACCGCGAGAAGGCCGAGGCCTACCAGCGCTACGCGGCGCTGATGGACTACGCCGACATCGCCGGCAACGTGGCGGACGGCTGCCACGTGGCGTCGATGGGCGGCACCTGGATGACGGTCGTCTACGGGCTCGCGGGCTTCCGCGACGACGGCGGCCGCTTCTCGTTCGCGCCGCGCCTGCCCGAGGACGTGACCCGCCTGCGCTTCTTCCTGACCCTGCGCGGGAGCCGCATCGAGGTGGACCTGGCGCCGCGCGAGGCCACCTACACGCTGTGTGCCGGCGATGCGATCGGCTTCGAGCACGAGGGGCGGCCCGTGGAGCTCCAGCCGGGCCTGCCGGTGAAGATCGCGATCGGGAGCGCCTGAGCCCGGCCGCCGGCCCGAAGCTCGCGCGGATCGCTGCGTCTCGCCCCGCTGGCGCCTCATGATTGAGGCCGAGCGCCACAACACCGCGTGCGGCGCGATCGAGGCACACGCGCCCCGATGGCATGTCACTTGCTCCTCGATGTGCCCATGGCCAGCCCCACGATCGACGTTCGCCTGCTCTTCACGTCCCTTCTGATCGTCAGTGTCGCCTGGACGACGGCGGCGGCAGAGCCAGTCACCGTCGAGCTGCTGGCGAGCGCGGACGCCGGCCTGGACTCCGCCATCCCCGGGACGAACCTCGGAAGCGAGCCGGTGCTGCGCGCGAGCTGGAGCGCGACGAGCGGCGAGCGCACGGAGCGCGCGCTGCTGCGCTTCCCCGTCGAGGAGATCCCCGCCGGGGCGCTCGTCGAGTCGGCGTTCCTGGAGCTGGCCCATCTCGACGGAAGCGACGGCCCGGTGGCGCGCGTGGCCGACGCCTGGGCCGAGGACGTCGTCTTCTGGGACCGCCAGCCGCGCTACACGACGCCGCTGGCGCAGCCGCTGGCGGGCGAGCCCGGACGCTGGGACGTCACCGCGCTCGTGCAGGGCTGGCAGGGCGCCCTGTTCCCCGACCACGGGCTCGCGCTGGTCGAGACGATCGGCACCGAGGCGAGCGCGGGCTACCAGAGTCGCGAGGGCGGCAGCCCGCCGCGGCTGATCGTGACCTACACGATCGACGACGCCGAGCCCGAGCCGCAGATGCCGCCGGGTCTGGGCGCGCCGTCGTTCGAGCTCGACCCGGGGCTGCCGCCGATCGTGCCCGCACTCGCGCCGATCGTCGTGGCGGGCGAGTCGGTGCCACGCCCGCTGGCGGTGCTCCAGGCGGAGCGGGACACGCCGCTCACCTTCGTCGCCGACGAGGTGATCTTCACCCCCGCCGACCCGGCCCAGCTGGACGCCTTCCTCGAGACCTACGCGGGCTTCGTGCTGCGCGAGCCCGGCCTGCCCGCGCCGCCGCCCGAGCTGGAGGACCAGGCTCGCGAGCTGGATCCCGCGACCGACTACCTGATCCGCGTCGACCCGGGGCGGATGGGCCTCGAGACCCTCGAGGCGGACGCGGCCGAGCTCGGCATGCGGGGCGAGATGCGGATCTCCTCGGAGCCGGGCCTGCGGCTGCTCGCGGGCGTCCTGCGCGAGCGCCGCTCCGGACTCGACGTCGGCCTCAACGCAGTCGGGCGCTTCGCCCAGCGCTTCCCGCCGCTCGGGCTCGAGGAGGAGCCCGTCGCGCCCCTCTTCGAGGACCCGATCAACCAGAGCGTCACCTATTCCGAGATGAGCGACGTCTCCACCCAGCGCACGGGCGTCAATCGGGCCTGGCAGTACGTGGCGTTCGCGACGCGGCAACCCGCGGTGAGCGTCGCGATCATCGACGGCGGCTTCTGCCTCGAGTCGAACGGGACGCGCTGCACCGACGCATCGGTCCGCACCCACGTCGATCTCCCTGCCGGCATCCCGCAGTACGACTTCAACGACGACGACTACATCGCGGCGGGCGACAACACCACGGGCTGCGGCGACACCTCGTGCCCGGACCACGGGTCCGGGGTCACGTCGATCGCGACCGCCGTCCAGGACAACCGCTACGGCATCGCCGGGACCGGCTCTCCCGTGGCGCGTCCGATCCTGCTCAAGGTCGACGTGGGGCTGTTCCAGGGCGCCCGCTCCATCCGCACGGCCACCGCCTGGGGTGCCCGGGTCACCAACATGAGCTGGACCATCACCTGCGGCTGGTACTGCACGCTCTTCTCCGGGATCTCCGGCTACGGCAAGATGGTGACCGCCCTGACCGAAGCCAACAACGCGGGCGTGGTCACCGTGGCGGCGGCCGGCAACAACGACGAGGACCTGTCGGACGAGTTCTACGTGCCCTGCCAGCTCAAGTGGACCAGCCTGTGCGTCGGCGCGCTCGCGAACGACAGCCGCAACCGCGCCAGCTTCTCGAACTACGGCACCAAGAGCGCGAGCCCGTTCGGCACGGGCGGCGTGCGGATCTGGGCGCCGGGCGAGAACGTCCGGGTGGGCCCGGACCGCCGCACGACCAGCAACTCCCTGACGAGCGGCACGAGCCTGGCGGCGCCGTTCGTCGCCGGTGCCGCCGCGCTGGCCCTGGCGGTCGACCCCACGCTCGACGACGACAAGCTGGTGACCCTGGTGTTCTCGACGCGCCGCGCCCCGTTGAACACGCAGGTGGCGCCCGGGAGCATCGACGTCATGCGGATGGTGCAGACGGCCGGCGTGCCGCTCGACGACCGCTTCGGCTCGCACTCGGACGTCGGCAGCGCGGTGAACCTCCCGGCGGCGGGCCTGACCGACCTCACCGTGCTGCCGAGCGAGGACGACTACTTCTCCTACCGGGCGACCGACTACCAGTCGGCGGCGGTCCGGGCCGAGTACGTCGAGCCGCTCGGCGATCTGGTCATGACGGCGGCGACCCCGGCGCTGATGGCGTCCCAGGCCAAGACCACGGGCGCGCGCTCGACTCTCTACACGCTGACGAGCCAGCCGCTCTGCGCCAACGAGCCGTTCGATCTGCGCCTGCGCGGCACCACGCCGGCCGTGGGCAACGGCTACCGGCTGACCGTCCAGACGACCGCGACGACCTCGCTGAAAGCCGACGCGAACGAGCCGAACGACACCACCGACACCGCCACCGCCATCACGGCGCCGCGCGAGAGCCCGCAGGACCTGACCTCGGTGGACCGCATCGACTGCCGCAACGGGCTCACGCTGCACACCGCGAGCGACGTCGACTTCTACACCTTCACGGTCGCGCCGGGCGATCTCGACAGCGACTTCACCGGCGTCTCGGTGCGCATCCAGTCCGACTTCCCGGTGATCGCCAAGCTGTACCGCAACGGCGTCGAGGTGCTGAGCAAGGCCGAGCAGTCCCCGAACCTCGAGATCGCCAACGCCCAGCCGGGCGGCTACGGCCTCGAGATCCGCGGCATCCAGCTCAACGCGTACACGCTGCGCACCCGCGTCTACGACCCGGACGGCCGCGAGCGCGCCTACGACCTCGAGGCCTGGCTGAAGGGCGCGCTGCTGCCGGATCCGAACGACCTGCTGCCTCCCTGCGGCGGAGGCTGCGTCCCGATGCCCGACTGGCTGCGCGAGCTTCCCTTCGACCCCGACGTGCTCTTCGCGCTCGAAGCCAACGGCGTCGCGCCGCTGGTCGACGACCTCCCGGGCGCACCGCTGCCGCTCGACGGCAACCCTCACTGGTTCGCGATCGGCGCGCTCGAGCCGGGGACCACCCGCATCGGCCTCGGCTGGGTCGGCGAGTTCACGCGCGGTCCCGGTGGAGGCGTCCACGCGCTGCTGCTCGACGCGGACGGCAACGAGCTGTTCCGTCTGGAGGGCCTGCAGGGCGCGACCGACTGGGACGTCGAGCTCGAGCCCGGCCGCACCTACCTGCTCGTGGTGAACGGCACGAGCGGGGAGGCGCTCCTCGTGGTCGACCTGCCCGGCGAGCCGGCCGACCAGGACGAAGACGGCGTGCCCGACCCGGCCGACAACTGCCTCGTGCTCCCCAACCCCGAGCAGCTCGACTCCGACTTGGACGGGTACGGCAACCTCTGCGACGCCGACTACAACAACGACGGCGCCGTGGGCATCTCGGACTTCAACCACCTGCGCAGCCAGTTCGACCTGGACTCGGGCGACCCCGGGTTCGACCCGGCGGTGGACGCGAACGGCGACGGCGCCATCGGCATCCCCGACTTCAACGCGCTGCGCGGCGCCTTCGGCGAGCCGCCGGGACCGTCGGGTCTGGACTGCGCGGGGAGCCCGCCCTGCCCCAGCGAGTTCTAGGCCGCACGCGGGCTCGGAGGCGTTCGGACAGGACCGGGCCGGCCTCATGGCGCTGCCCTGCTTCGAGACCGCCCACATGGCTGCTCCAGGGCACTACCAACTTCGTCTCGCTGGGCGGCAATGGTGGGCAGCGACGCCGTCGACTTCGGCAGCGGGGCGGCCCGCCCCCCGACCGACCAGCGCGGCTACGGCCGCGGGGTGGACGGCAACGAGCCGCTCCGCCTGAACGGATGCGACGTCGGACGCGGCGACCTCCTGGTTGTCCGTCCGGGGGAGGAGCTGGACTTCGTGACTCCGCCCGGCCTCGAGTTCTTCCACTGCCACCTGTCACCGCACACCGCGACGCGCATCTCGGAACAGGTCGACGCGAACTTCGGCGCGACGCGGATCGTCAGGCAGCGCGGCGAGCTCTGGTCGGCCTTCGGAGCCAGCGTGCGCGCATGGCTGGAGGAACCGGACCCGAACTCGCTGACGGGGAACCCTCGGCCATCGACGCGGACCCGGTCGATGCTCGAGTCCGTGACCCAGGTGCTCGCGGACCCGGAGCCGGAGGTGAGCCGCCCCGGGCGCGCTCCAGCAGGGAACACCCGCGTTGCCCAGGCAGCTCGCGACCTCATGGCCGAGACGCAGGCCGAGCCAGTGACGACCAGCGAGCTCTGCGGGGCGCTGGGCGTCAGCAAGAGAACGCTCGAGACGGCGTTCAGACATCGTTTCGGGCTGTCCCCCATCGCGTATCACCATCGACTTCGCATGCATGCGGCCCGGCGGGACCTGATTCGCGCGCAGCCGGGTGAGGTCCAGGTGGGAGCGATCGCGCTGCGCCACGGCTTCGAGCACCTCGGCCGCTTCTCCGTCGACTACAAGGCGCTGTTCGCGGAGTCGCCGTCGCGGACGCTGTCTCGCTGAAGGGGCACCCGGCTCAGGCGCCTCGCGGCCGCTGGCTCCGACTCAAGCTTCGCTGCGCGCGAGCTCGCGGCGAAGCCAGCACCGGGCGTGGATCCAGTCGCGATCGACGGTGCGGCGCGAGATCTCGAGCACCTCGGCCACCTCCTCCGTCGTCAGTCCGGCGAGGAAGCGCAGCTCGACCACCAGGGCCTGTCGCTCGTCCGTCTCGCGAAGCCGATCGACGGCCCGCTTCAGAGCGAGGAGCTCTTCGCCCGCTTCGCCCGCCGACCCGGACAGCCCCGCCCAGGATGCTTCGGGCGGTGGCGAGAGGATATCGTCCCGCTTCTGCCGGACGCGCTGGCGTGCCCGGTCGATCAGGATCCGGGCCATCGTCATCGAGGCCACCCCACACAGATGGCTGTCGTCGAGCCAGCGGGTGCGCTGGGCGGCGAGCCGCCTGTAGGTCTCCTGCACCAGCTCCTGAGTGTCGTAGGTCACGCGCCGCGTTTCGCGCCGCAGTCTGCGGCGCGCGATGCGGCGAAGCTCGGGATAGGCCTCGCTCCAGAGGCCCTCCGCAGTCGAGCCGTTCGGCGCTGCAGGGCTGCTGACTTCAGGGGCGCGGTCCATGCAGGGGTGAAGTTAGATGCCGATCAGACCACCTTCTATCCGAATGGCGCAGAGTGTCGCTTTTCTCCTTTCGAGCGGTCTTTCGATAACGCAATGCGTTGTCCGAATCGCGCAGATCATGGTGGCCTGCCGCGCGCAGGTTATAGTCGCGGGTGGCGGCGCGTTGCGCCGCACGGAGAGGGTGTCGTGACGCTCGTGCGACTCGCGGTCGAAGACGTGGATCTGATGGAGGAGATCGTCAACACGCCCCCCACCGACGACACGGAAGGGTGTGAGGCGCGCTACCTCCAGATGAGTCGTGGCTCCTTCATGGGGCGCTTCGAGGCGATCCGCTCCGATCCGCTGGCTCAGGAGGTCGCGGAAACCCGCCAGGGTCGCTCCCGCCCCGATCCGCGACGCCGCGTTGCGGGCGCGTCCCGCCAGATCTACGGAGCGCGGCTGCGCATGCGCGGCACCAGCCCGCCGGATCGGACCACCTTCTATCTGGTCCTGCCCGGCTCCGAGCGGATCGTCCAGCGCGGCGCCGCGCTCCGGGTCGGCGACCTGATCGAGCTGCCGCCGGGCTCGGAGATCGACTTCGTGTCGGAGAAGTTCAACATGGCGGCGTTCAGTCCCGAGAACGGCGAGCGCGACTCGATCTTTCGGGCCGTCCCGCATCGATCGGTACCGGGCGCCACTGCACTCTCCACGAGTCGCGCAAAGACGCTGGGCGCCGCGGTGCTCGCGGTTCTGCGAGCCCACGCTTCGGGAGCCGACGACGCACGCTGCGAGCACCAGCTCCTGGAGCAGCTGGCGGGCGCCCTCGCCCACTCGTCCGCGGTGCCGCTGCCGCCGGTCTCGGGCGAGCGCCGTCGCGAGGGGATCCGACGAGCCGAGGCCTACCTCGACGAGAACCTCGATCGAGCCGTGCCGACCCACGAGCTCGCCGCAGTCGCGCAGCTCCCGCTTCGCACGCTCCAGGACGGTTTCAAGCGGGAGTTCGGTGTCTCCCCCTATGCGCTCCACGCCCGGCTACGCCTGGAGGCGGCTCGCCGGGCCTTCGAGCGCTCCACCCCGGACTCTGCTCGTGTCGCCGACGTCGCGCTGGCCTTCGGTTTCACCCACCTGGGGCGCTTCTCCGGGGACTACAGGAGGTGCTTCGGGGAATCGCCGCGCGATACGCTCCGGCGCAGACCGGCCGCCTGGGCAAGCCACTGAGATCCATCCGTCCCCGCGCGCCTTCGATCAGTCGTCTGCGGCGTCATTGTCGCCCCCACCGACCGATCTTCTCGGCTTTCGGGGTCTTCTTCGGCTTCCGGGGTCTCGCGTCGATCCGGGCGGCGGGATCGTCGGGGTCGGAGCAGTTCAGCTCCGGCAGGTCGACGGCCCACGGGTACAGGTCGGGCAGCAGCTCGTTGGCGATCACGTCGCAGTAGGCCGTGAGGCCCGGCTCTGCGGGGTGGACGATGCCCGCGGCGCCGTTGCCGTTGCCGACCGGGGGCGCGAGCACGTCCAGCAGGTGGTTGATCCAGGCGTCGTCGTCCGCGGCCGCGCAGTAGCCATGCACGCCGTAGGACCCGATCGCGTCCACGTAGCGCCAGCCGAAGCGCTCGGACGACGCCTTCATCACGGCGTTGAGACCGGTGTCGTTGAAGGGATCGTCGTCTGCGTCGTTGCCCGGCACGTCGTTCAGCAGCGAGTCGCGCACCCAGCGCCACTCCTCGGTGCTGGCGCCCGGCAGGTTGATGCCCGGGTTGCCCGGGGTGTTGGCGTCGGGGCCGCACAGGAGCAGCGCGTCGGGGTCGTCGGGATCGCGTCGCTCGCTGAAGTTCGGATAGCCGTAGGTCACGATCCGTCGCTGGTCGAGACCGGGCAGCAGGCGGGCGAAGGCGCGCTTGAGCAGGAAGTACTTGTCGTCCAGCGCCGTGCACTGGAGCAGCTTGCACTCGTCGCCAGTCTCGGTGCCCGGCACGAGACCGGCGCAAGGCCCAGCGCTCGCTTCGCCGCCGTCCTCGGAGGCAAAGCAGGCGTCGTCGGGGATTCCGTCGCGGGTGCGGCGAAACAGCTGCGCGGCGCTCTCCGGGAACACGTTGTCGATCACCCGCTCGAGCGTCGCGGCGGCGGCCGCGCGGCAGGCAGCCAGCTGCGGACCCGGCGGCAGGTCCTCGCACAGGGCGCTCTGGACCAGCGCGACCAGGGTCGGGTCGGGGTCGGCCTGCTCGGCCTCCACGAAGCAGGGCTCCTGGAGCGCGCACGAGGCGACGATGTCGACGAACAGCACGTCGTTGCCGCCGATCCCGTTGAGCAGGAGGTCGATCTCGCGGGTGCCGACCTGGTCCGCGACCTGCTCGACCTGGAAGCCGCGCTCCACCACGCCGGCGTCGCCCGGCGGTCCCGAAGGCTGGCAGTTCTCGACGCCCTCGCAGTTCGGCTTCGGCTGCGAGCCCAGCTCCCCCTGCGTGACCTTGGCGCCGGAGCAGGACACGTGCACGAACGTGACGGAGGTCCTCGGATCGGCCGCCTCGAGCACCTGGGCGAGCTTCGCCTGGAGCGACCGGCCCGATCGGTGGCACTCCTCGTCCACCCACTCCGCCTCGCGGCTGGGGATGAGCGTGGCGTCGAGGTCGGGAACGCCCTCTCCCGAGGAGTAGGAGTCGCCCATGCCAACGATCAGCCAGTCCTGGATCACGACCCACCGGGTGATCCAATCGGCCCGCCCATTCGCATCGGTGACCCGGAGGGTGACCTTGTAGAGCCCCTCGGACGGGAGGCGGTCGAACGCGAACCGGCAGTCCGCCCCAGAGCTGGCCTTGACGAGGCGGCGGCCGCTCTGCTGCCTGATGGTCCAGAGGTGGTCGACGATGCCGCCCTCGCTCCCCGGCACCGAATCGCAGCCATCGAGCTCGATGGTCCAGGTGCCCGGATCGACCGGGGGGCCGGGGCCGTCGTCGCTGGCCGGCTGGAAGATGCCGCCCGCGTCGGCCACGTAGCGGGCCGGCACGGTCCAGTCGAAGGCGGCCGTGGGGGAACCGGCTGGATCCGGGTGGCGGGCCTCGGCGGCGCTGCCGAGCACGATCGGCAGGGACGCAACGATCGCCATCAGGAAAGAGCTCGCCGGTCCGATCCCGGAACGCCCGTCCGTCATCGGTCTCCCTCCTCCGCGGTTGGATGGCCTCAGCCGCGCCCCGCGTCGACTTCCCGCGTGCAGTGCACGCTCACGTCCAGCAGGGGCGCCGTGATCATGTGGGTGCCCACCGGCATGTACTCCGCGCCCGCGTGCTGCGCCTCGATCGCGCGCATCAGCAGGTGGATGCCGAGGGGCCCGTTGTCGTCGAGCAGGGTGTCGAAGGTGCAGCGCGCGATCGCCAGGTTGCGCGGGCTCGGGTCGCTGGCCGCGCTGATCTCGAGGTAGCGCCCGCGCTGCCAGTCGACCCACTCCGGGGAGCCGCGCTCCGGCACGGGCGCGGTCAAGGAGCGCGAGACCAGCCAGGCCCCGCCGAATCCGATCGTGACCACCAGGACGGTGAAGGCCACTGCCGCCAGCATCCGTCGCGTCGACTCCGTCACGGTGCCTCCTCCTCCGCCGCCGCCGCGGCCGCCGCGGCCTCGACCTCGCTCTGGACCAGGGCGGCGCGGCTCAGCTCACCGCTCCACCAGGCGAACTCGGGCTTGAGCTCTTCGAGCGCCGTGCCGTCGAGCGCCGACAGGTCGAAGAGGCCGCCGCGCTCGACCTCGTCCTGCTGGCGCCACTCCTCGGGGACGACGTCGGCGATCCGCTCTCGCGTGTCCGGATCGAGATTCGGATCGTCGATGCGGGAGAGCGCGTAGGCCTCCATCAGCTCCGCGGTCGGATCCGTCTCCTGGGCGAGCGCTTCGACCAGCGCCTCCGTGGCGGCCGGATCGCCCATGCTGCGCAGCTGGGCCGCGCCGATGAAGCGATCCGGCGCCTGGGGGGAGGCCACCATCTCCTCGGCGAAGGTCCGCGCCACCGGCACCTGGCGCACGCGCAGCTCGTCGAGGATCGCCGTCTTGAGCGCCCGATCGTCGGTCTCCTCCCAGGCGGCGACCAGCGTCGAGGTCCGCTGGATGTCGGCCGTGCGGGGCGTGAGCTCGGGGAGCTGCCCCGCCTGCTCGAGGGCCAGCGTGAGCGAGCGCTCGCCCACCGGCGAGGTGAACGGATCGACGTCGGGCGCCGCTGCGCGAGGCGTCACGATGCCGGTCGCGAAAGCCGCCGCCAGGGAGTGCTCCACGCCGTCGCCGGCCGGCGCTCCCTGCGCGGGACGCGCCGGCGCGGGACCCGGAGCCGGCCGAAACAGCAGCATCCCGGCCAGGAAGCTCCCGGCCATGCCGACCAGCGCCAGGCCTCCCAGGAGAACGACGGTTCGGGTCTTCATGGGCAGCCTCTCCGCTCAGTTCCGGGCCGGATCGACGTCGGCGTCGCCGATGGCGAGGAAGTCGGTCAGCTCGAGCAGCCAGCCGGACTCGCGCTCGAGCAGCTCCCAGCCGCCGCCGAAGCCGCCGCCCACGCCCGTCGGCGAGGTGAGCCCGCCGATCAGCCCCTCGTCCTTCGGGGCCAGGTTGTGGGGGTTGGCGCTGCCGAGGAAGAAGCCGTCGGCGTCGCTCCACATGGTGCGGAAGCCGTAGTTCCACTTGTTGCGCGCGCCCGTCAGCGTGTCGGGCAGCGGCGCCAGGTCGCGCGAGTACCAGCGCCACAGGTCCGCCCCCACCAGCGGGTTGATCAGCGCCCGCACCAGCAGGTCCACCACGATCTCCGGCAGCTCGATCCCCTCGGTCTCCAGCACCGCCGGCAGCTGGTTCGCCAGCAGCGCACACTCGTCGAAGCTCGAGACGAACAGCTCCTCCTGGTGCACCTGGTTGATCCAGTAGTAGTGGTTGCAGGTCGGGTTGTTCCAGCCCGACAGCCCGAAGCGCGGCAGCCCGTCCAGCCCCAGCCCCAGGTTGTTCGCCCGGATCGTGAACCGGCCCCGGTCCGGCCGGTACAGCGTCAGCACCGGGTCGCCGTAGAGCAGCTGCACCCGCTCCTGCGGCGTGTCGAAGTCCACCAGCCGCCACACCGAGGCCCCGCGCAGCGTCCCGAGCTGCACCCGCAGCAGGTCGACCCCCTGCGGCAGCTCGCCGTCGTTGTAGAAGTCCGCCCACTGGCGCAGGCCGCCGCCCGGCAGGTGCTGCGAGCCGAAGTACAGGTCGTTGCGGAAGCTGGCCAGATCGCCCATCTGGCTGTTCTTCTCGACGCCCGGGTCCACCTCGTACTGGTCGATGCTGAAGATCTGCTGGAAGTCGTCGATGTTCTTCGACGTGTAGCCCCCGCGCGGCACCGGCGGCCCGAAGAACACCCCCGACGGCGGCAGGATCGACTGCCCGGTGATGCCGCCGCTCAGGCCCGCGCCGCCCCACGTGGTCATGAAGATCCGGCCCTTGTGGACCGCGAGGTTCCCGATCTCCGCGTTGATCAGCCCCACCGTCTCGAAGCGGAACAGCTCCGCCGGGTCCGTGCTGTTGCTGCCGCGCCAGCGCAGCAGCGCCCCCGCGCCCTCGGTCAGCAGCACGCCCGTGTAGAGCACGCCGTCCACCACCAGCCACTTCCGGATGTTCAGGTACTCCGGGAAGTGCTTGGCGCCCAGGAAGGCGCCCGTCTCCGCGTCGAAGGCGAAGAAGTTCACGCCGCTGGGCGTGTCGGGGCCCGTGTCGCCCAGGCCCGCGATGAACGCCACGCCGTCGTTCGACCCGGCCGAGCGCAGGCCCACCGTGCGGCGCCGCAGCACCTCGGCCTCCGGCGTGAGGTTCGGGCCCAGGTCCTCCTCGATCCGCGTGTTCACGTTGTAGCGCCGCAGCTCCGGCGGACGCCGGTCGCCCTCGCCGTCTGCGACGATGTCCGGGTCGACCGCCGTCGACGCTGTCTGGTCCAGCTCGCACGCGTAGCTCACGCCCACGAACGGCGGCACGTCCGGCAGCAGGTCCGGCTGCGCGAAGCACGGGATGTTCGTCCCCGTCCCGAAGTAGATCCACTCGTTCGGCTTCGTCAGGCCCCACACGTACGACTGGTTCGTCCGCGCCTCGCCCTCCAGACAGGTGCCGTCGGGCAGCGGGAGCCCGGGCGGCACGCCGATCCCGTTGAAGCACTCGTCGGGCTTCGCCTTGGCGAGGATGTCGAAGCGCGAGACGATGCCCTCGCCCCGGACCCGGGGGTTCGGACCCGAGGCCACGCTCCCGGTGCTCGTCAGGAAGGCGTCGAAGTCCAGGGTCGCGGACAGGGAGCCGAAGAGCGGCCCGCCCGTGAGTCCCGGGATGTCCGTCACGTCGATCTCGCCGTCGTCGAACACTTCGATGGACTGGAGCGCTTCGAACTGGAACACGGCGCCCGTCGGCGTCAGCGCCGTCCTGGCGACGCCCTCGAGGTCGAAGTTGGCGCGGATCTCGATGTTGGGAATCGTGACCTCGAAGACTCCGAGGATGTTCACATCGACCTCGGCGATCGCCCGGAACCGCACGGGAACGGTCACGTTGGTCTCCCTCGCGCCGGGAGTCTCGACCGCGACCGGACCGTCCTGGAAGAAGAGCGAGGAGACGAGACGGCCGGAGGCGATCGTCGTGATCGGGACGGCGATGGGATTGATGCAGGGAACCTGCACCTCCACCGTGAAGGGCACGAAGTCGAGCGAGGGAACCGCTCCGTTGAGGATGTCGAGGTTGAGGTCGGTGAAGTCGAGGAGGCCCCCGTCGTCGTCGTCGAGCGTCACCGTCACGCCCTCGACCGGGTTGCCGTCTTCGTCCTGGAGGATGGTCTGCGGGTTGAGCGGGAACTCGCCGGGAGCCGTCGGACCGGAGCTCACGGTCTGCGCGGGGATGCAGAAGCTGCCGACCGGTCCTCGGATCTCGTTGAGGACATCGATCGTCGCGCCTCCGTCCACCAGGACGTCGAGCGCCTGCTGCGGCCCGCGGAAGGTGACGACGGCGACCACCACGGCCCAGGCCAGGAGGGGCAGCAGCGCGAGGCCGAACGTGATGGCGAAGAGCCGAACGAAGCGTCTGGCGACCGGGGCGGCGGGGCGGGTCATCGAAGCCTCCTCGAGGGCGAAGCCGTGTCGTGGTTCCGACGTGTACGCGTCCCGCTGCGCGGAATTGCGACACGACCGCGCAACGCGGGCCACCTGCCTGCCGGGGCGCCACGGCGGTCCGGCTTCGCAGCCGGTGTCGCACTTCTGCGCGCGCCGGCGCGTCAATGGGCGAGGCACCGATGCCTGTGGGAAGAGGAACCAATGAGGAAGGGGATGACTGTGTCGATTCGCCGCTTTGCGCCCCTTGCGCTGGGACTGCTCCTGGCGCCTGCGAGCTACGCGACCACGCACAACGAGATCGGTGACGCCGGCGAGTCGTTCGCCGGTGCGCAGGACACGATTGGCTTGGGCTCGCTGAACCTGATCCTGGGCACCTTGGAGGATCCAGGAGACGTCGACCTGTACCGCGTGGTCGTCGAAGACCTGGCGGCCTTCTCCGTCACCGTGACGGCCCAGATGGAAGGGCCCCAGGCCAACAACGACCTGATCCTCTACGTCTTCGACGACAACGGGATCTTCCAGTTCGAGGACCTGGACAGCGGCGACGGGCTGCTGCCGGCTCTCCCGCTGGGCGCCCTGGCGGGCGAGTTCCTGGGCAACCCACTCCTGGTCGGGATCACCGCCAACCGGAACACACCCGCGCAGCGCTTCAGCCCGATCTCGTCCTGGTTCCGCGATCCGCTGCCGCCGCAATCGGGTCCCTACCAGCTGGCGCTCACCGGGGCACAGTTCTCCCAGGTGCCCGAGCCGGGCGCGGCCCTGCTGGTGATGGCGGGCCTGGCCGGACTCGCGGCGCGAGGTCGCCGAGAAGCCTGATCACCGGCGCCCTCGGCGCGCGAGCGCGCCGAGGGCAGCCAGTGCGGCCGCGCTGCCGGCCGCCTCCGGCAGTCGCACGGGCGCTGCGCCGGCGAGTGCCAGGCTGTAGGCGCCCTGCTGCCTCGGCGCCGGATCGAGAATCCAGCTCGTGAGCGGGTTGACGAGCTGCCCGGGCCGGTTGTTGAAGGTCGTGAACCCCAGGTAGTAGAGCCCAGCGGGCTTCTCTGCGAAGTCTCCCGGAAAGATCTGGGGCAGGAGCCCCGGTCCGTCGTCCTGGTTTTCGAACGCGAAGCGGCCCGAATCATCGAAGACGTAGAGCGTGGCATCGTCGTTCGGGGTGTCGCCGCCGACCCCCGCGAAGTCGACGCTCGAGACGCTCACGGCGAACTCGGCCGGGTCGCTGACCAGGATCGCGAAGAGGTCGACGTCGCTCTCGAAGAAGAGCGAGCCCGAGATCCCTGACAGGACACCGTCTTCGGTCGAGGTCTCCTGAGCCGTGTCCGGCAGCTGGGGAGCGTCGCTGATCTCCTGCCAGACGGCGGCCGTCACGGGCTGGCCGAGCCCCAGGGCAGCCGCGGCGGCGACGCCGATTGCGAGGAAGCCCCCGACCGCTTGCAGCCCCTGCACCGTTCGCTCCCTCCCGGACGACTCCACTTGCCTTCGACGGACTACGCGTCCGTCGCAGCGATCGTGCGCCACCGAACACAGTATTGCAGATTTTTTCTAGACATCATTTGAACCAACGGATATCCTCGGACGCCCGGATGGAGATGCCTCATGACGGAAGATGCCGTCAAGGAGATCGTCTTCCGAGCCAGCCAATTGCCCGCGAGTGCCCGGCGCGACTACGTCGAGCGCTCGGTGGATGACGACGAGGCGCTGCTCGCCGAGGTCCGCAGCCTCTTGGACTGGCTCGGGGACGACGAGGAGGCCCGCCCCGTCCCTGCCGAGCCCGTGCTGGCAGCGGGCACACTGCTGGTAGACCGCTACCGGACCCTGGCGCGACTGGGCCGGGGCGGAGCGGCCGAGACCTACCTGGCCCGGGACGTGCGCAGCGGCCGCGCAGTGGCCGTCAAGCAGGCACCGGCCGGAGACGCCAAGCGAGCGGAGCAGCTGCGCCGCGAGTACCTGCTGACGCGCCGGGTCGTGCACCCGGGCGTCCGCCGAATCTGGGACCTGTGTTGCCGAGCCGACGAGTGCCTTCTCGTGATGGAGTACGTGGACGGCTGCGACCTGGGCGAGCGACTCGACGAAGAGGGACCTTTCCCCGCCGCCCCGGTCGCCGAGCTGGCGCGCCACGTCGCCTCGACGCTCGCTGCGGTGCATGCGGCCGGTGTCGTGCACGGCGACGTCAAGCCCGAGAACCTGCTCATCGACGCCCAGGGCATCCCGCGCCTGATCGACTTCGGGCTCGCCCATGCGACCCGCAAGACGAGGCGAGCGCTGTCGGGAGGGACACCCCGCTACCTCTCGCCCGAGCGACGATCGGGCGCCCCGTCGAGCCCGAGCGGCGACGTCTATGCGCTCGCGGCAACGTTGCGCGACCTGCTCGCCGGGCGACCCGAGGACTCGGCCGCGGAGCCGCTCCCGAGCTTCACACGCTTGCGGCGGCTGCATCCCGGCCTCGAGCGGGCGATCCGGCGCGGCCTGCTCCCGGAGGCGCAGCGCCCGCGCGACGCAGGCGAGCTCTTGGACCTTCTGCGCGAGACGTAGGCGACCGGCCCCGACTCTTCGATTGGATCCGTCGAACGCGCCGGCTCTGGCCCTTCCGAGGGCGCGGCTCGCTCGGGTAGTCTCCAGCCATGAGCCAGAGAACCGCCTACGCCACGTGCACCCTCTGCGAGGCCACCTGCGGCATCCAGGTCCAGGTGGAAGGCCGCCAGGTCACCAGCCTGCGCGGCGACGAGCAGGACCCCTTCTCGCGTGGCCACGTCTGCCCCAAGGCAATCGGCCTGCGCGAGCTGCAGGACGACCCGGATCGCCTGCGCCGGCCGCTGCGGCGCACCGCGTCGGGCTTCGAGGAGATCGGCTGGGACGAGGCCTACGCGCTGGCGGCCGAAGGCCTGGGCCGCGCGCGCGAGGCGGGCGGCGCCGACGCGGTCGCCCTCTATCGCGGCAACCCGGGCGTCCACGACTTCGCCACGCTGCTCGGCGCCAACGTGCTGTCGCGCGCGCTCGGCTCGAAGAACGTGTTCTCGGCGGGCCCCACCGACACCTGGCCGCGCTACGTCCAGTCGGGGTCCATGTACGGCGGCCCGCTGCGCGCGACCGTGCCCGACGTCGACCGCAGCGACTACCTGCTGGTGGTGGGCGCCAACCCGCTGGTCTCGAACGGCAGCCTGATGACCGCGCCCGGCATCCGCGACCGCCTGGCGGCGCTGCGCGCGCGCGGCGGCAAGCTCGTGGTGGTGGATCCGCGCCGCACCGAGACGGCGGCGCGCGCCGACGAGCACCACTTCATCGTGCCGGGCTCGGACGCGGCGTTCCTGCTGGCGATGGCGCACGTGCTGTTCGCCGAGGGCCGCGTCGCGCTGGGTCGCTGCGAGGATCTGGTGAACGGGCTCGAGGCGGTGGAGCGCGCGGTGGCGGAGCTGTCGCCCGAGCGCGTGGCCCCGCGCTGCGGCATCGCGGCCGACACCATCCGGCGCCTGGCGCGCGAGCTGTCCGAGGCACCCCGCGCCGCCACCTACGGGCGCATGGGCACCTGCGTGCAGCCCTTCGGCACGCTCGCGAGCTGGGCGCTCGACCTGCTCGCGATCCTCACCGGCAACCTCGACCGACCCGGCGGCTCGATGTTCACGAACCCCGCCGCACCGCTTCACGCGGTGGTCGAGGGCGAGGGGCCGATCCAATTCGGCCGCTGGAAGAGCCGCGTCTCGGGCCTCGACGAGGTGATGGGCGAGCTCCCCGCCGCGGTGCTGGCCGAGGAGATCGAGACGCCCGGCGAGGGCCAGATCCGCGCGCTGCTCACCGTCGCGGGCAACCCGGTGCGCACCTACCCCAACAGCGAGCGCCTCGAGCGCGCGCTCGCCTCGCTCGACTTCCTGGTGTGCCTCGACTACTACCGGAACGAGACCACGCGCCACGCCGACCTGATCCTGCCGCCCACCGGCCCGCTCGAGCGCGGCCACTACGACCTGGCGCTCAACCACTTCGCCGTGCGCAACGTGGCCAAGTGGTCGGCGCCGGCGCTCGAGCCGGAGCCCGGCGCGCGCGACGCGTGGACCACGGCGCTCGAGCTGGGCCGCCAGCTGATGGGGCTCGAGGCGCTCGACCTCGCGCAGGTCGACGGCCTGGTGCTGCAACAGCTCGCCGGCGTGGCGCTGGGCGGCAGCCGGTTCGCGGACCGGCTCAAGATCGAGCAGGTACTCGAGGCGGTCGGCAAGGAGCCCGGGCCCGAGCGCATCATCGACGCGATGCTGCGCCTCGGCCCCTACGGCGACGGCTGCGGCCTCGAGCCCGAGGGGCTGACGCTCGCGCGCGTGAAGGGGGCCGAGCACGGCCTCGACCTCGGCGCGCTCGTCCCGATGCTGCCCGACCACCTGGCCACCGAGAGCGGCCAGATCGAGCTGGCGCCCGAGCGGCTCGTCGCCGACCTGCCGCGCCTGGAGCGCTGGCTCGCCGAGCCGCCGTCCGCGGGCCTGCGCCTGATCAACCGCCGCGACGTGCGCTCGATGAACTCGTGGCTGCACAACCTGCCGGCGCTCGCCAAGGGCCGCGACCGCTGCACGCTGCAGATCCACCCCGACGACGCGGCCGCCCGCGGACTGGCCGCCGGCAGCGAGGCGCTGCTGCGCACGCGCGTGGGCGAGATCCGCGCCCCCGTGGAGATCACGACCGACGTGATGCCCGGAGTCGTGAGCCTGCCGCACGGCTTCGGACACCAGGGCGACGGCGTAGCGCTGCGCGTGGCGACGCGCCGGCCCGGCGCCAACGTCAACGCCCTCACCGACGACGCCGCCATCGACGTCCCGAGCGGCGCCTCGGCGATCTTCGGCGGAGCGGTGGAGGTGAAGGCGGATCGGGACACCCAACGAGTGTGACGGCGCGATCGGCGCCAGCGGCGACCGGCCTCGGGCTTCGCTATCTCGTGATCGGCCGGGTCGAGCGGAGGTGGCGCCCTGGGCCCGATCTCCACCGCAGCCGTCCTGGTGCTGGTCTCGGCGGGGGTCCTCCCGCTCCACGCCAGCGGGGACGAGGAGCAACGGCTCAGCGACCTGGCCCTCGGCAGGCTGCTGGAAGGCCAGGAGCGGGTGACCAGGGTCGCCGACCCGATCCGGATCGCGGGGATGCCCTACTGCGGCAGGAAGACCGCACCGATCCTCGGGGTCTACGCCGCAGACGATCGGACCTATCGGGACATGTTCCCGGAAGAGCCCGAGTTCGAGCGGCCCTTCCGCGAGGCTGCGGCCAGGCGCTTCGCGCTGGGTCTGGCTCCGAAGCTCCTGCTGGTCACGACCGGGCTCCCCGCCGACCGCGCGGGCCTGCGGCCGGGTGACGTCATCACCCACATCGATGGCAGGGCCATCGAGAAGCGCGTGCGCCTCGACGTGATGCGTGGCTTCGGCGAAGACGGGGTGCTCCGGCTGGGCTTCGATCGAGCCGGAGAGACCGGGTCGGTCGAGGTGGAGGTCGAGCTGGGCTGCACGTTCCCCGCCCGCTTCTGGTTCGGCACCAGCGTCAACGCATTCGCCACCTACTGGGGCGATCTCACGGGCGTGTACGTGATCAGCGGCATGCTCCGGTTCCTGCCCGACGACGACGATCTCGCGATCGTCCTGGGGCACGAGCTGGCTCACATGATCCTCTCGCATCGGGGCGTGGCCACGACGGAGCGGACCGAGGCCGACGCCGACTATCTCGGGATGTACCTGGCCGCGCGCGCCGGCTTCGACGTCTCCGGCGCCAACGCGCTGTGGGATCGCATGGCGCGCCACAATCCCTTCTCGACGATCGATTGGGGCTTCTACGGCCACCCGACCTCACCGGCACGATCGCTGGCTCTCGAGGCGACCCGGCAGGAGATCGCGGAGAAGCTCCAGCGAGGGGAGCCCCTCGAGCCGGAGTGGAGCCAGTGACCCGCCGCGGGGGTCTCGCAGCCGCGCTGCTGCTGGCGGCGCTGCTCGGGTGCGCCTCTCTGGACCGCCCGGAGATCGACCGGGAGGCGCTCGGCGAGCACCACGAGCTGCTCCGGACGGAGGCGCGGCAGCACCTGCACGCCGTCTACGTGAGGATCCAGACCGTCGCGGTTCGCCTGAGCCTGGCCTCTGCCCCTCTCTGCGAGCACGTCGGACCCGTGCTCGGGGCGGCGATCGCGCGCCGGAAGGACTTCGTGGCCGGAGGCAACGACACCGAGGTAGAGCGGACCTTTGGCGTGTCGGAGCGGGTGACGGTTCTGGCCCTGGCGGAGGCGTCCCCGGCCGGTCGGGCGGGTCTGCGCCCCGGAGACCGGATCCTCGCCGTCGACGGGGAGGAAATCGATCGGACCTCCGATGTCTTCCGGCGGCTGCGCGGGTCGGACGCCGGCTCTCCAACGCTGCGGATCGAGCGGGAGGGAGAGATCCGGGAGCTCCGGCTGCCTCGCTCCGACGGCTGCGCCCAGGGCTTCATGGTCTTCGTCGGTTCGGGTGCAGACACCGTCCGCCACCGGAACGGGCAGGAGGTTCTGGTTCCGACGGGCCTGGTCGACTTCGCTCGAGACGACGACGAGCTGGCGATCGCCCTCTCGCATCAGCTCGCTCACAACGTGCTCGGGCGCATGTGGCGCGCGGAGGACGAGCCGCCGGCCGATCGACTCGGCCTGTTCATGGCGGCACGCGCGGGCTACGACGTCGGCAAGGCCCCCGCGTTCTGGGACCGCCTGGCGGCCGACGAGCCGTGGAAGATCAGTGACGACATGCAGGGCGGTCGCAACCTCCACGCCGCGATGGCGCTGCGAGCGCCGGTCATCCGCGACACGGTCGAGGAGATCGAGCGGCGGATCGCGGCAGGAGACCCTCTCGTCCCAGCGGGGGAGTGAGCCCCGGCAGGAGGATTCCTCCAGGTGCTGAGACCGGGTCGGAGTTCGCTCTCGGTCT
>JASJBO010000230.1 GCA_030066475.1 Myxococcota bacterium
TCCGATGTTCCCGCCCCACGCTGGAACCCAGGAGAGGATCGAATCGATGAAGAACCTGCTGCTCACCGTGGCCGCCGCAGCTCTGCTCGGCGCCCCCGCCCAGGCGCAGAACCTGCTGACGAATCCCGACTTCGATACCGACGTCTCGGGCTGGAGCGCCGGCAACGCGTCGATCAGCATCTCGCACGAGCCCAACCAGGACGTCGACGGCGACATCAACTCGGGCTCGGCGCGCGTGAACAGCTCGCAGGAGAGCGCCGGCTCCTCCGAGCGGCCCGGCGGCGCCATGATCCAGTGCGTGAACGTCGACCCGAGCACGATCTACGACCTGCGCGGCTGGGCGCTCGTGCCCGCCGAGGAGACGCTCAACGCGCGGCCCGACCTGAAGATCGTGTGGTTCACGGAGGCCGATTGCGACGGCGGCTTCATCCAGGGCGACCAGCCCAGCTCGACCCAGCACTCCGGCACCAAGGATGCCTGGGAGGAGCTGACGCTCGAGGCGACCTCGCCCGAGGACGCGGCCTCGGCCAACGTCTTCTGTCGGCCCCGCAAGATCGAGCCGGGACGCGACAACGACATCGACGTGCTGTGCGACGCGATCTCGATCATGTCGCTGCCCGAGCCGGGCGACGGCGCGCTGGCCGGCGCCGCCCTGCTGGCGCTCGCCCTGCTGGCCCGCCGCCGCGGCTAGCAGCCCGCGCGGCAGAAGCCCCCGCAAGCGCCCGAAGGACGCGCGCAGTGAGGCGCAGCCGAACGAAGTCCACCAGCTAGCGCCCGCGGAACACCGGCTCGCGCTTCTCGAGCAGCGCCCGGATGCCCTCGCGGGCGTCCTCGCTGGCGATCGTCGCGGCCTGCGCGAACGCCTCGGCGCGCGCCGCGCGGCGCGGGTTCCAGTCGGCGCCAGCGTAGAGCGAGCGCTTGAGCAGGCGCAGCGCCTGCGGCGCGCAGCCGGCGATCTCCCGCGCGCGCCGCTGTGCGGCCGGCAGCACCGCGTCGGCCGCCACCGCCTCGTGCGCCAGACCGAGCGCCGCGGCGTCCGCGCCCGAAACCAGGCGTCCCGAGAACAGCAGGTCGGCGGCGGCCGGTACGCCCACGATGCGCGGCAGCAGGTAGCTGATCGCCATGCCCGAGTGGAAGCCGAGCCGCGCGAAGTTGGCGCCGTAGCGCGCCTCGCGATTTGCCACCCGGATGTCGCACACCAGCGCCAGGCCGAAGCCGCCGCCGATCGCGTGGCCGTTGAGCGCGCCGATCGTCGGCACCGGCAGGTCGAACACGTCGAGGAAGGGCTCGTAGGTCCGGTAGAGCCGCTCGTAGTCGGGCTCGCTCGGCCCGGGGTCGGACTCGGGCGGCGCGTTCGTCTTGAAGTCGGCGCCCGCACAGAAGCTGCGGCCACGGCCGGTCACGATCACCGCGCGCAGCGTCTCGTCGGCCGCCGCCCGGGCCACCGCCGCGCGAAAGGCCTGCATCACGTCGGGGGTCATGCTGTTGCGGTTCTCGGGTCGGTTGAGCGTGATCGTGGCGATCGCCTCGCTCGACTCGTACAGCACGGGTGCGTCGCTCATGGCTCCTCCTCGCGGAACGGGCCGCTAGAGTACCCGCGACGCGCCGTAGGGGGAGACGATGCCGGGCGAGACGCAGCCGGGGGAGCTCGCGGAGAAGCTCGCGGAGCAGCTCCCGAACTGGGACATGACGCCGTACTTCGCCGAGCCGAACGGGGCCGACTACCGCGCGTTCCGCGAGCGGCTGGCCGCGGACGTGGCCGCCCTGGCCGGCGAGCTGGAGTGCCTGGGAGAGATCGGGTCGGACACGGGCGACGCCTGGGTGGCACTGCTGGTGCGGCTCGAGGACGCGGTGGCGCGCCAGCGCCACCTGGGCTCGTACCTGGCCTGTCTCGGCGCCGCCGACGCGCGCGACGAGGAGGTGCAGCGCGAGACGGCCTCGCTGGCGGCGGCGCGTGCGGAGCTCGAGAAGGTCTTCGTCGCGCTGCGGGCCGCGTTCCGGGCGGCGCCCGACGCCGCCTTCGACGCGCTGCTGGCCGACGCGCGCCTGCGCGACGTCGCCTGGTTCCTGCGGCGCGTGCGCGAGCGGGCCGCCTGGAGCATGGACGCCCCGCTCGAGGGACTCGCCGCCGACCTCGACGTGACGGGTCTGTCGGCGTGGGGCCGCCTGTACGACCAGGTGTCGGGCACGCTCGAGTTCGACCTCGAGGTGCCGGGCCGGCCCGCCGAGCGCCTGCCGGTGTCGCGCGCGCGCAGCCTCCTGGGCGACGCCGATCCCGCCGTGCGCCGCGCCGCGCTGCGCGGCGCGAACCGCGCCTGGGAGGGTGTGGGCGAGGTCACCGCCGCCAGCCTCAACGCGATCGCCGGCACGCGCCTCACGCTCAACGCGCGGCGCGGGGTGAAGCACTTCCTCGACCCGGCGCTGTTCGACGCCTCGATCTCGCGGCGCACCCTCGAGACGCTGCTCGACGTCGTGAGCGCGCGCCAGGAGGTGGCGCGACGCTTCCTGCGCGAGAAGGCGCGCCGGCTCGGGGTCGAGCGCCTGGGCTTCCAGGACCTCGAGGCGCCGGCGCCCGGTGAGCCGCCGGCGCGCGTCGGCTGGGACGAGGCGCAGCGCCGCATCGGCGAGGCGTTCGAGCGCTTCGACCCCGCACTCGGCGCCTTCGCCGCGAAGTGCTTCGACGAGCGCTGGATCGACTGGGAGCCGCGCCCGGGCAAGCGCCCCGGCGGCTTCTGCTCGTCGTCGTCGGTGATCGGCCAGTCGCGCGTGTTCATCACCTACGACGGCGCACTCGGCGACGTCTCGACGCTGGCGCACGAGCTGGGCCACGCCTGGCACGCCTGGCAGATGCGCGACATGCGCCCCTGGGCGCGCAGCTACCCGATGACGCTGGCCGAGACCGCCTCGACCTTCGCCGAGCAGCTCGTGACCGACGCCGCGCTGTCCGATCCGGCGGCCGGCGCCGCGGAGCGCGCCGCCGTGCTCGACGGCCGGCTCTCGGACGCGAGCGCCTTCCTGCTCAACATCCCGATGCGCTTCCGGTTCGAGCGGGCGGTCTACGAGGAGCGCGCGCGCGGCGAGCTTTCGGTCTCGCGCCTCAAGGAGCTGATGTGCGACGCGCAGCGCGCCTGCTACGGCGACAGCCTGGCCGAGGACGAGCTCGATCCGTGGTTCTGGGCCTCGAAGCTCCACTTCTACATCACCGGGCTCAGCTTCTACAACTTCCCGTACACCTTCGGCTACCTGTTCAGCCTCGGCCTCTTCGCGCGCGCCCGCGAGGAGGGCCGCGACTTCCTGCCGCGCTACGCGGAGCTGCTGCGGCTGACCGGCAGCGACAGCGCCGAGGGCGTGGCGCGCCGTGCGCTCGGCGTCGAGCTCGAGGAGCCGGCGTTCTGGAACGCCTCGATCGATCTCGTGGAGCGCGACCTGGAGCGCTACCTCGAGACGCCGGCCGCCTGAGTCCGACTGGTAGACTTCGCTCGGCTTCGCCTCGCTGCGCGCGCCCTCCGGGCGCTTGCGGTGGACTTCGCTCGCCTTCGGCTCGCTGCGCGCGCCCTGCGGGCGCTTGCCGGGCGGTTCTGCCGGGCGGACTCCTAGGCCTAGGCCTAGCTGCTAGTGCAGCCGCCCCCCGCGCGCCCAGCGGCCGCGCAGCAGGTGGGCGCCGGTGGCGAGGACCAGCACCGACGAGCCCAGCAGCTGGCCCCACCAGATGCCCGCCGGTCCCAGCCCGGTGTGCACGGCCAGGTACCAGCCGAGCGGCGCGGTCACCAGGAAGGTGTTGCCGGTGGAGATCGCCATCGGCACGGTCATGTCGCCAGCGCCCTGAAGGGCGCGGAAGAACACGAAGTAGAACGCCATCAGCATCAGACCAGCCGAAGCGAACAGCAGGTACAGGCTGCCGAAGCGCCGCACCTCGGGATCGTCGGTGAAGAGCGCCACGATCGGGTCGCGCAGGAAGAACAGCAGCGCCGCGAAGCCGAAGAAGAGCGCGCCGTGCACGGCGAGGCCGACCCAGACCGACTGCCACGCGCGGCGCCGGTCGTCCGCGCCGAGGTTCTGCCCCACCAGGGTCGCCACGGCGTTCGCGAGCGGGAAGCCCAGCGACAGCGGCACCATCTCGAGCCGCAGGCCGATCGCGTAGGCCGCCTGCACCGCGGTGCCGAAGCGCGCCGAGAGGCGCAGGAAGAAGAACACGAGGAACACGCGGCTGGCCATCTGGAGGGCCGGCTGCCAGGCCAGCCGCAGCAGTCGGCGCAGGGCGGCGCGGTCGGGCCGCACGTGGCGGGCGCGCAGGTGGACGCGCGTGCGCCCGGAGAACAGCGCCCGCAGGCCCAGCCCGAGCGCGGTGGCCTGGCCGATCGCGAGACCGAGCGCGACACCCGAGATGCCCAGCGCCGGGAGCCCGGCGTGCCCGAAGATCAGCAGCCACTCGGCCACGATGCCCACGGCGGCCTGGATGATCGAGATCACCATCGGCGTGGTGGTGTCGCCCGCGCCGTTCAGGATGCCCGCGATCACCTGCGCCCCCACGAAGGTCGGGGCGAACACGAAGACCAGGCGCACGTACGGCACGGCCGCCTCGAGCACCGCGGGCGCCGGGTTGGCCAGCGCGATCAGCGCGCGGGGGAAGAGGCCGCCGACCAGCGCCAGGCCGGCGGCGAAGCCCAGTCCCAGCACCAGCGACTGGCCCGCCAGGTGCTCGGCCTCGTCGATCTCGGCCGCGCCGACGGCGCGCGCGATCAGCGCCTGGGCCGCGAAGCTCACGCCCATCACCACCAGGAACGCGATCTGGCGCAGCGTCTGGTTCGTGATCACCACGGCCGCGGTGGGCGCCGGCCCCAGCTCGCCGATGAAGCGCAGGTCGAGGAGCTGGTAGACGGACATCGCGGCGCTGGTCGCCATCAGCGGGAGCGCCAGCACCCAGAGCGAGACGAGCAGGCTGCCGCGGGTGTGGTCTCGGTCGCGCCAGCGAGCCCGGGGCATGCGACGTGATAGCATCTCCGCCCAGCACGAGGAGGGGCTTCCATGGCGCGTGTTCGGGCCGTCTTCCGTCTGGTCGTCGTCGCGCTCGTCGCGTCGGGCATCGTCTCGCCCGGGGCCCGGGCCGACGAGACCTGCCAGTCGCCGTACCTGCCGAAGATCGTGGGGCAGGAGGACTTCGTCTACGTCTGGACGCTCGGCATGGATGGCGTGGGCGACGGCTCCGACAAGCTGGTGGTGATCGGCGCCAACCCGTCGCGCCCCGACTACGGCAAGGTCGTTTCGTACGCCTCGGTGGGCGGCCGCCACGAGGCGCACCACGGCGGCTTCACGGACGACCGCCGCCAGCTCTGGGTGGGCGGCCTCGACACCAGCATGATCTACGTGTTCGACGTCGCCAGCGACCCGGCGCGCCCGAAGCTGGTGAAGACGATCACCGACTTCGTCGAGAAGTCGGGCGGCGTGGTCGGCCCCCACACCTTCTACGCGCTGCCCGGCCGCATGCTCATCACCGGCCTCTCGAACAGCGAGGACATGGGCGGGCGCACGGGGATCGTCGAGTACAGCAACGCGGGCGGCTACATCACGACGCACTGGATGCCGAAGGACGCCGTCTACGGCTACGACGCGCGGGTCAACGCCAACCTCAACCGCATGCTGACCTCGTCCTTCACCGGGCACGCGAACTACATGCGCTCGCTGCCCGACCTGCTGGGCGACGCCGAGGCGATGAAGAACTTCGGCAACGAGATGGTGGTCTGGGACTTCCACACCCGGAAGCCGCTGCAGACGCTTTCGGTGCCGGGCGCGCCGCTCGAGATCCGCTGGGCGCTCCAGCCGCGCCACGACTACGCGTTCACCAGTACCGCGCTCACCTCGAAGCTCTGGGGCGTGTTCCGCAAGGACGACGGCACCTTCGAGGCGGTGGAGCTGGCCGACATCGGCAACCCGGCCGACGTGCCGCTGCCGGTGGACATCAGCCTCTCGGCCGACGACCGCTTCCTGTTCGTCGACAGCTTCATGGACGGCACGGTGCGCGTCTTCGACGTGTCGAGCCCGCGCAAGCCGAAGCTGGTGCTCGAGCAGAAGCTCGGGCAGCAGCTCAACATGGTGTCGCAGTCGTGGGACGGCGAGCGCGTCTACTTCACCACCTCGCTGCTGGCGAACTGGGACAAGACCGGTGACGCCAACGACCAGTTCGTGAAGGCCTTCGACTGGGACGGCGCGAAGCTCACGCCGCGCTTCGAGGTCGACTTCATCGAGGAGGGCCTCGGCCGGCCGCACATCATGCGCTTCGGCTCGATCGACTTCTACAAGGGGCGGGTCGCCGGCGGCGGGATGCCGATCGCCAGCGGGGGCGGCGAGTGAGACGCGGCGCCGCCGCGCTGGCGCTGGCCGGCGCGCTGGTCGTGGGCGCCGCGCGCGCCCACGAGCCCGCGCCCGAGGCCCCGGCCCTGGCGTTCGAGCTGCCCGAGCCCGGCAGCTACGCGCTGCCCGCGATCGACCGGGTCGCCGAGGCGACCCTGCTCGACGCCGACGCCCGGGACGCGCCGCTGCTCGGGCTCGCAGAGGGGCAGGTCGCGCTCGTCTCGTTCGTGTACACGCGCTGTCCGGACGGCGGGGGCTGTCCGGCGGTGATCGCCACGCTGCAGCGCATCGACCGGCTGCTGGCGCGCGACCCGGAGCTGGCGGCCCGGGTGCGGCTCACCACCGTGAGCTTCGACCCCGGCTACGACACGCCCGAGCGACTCGCCGAGCTGCGCCACCACATGCGTCCGCGTGCCGACTGGCGCTTCCTCACCGCGCCCAACGACGCGGCGATCGCGCCGGTGCTGAGCGACTTCGGGCAGGACGCGCTGCGCCTGGTCGATCCGGCCGGCGACCAGCTCGGGCTGTTCCGCCACGTGCTCAAGGTGTTCCTGGTGGATGCCTCCGGCGCCGTCCGCAACATCTACAGCGCGGGCTTCCTGCTGCCCGAGCTGCTGCTGGTGGACGCGCGCACGGTGCTGCTGGATGCGGGCGCGCGGGACGTGAGCCAGCGCTAGCCTTCGCGCGAGGCCAGCGGAATGACTTCACCCCGTCCCATCGGTTCCGGCGTCGCCGTGGCCGGCTCGCTGCGCGAGCTGCTCGGTGCGGTCCCGGCCGAGTCCGTGGCCGCCGAGCACGAGCTCGAGGCGGTGGAGCCCAAGGAGGCGCTCCAGGACGCCGTCAGCCGCATGTGGTGGGGCCAGCTCGGCGCGCTCCCGGTGCTGGACGGGGGTCGCCTGGTCGGCTGTCTGGCCGAGGACGACGTGCTGCGCGCGATCGCGCGACGCCTGGTCGAGCGGGCGGAGGATGTCGAGAGCCAGGGCCCCGACCTGCTGGTGTGGGAGGATCTGCTCGGCGGGCTCACCGCGGCCGAAGCGATGACCGAGCGCGAGGATCTTCCCGTGGTGAGCCAGGGCGATCCGCTGCTGGCGGGGCTCGCCCGCACCTTCCGGCCCACGCGACTCGGCGCCCGCAACCGCTACGTGCTGGTGATGGACGGCGACGATCGCCTGCTGCGGGTCGTCTCGATGCGCGACGTGACCCGCTTCCTGATCGCGCTCCACGACGGGCGCTGCGCGGCGCCGGGTCTCTCGGAGGGCGCGTCGCTCGCCCGGGCCAGCGACACCATGCGCCGCGTGCTCGACACCACCCTGGGGACGATCCTCGACCAGCAGACGATCGGCCACCAGCCGGTGCTCGGCTCGATCCACGATCCGGGCGAGGTGACGATCACCCGCATGTGGGAGGGGCACTTCGGGTACGTGATCGCGACCAGCCCGGCGGGCACGCCGATGGGGATCTGCACGCGCCGCGACGTGATGCGCGCGCTGCGCAGTCCGTTCCTGCGGCTCGAGGGCCTGCAGGCGGCCCGCATGATGAGCGGATCGCTCAAGACGCTGAGCCGCCTCGACACCTTGGGGGGCCTGTTCAAGTCGATGGCGATCGAGGGCTGCCGCCACATGCCGCTGATCGACGCCGGCGACCGCGTCGAGTGCGTCGTCTCGATGTGGCAGGGCGTGGCGCTGCTGGTCGAGGAGTCGGGCTCATGAGCGGCGATTCCGCGCTGGTCGACACGCTCGACCACCTGATCGTCGGGGTGCGCGATCTCGATGACGCGACCGCTGCCTACCGCACGCTGCTGGGGCGCGAGCCCTCCTGGCGCGGCGCGCACCCCGCGATGGGCACGGCCAACGCGCTGTTCCGGGTCAGCAACACCTACCTGGAGCTGCTGGCGCCGGCGGGTCCCGGCGGCGTGGCCGAGATGCTGAAGGCGCGCCTCGACGCCGAGGGCGAGGGGCTGGCCGGCTTCGCGCTCGGCACCGCGGACGCCGACGCCTGCGCGCGCGGCCTGCGCGAGCGCGGGATCGCGGCGAACGACCCGCAGCCGGGCGAGGGACGCGACGAGACGACGGGCGCCGTGCGCCGCTGGCGCAACGTGATGCTGCCGCCCAGTGCGACGCGCGGCGTGCTGGTGTTCGCGATCCAGCACGACTCGCCGCCCGACGCGCTGCCGCTCGCGCCGGCATGGGCCGACGAGCGCGCCGCGGTGGAGGGCCTCGACCACCTGGTCGTGATGAGCGGCGACCTCGACGCGACCCGGGCGCTCTACGGCGACGGCTTCGGCATCCGGCTCGCGCTCGACCGCACCTTCCCCGCGCGCAACACGCGCCTGCTGTTCTTCCGCGTGGGAGGCGCGACGCTCGAGGTCGGCGGCCGGCCCGGCCCGGCCGAGGACCCCGAGGCGTCCGATCGGCTCTGGGGACTCGCCTGGCGCGTGCTCGACGTGGACGCGATCCAGCAGCGCCTGGCCGCGGCGGGCTGCGAGGTCTCCGCCGTGCGCGACGGCCACAAGCCCGGCACGCGGGTGTGTACACTGAAAGGAACCAGCGCCGGCGTGCCGACGCTGCTGATCCAGCAGGCCTGGACGCCGCGGCAAGCGCCGGCGTAGCCGGCGCGCGCAGCGAGCCGTAGGCGAGCGAAGTCCCTCGGCAAGCGCCGGCGTAGCCGGCGCGCGCAGCGAGCCGTAGGCGAGCGAAGTCCCTCGGGTTCGCCGGCGTAGCCGGCGCGCGCAGCGAGCCGTAGGCGAGCGAAGTCCGTCGGGTTCGCCGGCGTAGCCGGCGCGCGCAGCGAGCCGTAGGCGAGCGAAGTCCATCGGGCCGCGCGCACCGTATGCGGCGCTCGGGTACGCTTCCTCCGGACGGAGGGCCCCATTTCCGACGCTCACGGTCGTCGACTCGCCGCCATCCTCTCCGCCGACGCCGTCGGCTACAGCCGGCTCATGGCCCAGGACGAGGAGGGCACGGCCCGGGCGATGGCGGCCTGCCGCGGGCTCGTTGCGGAGCTGGCTCGTGCCAGCGGCGGGCGGGTGGTGGATGCCACCGGTGACAACGTGCTGGCCGAGTTCCCCAGCGTGGTGGATGCGGTGCGCTGCGCGGTGGAGATCCAGGAGCAGCTCGCACGTCTCGACGCCGGCGTGCCCTCCGAGCGTCGGCTGCTGCTCCGGATCGGCGTGAACCTGGGCGACGTGCTCGTCGACGGCGACCGGATCCTCGGCGACGGGGTGAACGTGGCGGCGCGCCTCGAGAGTCTCGCGGAGCCGGGGGGCGTCTGCATCTCGGGCACCGCCTACGACCAGGTGGAGGGGAGGTGCTGCGCGTCAACGGCGACCTGAGCGCGGCGGAGGCGAACCGGATGGTGCTGGCCTTCGACGCGGAGGAGGCGTTCCGCCGCGCGGGCCTGCCGTGAGATCCGGACCGGCGACGACGCGCGGAAGAGCGCTCAGGCCGCGACCACGTAGTCCACGCCCTCGCGGCGGCCCATCTGCGCGAGCTGCGCGCGGATCTCCTCGCGCGCGAAGGCGCCGGCGACCGAGACGACCAGCGGCAGTGGCGGCAGGGCGGGGAGCCGCTCCGGCCGGACCACCGGCGCGCCGTGGATGCGCTCGCCGAGCCGGCGCGGGTGCAGCTCGAGCACGTAGGCGGGGCGCTTGTCGTGCGCGAGCAGGGCGCGGCGCAGTGCCTTGCCCGTCTCGCCGTAGCCCCACAGCAGGTACTCGGCGGAGTGTCGCAGAGGACCGCGCGCCAGGTGGTGGGCCTTGCATGCGACGAAGCGCTCCTGCGCGTAGGCCGGGTGGCGGCGCCACATGCGGCCTGGCCCATCGCGCCAGGCGAGCAGCCGCTCGGGCACGACGCCCAGATCGTGGCCCGCGGCGAGCGCACGGAGCAGGAGGTCGTAGTCCTCGGGCCAGTCTGCGTCCCGGTAGCCCAGGGTGGTCATCACCTCGCGACGCAGCATCCAGGTGGGATGCGGCAGCGGGCACTCCACGAAGCGCGCGCGGCGGACGGCGGTGGGGGAGTCGATGCTGCGCAGCCAGTGCTCGTAGTCGCGCAGGCCGGGGCGGAGCGCGGCGCGCGGGAACATCCGCACGTGACAGCCGACGCCGGCGAGGCGCGGGTCGGCCTCGAGCGCGGCGAGCTGCGCGGCGAGGCGCCGGCGGTGCATCCAGTCGTCGGCGTCCATGCGCGCGACGTAGCGGCCTCGGCAGGCCGCCAGCCCGGCGGTGAGTGCCGGCACCAGGCCGCGCGGCGGCCTGGCGATCACCCGGAAGCGCGGGTCGCCCGCGGCCGCCGCCTCGGCAAGCGCGCGGGTCGCGTCGCGCGAGCCGTCGTCGACCAGCACGCACTCGAAGCGCGGCTCGGTCTGGCGCCGGATGCTCGCCAGGCAGGCGGGCAGCGTCTGGGCCGCGTCGCGCGCCGGCAGCAGGATCGAGACGAGCGGCGCGCTCACGTCTCGGGCGGCGCCGGGTCCAGCGGGCCGGCGAGCAGGCGCGCGCCCAGCACGCGGTGGTCGAGGCCGGCCGCACGGTCGAGTCGCGCGATCCACTCGGGCGGGGCGATGCGCCGCTTGAGCTGGCCCGGCTCGACGCCGTGCGGCGCCAGCGCCTCGCACCAGCCGCGCCACCACGGGCTGGCCGCGCCGGCCAGCGGCTCGAGCAGCAGGAGGCGCGCGCCGGCCTCGAGCCCGGCGCACACCAGCTCGAGCAGCGCGTCGCGGCCCGCGCCGTCCAGCTCGTTCACCACCCAGCCGAGCGCCACCAGCTCGTCGGCGCGCGCCGGGCTGCCCGACTCGATGCGACCCCGGCGCGTGCGACCCAGCAGCCCGAACGCGGCGTAGGTGGCGCGCGCCTCGCCCAGCGCGAACCCGGAGCGGTCGACGCCGACCACCTCGGGCCGCGCGCCCAGCGCCTGTCCCAGCGCGGCGCCCACCGCACCGGTGCCGCAGCCCAGGTCGTGGATGCGCGAGACCGCGCCGAATCGCTCGACCCCGAGCGCGTCGACCGCGTGGTGCGCCGCCAGGAAGTGCAGCGGCGCGTAGTAGCTGGCCAGGGCCGCACGCTTGCCCTGTCCCGCCGAGGCGCGCGCCGCCAGGTCGGCCCCCTCGCGGCGCTCCACATACAGCGACGACAGCGCCTGCACCCCGCGCCGGATCTCGCGAAACTCGAGCGGCGGCGAGAACCG
>JASJBO010000231.1 GCA_030066475.1 Myxococcota bacterium
GCCGTCGAGAGATCGAACTGGAGGTTCAGCAGCTCGACGCGGAGCTCCTCGAGCTGCTTCTCGAAGTCGTCCTTGTCGATGGAGCTGCCCGTCTCGGCGGCGGCGAAGAGACCGGTGGGTCGATACGACATGGGGGTCAGTGTACCAGGAAGATGTCGTAGAGGATGAGCACGATCTCGACGGCGATCAGGATCACGATGTACCACTCGACCCGCAGGCTGCGCCGGTTGTGGATGAGGTCGAGGTAGGTCTCGGCCGTGCGCGACACGAGGTCGAGCTTGCGCGAGAGCGCCAGGTCGCGGTCGCGCAGCTCGTACTCGTGGGCCAGCCGCTCGTGGAGGCGGTCGAGATCCGCCTCGTCCCAGGTGATCTCGGGCTTCTCCGTGACTTCGGCCCGTCCCACGGTGCGGGTCTGGATCAGGAGCGAGCTGCCGATCTCGCGCAGCAGGTCGTTGCCGCGGATCAGATGCGCGCCGATCAGGCCCTCGGCCAGGCGCTCGATCCGGTCGAAGGCCGCGGCCACCCGCTCCTCGTAGTGCGTGAGCACGGCGCTCTTGGCGAGCACGTCGGCCAGCACCTGCACCCGCGCCACGTTGCCCTCGCGCAGCACGATCACACCCGAGGCGTCGACGCCGTCGGCGCTCTCGGGGTCGATGCGCAGCTCGGCGTCCTCGCCCTCGGGCTCGTCGAAGGCGTCGGTCACGAAGGGACGCAGCTTGTCGATGAAGGAAGCCTGGTCCACGGGGCTCACGTCGACGAAGACCACCGCGCCGAAGCGGAAGATCACCGCGTGACCGCCGTCGCCCGCGCGCACCGTGAGCGGTGAGAGGGCCAGGGTCTCGCCGCGCTCGAGCTGCCGGGCCTCGATGCGCTCGCCCAGGAACCAGGCTCGCGCCGAGATCATCTTCGCGTCCCCCGTCGCCTGACTCATCGG
The DNA here is from genome assembly GCA_030066475.1 of Myxococcota bacterium. Next base: position 935 of record JASJBO010000231.1, read on the forward strand.
GTGTATGATGGCGCCTGGCCGAGACGGCGCCAGGTGGGCCCGTCGCGCACCGGAGCAGCGTGAGAGCAGTCCGACTCGCCCCCTGGCTGGCGCTCCTGGTGCTCGCGGCCGCGCTCTCGCTCCAGAAGATCCGCAGCTTCGACTACTGGTTCCACCTGCGCACCGGCCAGCTGATCGCCGAGACCGGCCGGGTGCCGCGCGTCGACACCTACAGCTATTCGGTCCCGGGCGCCCCCTACGTCGACGTGCACTGGCTGCACCAGCTCGTGCTCCACGCCACCCACGCCCTGGGCGGGCACGATGCCGTCGTGCTCTGGAAGCTCGCGCTCGTCGTCGCCCTGGTGGCGCTGCTCGGGGCCGGCCTCCGGCGCAGTGATCGGCCGGCTCTCGCGGCGGGCGCCATCGCGCTCGCGCTCGTCCTGTGCGCCGACCGCTTCATGCCCCGGCCCGAGCTCCCGACCTTCGTTCTCCTCGCCGCGACCCTGCTGCTCTTCGATCGCTTCGAAGGCCGGGGGGGCGCCGGGCTCTACCTCTTCGTTCCGCTCCAGCTCGTCTGGGTGAACCTGCACGGGCTCTTCGCCGTGGGCTTCGCCGTGTGGGGTGCGCACTTCGCGGGGGAGCTGCTGCGGCCGCTCGTGCGCGAGCGCGTCCGGACGCCGCGTCTGCGGCGCCTGGCCGCGGTGGGGGGGGGCGCCCTGGCCGCGTGCTTCCTCAATCCGCACGGCGGCGACGCGCTGCTCTATCCCTTCCAGCAGCTCCTCATGATCGGAACCGACGCCCAGCGTGCGGCTGCGCCGCTCGGCTCGGTGGAGCTGCTCTCGCTGCGCGACGCCCTTCGCCACCTGAGTCCGCTGCTGCTCGCCGTCTTTGCCTTGCTCGCGGCGCTGTCGGGGGCCTCCCTGTGGCTGCAGGGGCGACGGGTCCGCCCCGCCGACGTGCTGCTCTGGGCGGCCTTCCTGGTGCTGGCGTTCGCCGCGGTGCGCAACCTGGCGCTCTTCGGCGTGGTGGCGGCGCCGATCTTCGTGCGCAATGCCAGCGCCTGGCTCGACTGCCGCGGCGTTCCGCCGCGCGCGCCCCGCCTGCTCTCCTTGGCCGTCGCGCTGCTGCTGGTCGTGGGGGCCTGGGACGTCGCCCGGGGGCGCTTCTTCCAGCGGCTCGGATCGCCCCGCGAGCCGGGCCTGGGGCTGCTCCAGGCCTTCTATCCGGTGCGCGCGGTCGAGTGGATCGCGCGGGAGCGCCCGCCCGGACCGCTCGGCCACCACATGGCCGACGGCGGCTATCTGATCTGGCGGCTCCACCCCCACTACCCCGTGCTGAGCGACGGTCGCCTGGAGGTCTACGCATCGCGCCCGGAGGTGCTGAAGCTCGACGACGAGCTCTCGTTCCGGGAGCTCGATGCGCGCTACCGCTTCGGGACCGTGTTGCTGCACTACGCCCAGATCGATCTCCACCCGCTGGTGGGCGCGCTCCATCGCGACCCGCAGTGGCGCCTGGCGTTCGTCGACGAGGTGGCTGCGGTGTTCATCCGTCGCGGACCCGGTGAGCGTGAGCCCGACCTCGACGTCGATGCTCCCGACCTGTTCCCGGCGCCTCCCGCCGAGCGCGGCTACGACCACCTGATGAGCCTGGTGGGAAGGGCGCGCTTCTACGGGGCAGTGCGCCGGCCGGATCGCGCCAAACGGCTGCTGAAGGAGGCGCGCGAGCTGTATCCGACCTGGCTGGGCGGCTCCTAGAGTTCACCTAGACTCGTCGCTCGCCATGATCCGCCGCATAGCGCAACGCCTCCGTCCGCGTCTCCTGGCGCTCGGCCTCGTGGCGGCGCTGCTGCTGGGCGCGGATGACGAGGGAGAGCGCGGAGCGCAGGAGCTTCCGGGCCTGGCCTACGTCGCGGGCGGCGCGCGGGAGCAGACCCTGGATCTCTACCTGCCCGCGCCCGCGGTGCAGGCCCCGCCCCTGGTGATCTTCGTGCACAGCCGCTTCTGGTCCGAGGCGCCCGGCGGTCCGGTGCTCGCGGACGGCTTCGCCAAGCCGCTCCAGCGGGCGGGTGCGGCTGCGGCGATCGTGCGCCACCGGCCGGCTCCCGAGCATCCGCATCCCGCGCCGGCCGACGACGTTGCCGCGGCGGTGGCCTTCCTGCTGGGGAGCGCGAGCCGCTACGGCTTCGATCCGGAGCGCGTATTCCTCGCGGGCCACGCGGCGGGCGGGCACCTGGCCAGCCTGGTGGCGCTCGACTCCCGCTACTTGGAGCGTCACGGGCTGGAGCGCTCCGCCCTGGCGGGCGTGATCGCGCTGAGCGGGATCTACGACCTCGAGGCCCAGGGCGGCACCGACGAGGAGCGCGCGCGCTACGAGCGCGTCATCCCCGACGCCGCGACGCGACGCACGGCGTCGCCCGTGAGCCACCTGCGAGCCGACGCGCCCCGCTTCCTGCTGCTCGCCGCCGAGCGTGACGTGCCGGGCTACGCGCGCTCGGCGGAGGCCTTCGCCAGCGCGCTGCGCGACGCCGGCCACCCCGACGCCGAGTCCTACCTCGTGAGCGGTCGCGACCACGCGACCGTCGTCGACCTCGCGCTCGAGCAGACCGGAACCCGCCTGCACGTCCTCGACTTCATCGGCCTGGAGCCGCTGCCCCCGGTGCTGTCCGAGGCGCGGGCGATCACCCGCTACTGGCGCAAGCCGCGCTTCTCCACCGAGCCCTTCTGGACCAGCGGGGCCCCGGTGAGGGGCCACGAGGCCGACGCGCGCTTCGTCGCGGCGGCTGGCACCGTCTTCCAGACGCTCGTCGGCCAGCGCGCCGCGCTGGCGCCGTCGCGCTTCCACGCCATCGACCTCTTCGACCTGCTCGCTGCCATCGGCGCGGGTGCTGGCCGCTGGCTCACGCTCACGAACGTCCTGGGCGAGAGGACCTACTTCGATCTCGAGCGCATCCGTCCCCTCCGGCCCGTCGTGGTGATCGGCATCGACGGCGAGCGGAACCTGTTCCGCAAGGTGGACGTGCACCGTGCCCGGCGCGAGTACAGCTGGCGCGACGACCTGCCGCCGCCGCCCTTCGTGGCGCGGCCGATGGGAGCCTTCCTGTACATGCTCGACCGCCGGGCCAGCCGTCCCTCGACGCTCACCCACTTCTCGCTCGAGATCTCGGGCTTCGAGCGCAGCGACGCGGACCCGCTGGCCGGGCTGCGCGACGTCGGCGACGAGATCCTGTGGACCCTGACGGGCGGACTGGGCTGCGTCGGCTGCCACAGCCTTCGCGGCATCGGCAGCCGCTCGGGGCACCTGCGCGCCGTCGATGCCGAGCCCCAGGGCGGCTACGCGCTCCCGCTCGAGGAGTACCCGGTCGAGGTGTGGAGACGCTTCGTCTTCCAGCCGCACGAGGCGGCCGAGCTGCTCCAGGCGCCGCACCCCGCGGTTCGCGGCCGCGCGGCCGTGCTGCTCTTCGAGCTGGTGGAGCGCACGCGCGGCCGGCGGCCGGCGGCCGCAGCCGCCACTCCCTGATCACGGGGCTCAGCCTCGCGGCGGGAGCGGCACGAATGCGCTGGTTCGGCGCTGGTACTCCTCGTAGCCCGGGCGGCGCCTGCCGATCGATCGCTCGAGCAACGCCACCCCCGACACGCGGAGCAGCAGGACGCTCATGAGCAGCGGGCTCGCCACCGTGAGCCAGGCGCAGGGCGTGGGCAGCGCCGCGAGGAAGATCCCCCACCACACGCAGAAGTCGCCGAAGTAGTTGGGGTGCCGCGTGTAGCGCCAGAGGCCGCCGTCCATCACCTGTCCGGCGTTCGCCGGGTTGGCCCGGAAGCGGGCCAGCTGCAGGTCGCCCACCGTCTCGAAGACCATGCCGAGCGTCCACACGCAGATCCCGAGCGCCTCGAAGAAGCCCAGCGATGCCGGACCGCCGCCGGCCTGCGCAACCACCACGGGCAGGGAGACGAGCCACATCAGCACGGCCTGCAGACCGAAGACCGTGAAGAGGCTCACACGCGGGAAGCGCTCGCCGTGGTGGCGTCGCATGGCGGCGTAGCGCGGATCCTCGCCTTCACCGGCGTTGCGCCAGAGGAGATAGGCGCCGAGCCGCAGCCCCCACACGACGGTGAGCGCGGCGACCAGGGCGTTGCCCTCCGCCGCGAGCCCGTAGCTCACGACCGCGATCGTGGCGAAGCCCGGCCCCCACCAGACGTCCACGATGCTCGCGTTGCGCAGGCGCAGGCTCCACAGCCAGAGCAGCAGCATGGCCGCGAGGCTCAGCAGGAGGCTCAGGGCGACGAGTGCGGAGGTTCCCATAGGCGGTGGCGCTGGATCTTACCCGACGCGTTGCGCGGCAGCGCTCGGACGAAGCGGAAGTGGTCGGGAACCTTGTAGGCGGCCAGGCGCTCCCGACAGAAGGCGGCCAGGCTCTCGGCGTCGACGCGGCTGCTCGACTTCGGCACCACCCACGCGACCGGGCGCTGACCGAAGTCGGGGTCGGGCACGCCCGCCACGCCGGCCTCCGCGACGTCGGGGTGCTCGGCCAGGACCGCCTCCACCTCGGCGGGGTAGACGTTCTCTCCCCCGGACACCACGAGGTCGCTGCGGCGGTCGAGCACGAAGAGGTGCCCGCGGTCGTCGACCCGACCGAGGTCGCCGGTGTGGAGCCAGCCGTCACGCAGCGCCCGACGCGTGTCGTCGGGACGACGCAGGTAGCCGCTCATGAGGGTGGGGCCGCGCACGGCGATCTCGCCGACCTGTCCCGGTGGGTGGGTCTCGCCGGCGTCGTCCACGATGCGGAGCTCGATTCCGGGAAGCGGCGCCAGCCCGTCGTGCGCGAGCGTCCCGCGGCCCGGCGGGAGGGTCGCTACCTGCGAAGCCGCCTCCGTGAGGCCGTAGGTCGGGGCGATCGGGAAGCCCAGCGCGAGGGCGCGCTCGAGAAGCTCGGGAGCGGCGGGCCCGCCGCCGAGCAGCACCAGCGCGAGCGTATCCGGACAGCGTCTGGCGCCGCGCACCTCGAGCAGGCGGGCCAGCATGGTGGGAACGAGCGACACGTGGGTGACGCCTTCGCCGTCGAGGGCCCGGCCCACCGCCTCGGGGTCGAAACGCTCGTGGAGGAGCGTCGGGTGCCCGTGCCGGGCGCCGCGCAGCAGGATCGACAGGCCGCCCACGTGGAAGAGCGGCAGGCAGTCGAGCCAGCGCTCGCGTGGCGCGCGTGGATGGGGCACGCGCAGGTGTCGGGCCGAGGCGTCGGCGCTGGCCGCGAGGCTCGCGTGCGAGAGCAGGGCGCCCTTGGGCCGGCCCGTCGTGCCCGAGGTGTAGAGGAGCGCGAAGGGATCGCCCGGGTCGCCCGCGGGCTGGCGCGGCTCGGCCGGGGGCAGGTCGGCCGGCTCGGGCGCGGGAAGCGTGCGCAGGTTGGCCGCCACCTGCCGGGCGAGCGCGGCCAGGGGCCCGGGGCCATGCAGCAGGAGCGCGGGCCGGGCGTCCGCGAGCACGAAGGCCAGCTCCGGCGCCGCGAGCCGGAGGTTCAGGGGCAGGAGCGTTGCGCCCAGGCGGTCGACGGCGTGCAGCAGGGCGACGAAGGCGGGGCCGTTCGGCAGCAGCGCAGCCACGTGGTCCCTCGTGGACACCCCCTGCGCGGCGAGCCAGGCGGCGAGGGCATCCGCCTGGGCCGCCAGCTCCGCGCGCGTCGTGCGCCGACCCGCGCAGACGAGAGTCTCTGCGTCGGGGTCTCGCGTCCCGTCGAGCCAGGGATCGCGGGTCTTCACGGCGCGATCTCCCGCGTCGCTCCGCGGGCGAGCCCCTCCGCCAGGCGCGGCTCGACCCCGAGGCCGGGAAGCCGGGGAAGCGCGAGCGTCCCGGCGGAGGGCGTGGGTCCTGCGGCGAGGTCCGCGCGCAGCAGTGCGGCGGTGGCGAGCCCCGCCGCCGGTCCCTCGGGCAGCGCGGCCGCCAGATGGAGCGCGCCCGCCACGCCCACGGCCGAGTCGAGGAAGCTGGTCACGATCACGGCGCGCCCCGCCCGCCGTGCGCGCTCGGCGATGCGCGCCGCCGGACGCAGCCCGCCCAGCGCGGCAGGCTTCAGCACCAGGACGTCGGCCGCACGCGCCGCCAGGAGGCGCTCGGCTTCGCGCTCGCCGCGCACGGACTCGTCCGCCGCGAGGGGGAAGGGCGCCGCCGAGCGCAGGCGCGCCAGCGCGTCGATCTCCTCGGCGGGAACGGGCTGCTCGATCAGCTCGATACCGAGCGGGGCCAGGGCGCGCAGGCGCGGCGGTACGTCAACCTCCTTCCAGCCCCCGTTCGCGTCGAGCCGGAGCCGGATGCCGCGGCCCACCGCGTTGCGCACGGCCGCCACGCGCGCGTGATCGCGCTCGAAGTCGTCGGCGGCGAGCTTGAGCTTGAGCGTGGTGAAGCCTTCTTCGACACGGGCGCGCGCCTCCTGCCCGGCCTGCTCGGGATTGCTCGACGCCAGCAGGGCGGCGACGGCCACGCGCTCGCGCGCGGTCGCGTGGCCATCGGCGCGTGCGAGTCCGCGTGCCAGCCAGTGGGCCAGCGGCAGCGCGGCGCGCCGCGCCGCGAGGTCGAGGAGCGCCAGGTCGACGGCGGACCGTGCCGACGGCGGAAGCTCCCGCGGCTCGGGGAGCGTGGCGGGCGTGTCGCCCAGCGCCGCGCCGACCACGGCGAAGGCTCCCTCCTCCAGCGCGCGGCCGGCCTCGGCGTGGCTCTCGAGTCCGAAGCCCGGCAGCGGTGCGGCCTCCCCGAAGCCCCGCGTGCCGTCTTCCGCCACGAGCTCGAGCAGCCAGCCGTCGCGGTGCTCGAGGCTCCCGTGAGCCGTCGCGAGCGGCGCGCGCAGGGGCAGCCGGAAGGCCGTGACCCGCGCCGACGCGATCCTCACAGCGCGAGTCCCAAGGCGAAGAGCGCCGAGAAGGCGAGCTCGAGCTGCGCGGTGGCGGCCAACACCGTGTTGAGCGCGCCCCCGGCCTCGCTCGCCACGCGCCGCCCCAGCGCCAGCGCCCACGGCAGGGTGAGCCACGGCAGCCACACCGCCGCCGACGCGACGCCCGAGAGCCACAGCAGCGGAGGCACCCCGTAGGCGAGGGCGAGCAGCGCGTGGTACTCGCCCCGGGCGAAGCCGACTCCGAGCCGCACGGCGAGCGTCCGCTTGCCGGCGCGCGCGTCGGTGTCTACGTCGCGCAGGTTGTTCACCACCAGGATGGCGGTGGCCAGTGCGCCTGGCGCGAAGCTCGCCACCACGACGGGGGGCGGGAGCGCCAGGGCCTGCACCCAGTAGGTGCCGCACACGGCGGCCACCCCGAAGAACAGGAAGACCGCGAGGTCGCCGAGACCGTGGTAGCCGAGCGGCCAGGGCCCTCCGGTGTAGGCCAGCCCGGCGGCGATCGACGCGGCGCCGAGCAGCGCGATGGGCCAGCCGCCCAGGACCACGAGCGCGATGCCCACGCCGGCTGCGGCGGCGAACACGAGCGCCGTGGCGGCCCGCAGCGCGCGCGGCGAGAGCAGGCCGAGCTGCGCGGCGCGCGGGGGGCCGAGACGCGTCTCGGTGTCGGCGCCCTTCTCGAAATCGAAGACGTCGTTGGCCAGGTTCGCGCCGATCTGGAGCAGCAGCGCGCCCGCGCCCGCGAGCAGCACCGGGAGTCCGGCGAAGCGGCCGTCGGCGAAGGCGAGCGCGGCGCCCACCAGCACGGGCGCGACCGCCACCGGCAGGGTGCGCGGACGGCTGGCGAGCACCCAGGCGCCGACGCTCCCGTGGGCGGGCGGCGCCGCCGCCTCCGCGTCGCGGGTCAGCGGCTGCACGGGCGTCCCCGCGCGGTGCGCCGGGCCTCGACGCCCGAGAAGAAGGTGGACGCGGCCTCGCGGAACGCTTCCGGTGCCTCGAGGTGGCAGGCGTGGCCGGCGCCGGGGACGCACAGGGCCCGCCCGTCCGGAAGCTCGTCCGCCAGCGCCGCGGCGATGCGGGTGAACTTCGCGTCGAGCTCGCCCGCGACCAGCAGCACCGGCACCTGGATGCCGGGAAGGTGATCGTGCAGGGGAGGCTGCGCGCCGGTGCCCATGCCGCGTAGGGAGCCCGCGAGGCCGTGCGCGCGGTTCTCCAGTCGCTGCTCGCGCGAGCGGGCGAGCGCCGCCGGCCCCAGCCGCCGCTGGGTCGCGAAGAGCGGCAGGGCCATCCAGTCGTCGACGAAGCGCGCGAGCCCCTCGCGCTCGATGCGGTGGGCGAGCGCCTCGTCGCTCGCGCGTCGCTCGCGGCGCTCCTCGGGGTTCGCGAGGCCGGCGCTGCCACCGACCAGCAGCGCCGAGCGCACGCGGTCGGGGTGCCAGGCACAGAGCGCAAGCGCGGCGCGACCCCCCATGGAGTAGCCGAGCAGGTGCGTGCTCTCGATCCCGAGTGCGTCGAGCGCATCGACGAGCTGGGCCACGCAGCTCGTCATGCGGTAGGGCTCCAGCTCGCGGGGGGCGTCGCTGCGGCCGTGACCGACCAGGTCGACACGGACGGTGCGGAAGTCGCCGGCCAAGCCCCGCGCGACTTCGTCCATGCTGTCGCCAGAGCCGGTGAAGCCGTGCAGGATCAGCACCGGCGGGCCCTCTCCGAGGAGCTGAACGTGCAGCCGCAATCCGCAAGCGCTCACGAAGACGGAGCCGCCGACGGAGCTGCTTTCGTCGCGGACGGGGGCCGGCGCGCCGGCTCCGCTCACCGCGTGCCGTCCTCTCCGTGGAGCACGCTGCCTCCCCCGAGAGGCTCGGTGGCCTCGTGGCGGACGCCTCCGACCCCGTCGAGGGCCGCCGCGACCGCGCGATCGATGGCGCGGTGGTGCTCGACGCTGGCGTCGCGGTCCACGGGGAGCGAGACCACCGAGACGCCTTCCGTCGAGAGGCCTTCCTTCAGCGCGGCGCGGAAGTGCTCCCAGGAGGCGACGCGGGTGAAGGAGGCGCCATAGGCGCGAGCCATGGCGCCGAGGTCGAGGCCGGGCGGCGTGCGAAAGTGCTCCTCGAAGCCAACCGACTCGCCGAAGCGCGCGACCGGCAGGAAGGAGAAGATGCCGCCGCCGTCGTTGTCGAAGACCACCACCGTGGCCGAGAGGCCGTGCCGGTGGGCTGCGAGTAGGCCGCCGGCGTCGTGCAGGAAGGCGAGGTCGCCGGTGAGCAGCACCACGGGCGCGCCGGAGCACCCGGCGCCCGCGCCGAGCGCGCTCGAGACCATGCCGTCGATTCCGTTGGCCCCGCGGTTCGCCAGCACGCGGAGCGGCTGCGCGGCGGGCGGGAGGAAGGCGTCGAGGTCGCGCACGGGCATGCTGTTGGACACGTAGAGGAGGGCGTTCTCCGGGAGGGCCGCCGCGAGCTCGCGCACGGCGCGGGGCTCGAAGATCCCCTCGTTGCCAGCCAGCGCCGCGTCGACCGCGCCGACGGTTCGCGCCTCGACGTCAAGCACGCACTCGAGCCACTGCGGGCTCCCCCGGTGCCGACCCAGCCGTCGCTGGAGCGCGTCGCAGAGGGCCACCGGGTCGACCTGGAGGACGGCCGACGCGAGGTGGCTCGGATCGTGCCAGGCGCCGTCGGGGTCGACGACCACGAGGTCGTCGGGCCGATGGCGCTCGAGCCAGAGACGCAGGAACTTGCTGGTGGGCGTGTCGCCGAAGCGCAGCACGAAGTCGGGCGCGAGGCGCGCGGCGGTGCGATCGTCCCGGAGGAAGAGGTCGGAGGTGGCCACGACGGGGGCGTCGGGCACGAAGGCCCCGCGGCGCAGCTGCGAGGTCGGCTCCGCGAGGAGCGGCCAGCCCAGCGCCCGGGCGAGCCCGGCGATGGCGTCGGCCGCATCGGGCCGATCGAGGGGGCCGCACGAAATCACGCCGCGCTCGCTCGCGCGCACGCGCTCGGCCAGGCGCGCTGTGAGCTCGGGGCCGGGCGGCGACACGGCCTGCGCCGCCGCCGTATAGGGGAGGAGCCCGCGCCCCTCGGAGACCCGCTCCGGGAGGCCGGAGGCTACGTCCCCCTGTACGCGCCTCGGGTCGAGCGGATCGCGGAAGGGAAGGTTCAGATGCACGGGGCCGGCGGGCGCGCCTGCGGCCGTGGCGACCGCGCGGCAGGCGAGGGCCCGCGCGTGACGCAGGCCCGCATCGCTGGCCTCGGGCACGGGGGCCTCCGCGAACCAGCGCACGGCGCTGCCGTAGAGATTGATCTGGTCGATGGTCTGGCCGGCGCCCCACCCGCGCAGCTCCGGCGGCCGATCGGCGGTGAGCACCAGCAGGGGCACGCGCGCATGGTGCGCCTCGACCACGGCGGGGTGGAAGTTGGCGGCGGCCGTGCCCGAGGTGCAGACCAGCGCAACCGGCGCGCGGGTCGCCTTGGCGAGACCGAGGGCGAAGAAGGCGGCGGACCGTTCGTCGACGTGCGACCAGCTCCGCAGCGCGGCGTGTCCTGCCGCCGCGATCGCGAGCGGGGCCGATCGCGAGCCCGGGCAGATGCACACGTGCCGCACCCCGGCGCGGGCGAGCTCGTCGAAGAAGGCCTCCGAGAAGGCAATGTTGGCATTGGGAGCCAGCTCGACCGACACGTTCAGAGCTCCACGAGCGCGCCGAGCATGGC
>JASJBO010000247.1 GCA_030066475.1 Myxococcota bacterium
CACCTCGGGCAGGTCGTCGCGCCGCAGCCCCGGGACGATCCGCCCGCCGATGCGGCCGATCTCGCGCCCGGACTCGGCGTACACCAGCCCGTCGATCAGGCGGAAGCGCCCCCCCTCGCAGTCCACGAGCGGACAGGCGCGGGTCAGGTGGTGGGCGACGAACAGCAGGTCCCTGTCGCCCGGGTCGAAGAGCGTGTGATCCGCGAGGAACGACATCTCCGAGCCGCCGTCCCAGCCCCCGGAGAAGCGCAGGGTCAGGGTCGGGCCCGGGTCCTGGCCCTTCAGCACCTCGTCGACGCGAAACTCGACGAAGGTGTGGGGAAACCGCATGGGCGGCTCCGAATTGCGGTAGTCGACGCCGAGCACCGTGCCGCGGAACACGAGCTCGGAGCGCCGGGCCAGATCGACGACGTCGACGTCGCCCGGCTGTCGTTCGGGGATGCAGGCGATGCTGAGGCCGCACAGCAGCCAGGCCAGCACCCAGGTCGGTCGGGTCTTCATGACGGGATCCTCCGTTGGGCGACCGGAAGTGGTCGCGCTTCATGGCGGAGGCCCCCTGTTCAAGCGGCGTGCCAGCGCCGAACGAGCGCGAGGAGCCTCGAGAGCGCTCCGCGCGCCGCGTCGGGCGCAACGCTTCGTTGCTCGGGGCAACGGCACGGTGCCCGGCGGGAAACGGGACGTGGTGATGCTGTGGGATTCTCGACAGAGCCTGGCGGCCTCTTCATCCGCCGGATCCCGTCGTCGCCGCGGCGCGCTCGAAGGCGTCGCGCACGTCGAACTCCAGGTCGAGGCCCTCGAGCACGTCGTACAGGCAGGCCAGGTAGAGGCCCAGTGCCAGGAAGTTGCGGTGGAGCGAGGTCCCCGCGTCGCGGCAGCGCACGAAGGCCTCGTGGAACGAGGAGTGGAACACGCGGCTCGAGAAGCGGACGCTGCGCTGGTCGCCGCCGCCGAAGTGCCCCTGGAGCACGTCGCCCGCCGACTCGAGCGAGAGCGCCGCGAGGCCGCGCGCGAAGCGCGCGTCGTCCTCGCGGTAGAAGCCCGTGTAGAGGTCGCGGACGCCCGCCAGGAAGTCGGGCTCCCAGCGCAGGTAGAAGGGCCGCGGCGACCAGACGAAGCCCGCGCCGTCCGGCGCCGCGGCGAAGCGGCTGCCGCGCAGGTCGAGGATCGCGCTCTCGCCGGCCAGGATCTGCGCGAAGTAGACCTCGAGCGCCCGCTGGCCGAGCGCGCGCCGCGCGTCGGCGTCGAGGTCGGCGATCTTTCCGGTCTCCGCCGGCGCGCGGACCAGGGTGACCTCGATGCCGGACTCGTGCAGGCAGCGCTGCACGTTCGCGCGCGTGCGGCGGAAGCGCTCGCCGTCCGCGGCATTGGCGACCATCTCGCGGCCCTGCGACAGCAGGTGCGAGACCGGCATCACCTCGAGGAAGGACGGGGAGACGTAGTCGACGAACTCGCTCCACTCGGTGCCCTGGATCGAGCGCAGCAGCATCCCGTGTCCGCCCCGGAAGAGCTTGCCGAACATCGTCTACCCCCTTGCGCCGGCGCGCGCCCGCCGGATCCGGATGGGACCGCGTGCCCGCGACGGATCCAGCACGCGGCCGCGCTGCGTCACCTCGACCTCGCCGCGCGCGACCAGGCGGCGGGCCGCCTCCCGCGCCGGCTCCATCAGCGCGCGCCAGTCGCTCCCGCCGACCGCCCGGGCCGCCTCCGAGGGGCACAGGCTGGCATCGCGCGCGCGGACGGCGAGCAGGCTGCGGATCGCCTCCTCGAGCCGGGCGTCGGTGCCGCGGCGCGCGCGCCGGCTGCGCCGGCAGCGCTCGCCACAGTAGCGCACGGCCTGCCAGCTGCGCGCCCAGCGCCGCCGCCAGACGATGCGTCGCCCACAGGCGGCGCAGGTCTTCTCGGGCAGGGCGGTGCGCGGGGACGGGGGCATGCCGCTCTCCTCAGCTTCGCGCCGGCTGACAGCGCGGACAAAGATAGAGCCGCCGCCCGGCGAGCTCGAGCTTGCGCACGCGCGCGCCGCAGGTCTGGCAGGGGCGACCGTGGCGGGCGAAGACGTGGAAGCGGTGCTCGCGCCGCGGCACGCCCCGGGCCTTCAGCCGGCGCACGCGCTCGGGGTCGTTGGTGATCCCGCGCGTGCGATACGCGCGTCGCGCCACGCTGCGGATCGCGCGTGCGAGCCGCTTGCGCTCGGCGTCGCTCAGGTCCTGCGGGCGCAGGCTCGGATGCAGGGCGGCCACGAACAGGATCTCCGAGCGCAGGTAGTTGCCGAGACCTGCCAGGAATCCCTGGTCGAGCAGCAGGGCCGCGAGCTGGCGCCGCCGGAAGCGCGGATCGGCCAGGCGGGCATCGATCACGCGCGGCGCCGTGTCGGGATCGAGCACGTCGGGACCAAGTCGGGAGAGGAACGGGTGGGCGTCCAGCTCGACCTCGTCGAGCACGTCGATCTCGGAGGCGCTGTAGAGCAGCGCCGAGCGCCGCGGCGTGTGGATCGCGAGCCGGAGCTGGCGCCGGGTCGGGGGCAGCCGCCCGCCCGACCGCACGTACCAGCGACCGTAGAGCTGGTTGTGGCTGTAGATCGCCAGCCCGTTCGCGAAGCGCGTCAGCAGGGCCTTGCCGCGCGGCGCCACCGAGAGCACGCGCTCGCCGGTGAGCAGGCTCTCGAAGTGCTTGAGGTGCTCGTGGTGGAAGAAGACCGAGGAGGCCACCTCGCCCGCGATGGCGTTGGCGACCTGATCGGCGGCGAGGCGGATCTCCGGACCCTCCGGCATGTGCGGATTCTAGACTATGATCAGTAATTTTCTAGACACATCATGAACAAAGGTTCCAGGAGGACCTCGATGGAGCTGCCGATCCCCGACATCGGGCCCGAGGCCGCGGCCGCATGGGTGAACCGCCACCTGGGCGGCCTCTTCTTGCCCCCCGGGGAACCCTCGCCGGCATTCCGCGGCGGGCAGCAGGAGGCCGACACCGCGCTCGCCGGCTACGCGGTGCGGGGCTACGCCGCCCGCCGCAACGAGGTGTGGCCGCCCGCCCGACGGGGCGCCTCGCGGCTCTCGCCCTACATCCGACACGGGCTGCTGTCGCTGCCCCGCGTCTGGTCGCACGTCGGCTCCGGCCCCGCTGCCGATCGCGGCAAGTACCGCGACGAGCTGCTCTGGCAGGAGTACGCCCGCCACCTCTACGCGCGGCTCGGAGCGCGGCTGGGTCGCGGGCTGCGCGCCCGCGGGCCGGAGCGCCGCGTCGGCCCGGACGACGCCTGGCCGCGCGCCATGCGCTGCATGGAGCTCGTGGTGGGCGAACTCGAGCGCGACGGCTGGCTCGTGAACCAGACGCGCATGTGGCTCGCCTCGCAGTGGAGCGTGCGCCACGGTGCGGCCTGGCGTGAAGGCGAGGACCTCTTCTTCCGCCACCTGCTCGACGGCTCGCGCGCCGCCAACCGGCTCGGCTGGCAGTGGACCGTGGGCACCGCGACGAGCCGCCCCTACGCGTTCAAGCGCTGGCAGGTGGAGAAGCGCGCGCCCGGCCTGTGCGACGAGTGCGCGCTGCGCACGCGCTGTCCGATCGAGCGAGCGCCCAGGACGCGCGAGCTGGCTCCCGTGGCGCCCCCCGAATCCCTGCGGCGCGATCCCGACCCCGAGCACACGGCCGGGCCCGCCACGCCGCTACGGCGCGCAGAGCCCCGGGCCGTCTGGCTCACCGCCGAGTCGCTCGGCGACGCCGATCCCGCGCTGGCCGCGCACCCGTCGCTGCCCGCCGTGTTCGTGTTCGACGCTCCGCTGCTCACGCGCCTGCAGCTCTCGGGCAAGCGGCTCGTCTTCCTCGCCGAGACCCTGGCCGAGCTCGCGACCCGACGCCCGGTCGAGATCCATCGCGGGGACCCGGCGCGGATCCTCCCGGGACGTTCCCTGGCCGGCACCTTCGCGCCGGTGCCGGGCTGGCGTCGCCTCGCGGCGCGCTTCGAGCTCGCCGAGACTCACCCCTGGCCCTGGCTGTCCCGGCCCCACGCGGGCCCGGTCCAGTCGTTCAGCGCCTGGGTGCGGCGGGTGCGGCGGCCGGAGGGGGAAGCGGCTGGTCGGGCCGGCGAGATTTGAACTCGCGACCTCCTGAACCCCATTCAGGCGCGCTACCAAACTGCGCTACGGCCCGACGAAGCAAGTGGATAGCCCGCGGGGCCGCGTCTGTCGACGGCGCCGCCCGCGGGGCTCAGAGCAGCTTGCGGATCGCCTGGAGCTCCTCGCGGATCTTGCGGTAGCGGGTGTCGTGGTCGATGGCGAGGCCCAGGTCGAGCGAGGGCTGGTCGAGGGCGCGGCCGATGCCCATCTCCTTGAGCTTGCGGCGGGCGCCGGCGATGGTGAAGCGCTCCTCGTGGAGCAGGCGCTTCAAGAGCTTGATGACCTCGATGTCGCGCTGGCGGTACATGCGCTGCTTCGAGCGCGACTTCGCCGGCGACATCCAGCGAAACTCGGACTCCCAGTAGCGCAGCACGTGCGGCTTGATGCCGGTGATGCGGCTGACCTCGCCGATGCGGTAGTAGCGCTTGGCGCCACCGCCCTCGGTGGGGGTCGTCGTGCCCTGCGCCACGAAGGTCCTCGCCCGCTCAGGCCGCCGGCTCGGTCGACTCGGTCTCCGGCGGCAGATCCTCGTTCAGGATGTTCTTTAGCACGAGGCTGGGCTTGAAGGTGAGCACTCTTCGCGCCTCGAGCAGGATTTCCTCGCCGGTCTGGGGGTTGCGTCCCTTGCGGGCGTTCTTCTCGCGCACCACGAAGTTTCCGAAGCCGGAGATCTTGACCTTCTCTCCCGACTCGAGCGTCTCCTTGATGATCTGGAAGACCTTCTCCACCAGCTCGGCGGATTCCTTCTTCGAGAAGCCCACGCGCTCGTAGATCTGCTCGACGATCTCGGCCTTGGTCATGTCCCCTGCTCCCCCACGGGCGAGCCCTGTCGCAGCTCGGCCCGGAAACGGTCGGCCAGCATCCCCACCACTCGATCGACCGAACGCGTCACCTCCTTGTCGGTGAGCGTGCGGTCGGGTCGCTGGAAGACGAGCCGGAAGGCGAGGCTGATCTTCCCCTCGGGTACGCCCTTGCCTTCGTAGCGATCGAACACCTCTGCGGACACCAGATGGGGCCCCGCGGTGGCGCGAATGGCCCCCAGCAGCGCGTCCGCCGCGCTCTCGCGGCCGACGACGAGCGCCAGGTCGCGGCGCACCTGGGGCTGGCGCGAGACCTCGCGGAAGCGCAGGGCGGGCGCCTCGCGGGCGACCAGGGCCTCGAGGTCGAGCGTGAGCAGCGCGCACGGGCCGGCGATCTCGTAGCGCGCCGCCACCTCGGGGTGCAGCTCGCCGAGCGCGCCGATGCGGGTGTCGTCCAGCTCGAGCGCCGCACTCGCGCCCGGGTGCAGGTACGGCTCGCCGGCGCCCGGCGCGAAGCGCGGCTCGACGCCGAGCGCCGCCAGCAGCCGCTCGACCACGCCCTTGGCCTCGAAGTAGATGGGCGGCGTGCCGTCGCCGTCCCACAGGCCCGCGTCGCCGCGCGTCAGCACGGCGGCGAGGCGCAGCGGCTCGTCGGGCAGCGCGGCGCCGTCGCGCGGCAGGAACACGCGGCCCAGCTCGAACACGCGCACCCGCTCGAGCTGGCGCGCGCGGTTCTGGCGCACCACGCCGAGCAGCGCGGGCACGAGGCTGGTGCGGAGCTGCGACTCCTCGTCGACCAGCGGGTTCGCGAGCGCCACGGCCCGGCGGCGCGGATCGTCGGGCGCCAGGCCCACGCGGTCGAGGTCGGCCGCGCTGCACATCGGCAGCGTCATGCACTCGACCAGCCCGAGCCCGCTCAGCGCGTCGCGCGCGCAGTCCGCGACGGCGCGGGCGCGCGGCTGCGCCACCGGCGTCAGGCGTTCGGCCGGCAGCGTGACCGGGATGTGCTCGTAGCCGTGGATGCGCGCCACCTCCTCGATCAGGTCGACCGGGCGGTGCAGGTCGTTGCGCCAGCTCGGCACCCGACAGCGCAACGCGTCGCCGCTCGGCGCGGCCTCGACGCCCACGCGCGCCAGCAGCGCGACCACCTCGTCGGGCGAGAGACCGGTGCCGAGCAGCCGGTTCACCCGCGTCGGGTCGAGCTCGATCGACTCGGTCGCGGCCGGCGCGTCGCCCTCCGCCTCGGCGACGCCCGGCGCCACGCTGCCCTGGGCCAGCTCGGCCAGCAGGTGCGCGGCCCGGTCGGCGGCACGGCGGATGCCCTCGCGGTCGACGCCGCGCTCGAAGCGGTACGACGCCTCCGACGACAGGCCCAGGCGGCGCCCGGTGCGGCGCACCCGGCGCGGGTCGAAGTGCGCGCTCTCGATCAGCACGTCGGTGGTCTCGTCGCCCACCTCGGTCTCGGCGCCGCCCATCACGCCGGCCACCGCGATGGCGCGCTCGCCGTCGGCGATCACGACGTCGTCGGGGTCGAGCGCGCGGGTCTGGCCGTCGAGCGTCACGAGCTTCTCGTCGGGCTCGGCGCGGCGCACGCGCACCACGCCGCCGCGCAGGGTCGCGAGGTCGAAGGCGTGGAGCGGCTGGCCGAGCTCGAGCAGCACCAGGTTGGTGACGTCCACCACGACGTTCACGGGGCGCATGCCGGCGGCCTCGAGCCGCTGCTGCAGCCAGTCCGGGCTCGGCCCGAGCGCGACGCCGCGCACGATGCGCGCCACGTACTGGTGACAGCCGGCGCGGTCGTCGATCTCGATCCGCACGCTCGCCGCGGCGGGATCGCCCTCCTCGGTCTCGGGCTCGCACGGCGGCAGGCGCAGCGCGCCGCCGAAGTGCGCGCGCACCTCGCGCGCCACGCCCAGCAGCGAGGCGCAGTCGCCGCGGTTGGCGGTGAGGAACAGGTCGAGCACGGTGTCGCCGGCCGCGATCACCTCGCCCAGCGGCGCGCCCACCGGCGCCTCGGCATCCAGCACCAGGATGCCCTCGTGCTCGTCGCCCAGCCCCAGCTCGCGGGTCGAGCAGATCATCCCGCGCGACACCACGCTGCGGATCTTCGACTTCTTGATCCTGGTCCCGTCGGGGAGCTTGGCGCCGACCGGCGCGACGGCCACCTTCTGGCCCGCCGCGACGTTCGGCGCCCCGCACACGATCTCGACGGGCTCGCCGTCCCCCAGGTCGACGGTGCACAGCGACAGGCGGTCGGCGTTGGGGTGCTGGGTGCGCTCGAGCACGTGGCCCACGCGGAAGGCCGAGAGGTCGGGGCCGGTGCGCTCCTCCTCCTCGATCTCGAGCCCGCCCATGGTGAGCCGGTGCGCCAACGCCTCCGTCGGCGGCAGGTCGACCCATTCGGCGAGCCAGCCGAGCGGCACGCGCATCAGAACTGCTCCAGGACGCGCACGTCGCCCTCGAAGAACAGCGAGATGTTGGGCACGCCCCAGCGCAGCATGGCGGTGCGGTCGAGGCCCATGCCGAACGCGAAGCCCTGCCAGCGCTCGGCGTCGATGCCGCAGTTCTCGAGCACCTGCGGGTGGATCATGCCGCAGCCGCCCCACTCGACCCAGCCGGTCTGCGAGCAGGTGCCGCAGCCCCGGGCGCCGCACACCAGGCACGAGAAGTCGATCTCGGCCGACGGCTCGGTGAACGGGAAGTACGAGGAGCGGAAGCGCAGGTCGACGTCGTCGCCCAGCATGTGGCGCGCGAACGCGAACAGCACGCCCTTCAGGTCGCCGAAGCTCACGCGCTCGTCGACCATGAAGCCCTCGACCTGGTGGAACATCGGGAAGTGGCGCAGGCTGCGGTCGTGGCGGTAGACGCGCCCGGGCGCGATGAAGCGGAACGGCGGCTCGCGGCCCGTCATGGCGCGGATCTGCACGTTCGAGGTGTGGGTGCGCAGCACCTGGCCGCCCTCGACGAAGAAGGTGGCCTGCATCTCGCGCGCCGGGTGGTCGGCGGGGATGTTGAGGGCCTCGAAGTTGTTGTGCTCGGTCTCGACCTCGGGCCCCTCCTCGATCGAGAAGCCCATCGAGGCGAAGAACGCCACCACCTCGCGCTCGATGCGCGTCACCGGGTGCAGGTGGCCGGCCGGCGGCGCCCAGCCCGGCAGCGTCACGTCGAGCACGTGGCTCGACAGCACCTCGGCGTGGGCGGCCCGCTCGAGCGCCTCGCGCCGCTCGCGCACCCAGCCCTCGATGCGCGCCTTGAGCGCGTTGGCCTGCTGGCCGGCGGGGCCGCGCTCGTCGGGCGGCAGCGCGCCGATCCCGCGCAGCAGGCCCGACAGCGAGCCCTTGCGCCCCAGGAAGCGGGCGCGCACCTGGGCCAGGTCGTTGGCGCTGGCGGCCTCCGAGACCGCCTGGCGCGCCTCGGCCTCGAGGTCGCTCAGGCTCTGCACCGGCTGGGACAACGGCGCGCGCTCCGCGGGATCAGGCCAGCTGGGCCTTCGCCTGGGCCACCAGCTCGCCGAACGCCTGCGGGTCGGCGATCGCCAGGTCGGCCAGGTTCTTGCGGTCGAGCTCGATGCCGGCCTTGTCGAGGCCGTGCATGAGCTGGCTGTAGGACACGTCGTGCTCGCGCGCCGCGGCGTTGATGCGCGCGATCCACAGGCTGCGGAACTGGCGCTTGCGCTGCTTGCGGTCGCGGTAGGCGTAGCGCAGGCCGCGCTCGACGGCCTCGCGCGCGGTGCGGAACAGCCGGTGTCGCGTGCCCTGGTAGCCCTTGGCCGCCTTCAGGATCCGCCGCCGCCGGCGCCGCGCCGGAACGCTTCGCTTGACTCGGGGCATGGGTTCGCCTCCCTCATCGCTCCCCTACGGGAGCATCTGGTCCATTCGCTTGCGGTCCACGTTCGACACCAGGGCCCGCTTGCGGAGCTGGCGCTTCCGCTTGCTGTCCTTCTTGGTGAGGATGTGGCTCTTGCCCTTCTGCATCCGCACGATCTTGCCCGTGCCGGTGCGCTTGAAGCGCTTGGCCGCGCCGCGGTGGGTCTTCATCTTCGGCATCACGCGTCTCCTGCGGGTGTCGCCTCGGGCGCCACCTCGTCGGGCTTCTCCTCGTCGGGTTCGGCCCGCTTCAGCTGTTTGATCGCCTCGCGATTCGGGACCAGGATCATCGACATGAAGCGCCCGTCGAGCCGAGGCTGGTTCTCGACGGTCGCGATGTCCGCCAGCATCTCCTTGACCCGGTCGAGCTGGTCGCGGCCGAGTCGGGTATGGACGATCTCGCGCCCGCGGAACATCAGCGTGACCTTGACCTTGTCGCCTTCCATCAGGAACTTGCGCGCGTTGCGCAGCTTGAACTCGAGGTCGTGGTCGTCGGTCCGGGGGCGGATCTTCACCTCCTTGAGCGACGCGGCGTGGGCCTTGGTCTTCCCGGCGGCCTTCTTCTTCTTCTGCTCGTACTTGTACTTCCCGTAGTCCATGATGCGGCACACGGGAGGCCGCGCGTTCGGAGCCACCTCGACCAGGTCGAGCCCGCGTTCCTGGGCGCGCTGGATCGCTTCGGGCGGCGTCATCACGCCGAGCTGCTCTCCGTCCACGTCCACCACCCGGATCTCGTGCGCGCGGATGCGTTCGTTCACCCGCGTCTCGTCCTTGGGCCGTTCCCGATCGAAGCCACGTCTGGGGTACCGGATGCGTCGTTCCTCCGCGGGACGTCGATTGCGCGCTAGGCGCGTCGTTCAGCGATCGTCGCGACCAGATCGTCGACGAAGGCGTCGAGGGAGACCGACTCACCGTCCGGCTTCGCGTGCCGGCGGCGCGGGGTGACGGTCCCGTTCGCCACCTCCTGGTCTCCGATCACCACCATCACCGGGAGCTTCTGCGTCTCCGCCTCCCGGATCTTGAAACCCAGCTTCTCGTTGCGGTCGTCGAGCTCGGCGCGCACGCCGCGGCTCTGGAGCGCGCGGTGCACCTTGCGGCCGTAGTCGACGTGGCGCTCCGCGATCGGCAGCACCACCACCTGCACCGGGGCCAGCCACAGCGGGAAGTCGCCGCCGGTGTGCTCGAGGTAGATCGCGATGAAGCGCTCGAGCGAGCCCAGCACGGCGCGGTGCAGCATGGCGGGCTCGTGCTCCTGGCCGTCGCGCCCGACGTAGCGGAGCCCGAAGCGGCCCGGCTGCGCCATGTCGACCTGGACGGTGCCCAGGGTCCACGAGCGGCCCAGCACGTCGCGGAAGTCGCACTCGACCTTGGGCGCGTAGAAGGCGCCCTCGCCCGGCTTGATGCCGCAGGGATAGCCGGCGTCCTCGACCGCGCGGATCAGCGCCTGCTCGGCGCGGTCCCAGTCGGCGGGATCGCCGATGAACTCGTCGGGCCGCGTGGAGACGTAGACCTCGACCTGGTCGAGCCCGAGCGCGTCGTAGATCTCGCGCATCATCGCGAAGAAGGCGTGGATCTCGCCCTCGACCTGGTCGGGCTCGCAGTAGACGTGGGCGTCGTCCTGCGCCAGCGAGCGCACCCGGGTGAGCCCGTGCAGGGTGCCCGAGCGCTCGTTGCGGTGCAGCCGGGTGAACTCCGCGAAGCGCAGCGGCAGGTCGCGGTAGGAGCGCTTGGTGGACCTGTAGAAGTGACAGTGTCCCGGGCAGTTCATGGGCTTCACGAACAGCTCTTCGCCCTCGTCGCCCTCGAAGCGGAACATGTCCTCGCGGAACAGGTCGTAGTGGCCCGAGGTCTTGTACAGCTCGGCCCGGTAGATCTGCGGCGTGATCACCTCGTCGAAGCCGTAGCGCGGGTACAGGCCGCGGACGTAGTCGACCAGCCCGTTGTAGAGCGCCACGCCCTTGGGGTGATAGAACGGCGAGCCCGGCGAGACGGGGTCGACGTGGAACAGGTCGAGCTGGGCGCCGAGCCGGCGGTGGTCGCGCTGCTTGGCCTGCTCGATGCGCTCGAGGTACTCCGCCAGCTCGGCCTTCTTGGCGAAGGCGGTGCCGTAGATGCGCTGGAGCATCTCGTTGCGCTCGTCGCCCTTCCAGTAGGCGCCCGCCACCTCGAGCAGCTTGACGGCGCCGATCTGGTCGGTGCGCTGCACGTGCGGTCCGCGGCAGAGGTCCACGAACCCGCCGTGCCGGAACAGGGTGATCGGCTCGCCCTCGGGGATATCGTCGAGGCGCGCGATCTTGAGCTCCTCGCCCGCCGCCGCCAGGCGCGTGCGCGCCTCCTCGCGAGTCACCACCTCGCGCTCGAAGGGCGCCTTCTCGGCCAGGATGCGGCGCATCTCGTCCTCGATGCGCTCCAGGTCCTCGGGCGTGAAGGGGCGCCCGATGCGGAAGTCGTACTGGTACTTCTCGCTGTGGTCGCTGCGCCCGACGTCGATCTGCACGTCGGGAAAGAGCCGCTTCACGGCGTCGGCCATCACGTGCTCGGCCGAGTGGCGGATCACCTCGCCACCGTCGGCGTCGCGCGCGGTCACGATCTCGAGCGCCACGTCCGCCTCGAGCGGCAGGCGCAGATCGACCAGGCGGCCGTCGATGCGGCCGGCGAGCGCCGCACGCGCGAGACCGGCCCCGATCTCCTGCGCCACGGCGAGGACCGTCGAACCCGACGGCATCGCGAGCGTCCTGCCATCCGGCAGGCGCACTGCGATCTCGCTCATGAACGGAGAGTGGTCATGGGGCTGGGTCGTCCGGAGCTCTCGGCATGGTTGGCACGGGCGGGATTGAACCGCCGACCCCTACCGTGTCAAGGTAGTGCTCTACCACTGAGCTACGCGCCTTTGG
>JASJBO010000248.1 GCA_030066475.1 Myxococcota bacterium
CCGAGATCAAGGCGCGAAACCGCAGCCATAGCCGTCGCTACGGCGAGGTTTCGCAACGCAGAGCTCGGGCCGAAGGCGCGTGCCAGGCGACGGGAGGGTTCTTCAACGGGCTGCCAAGCCCGGCCGGAGAGGGGTCAAGAACGGGGCAGGCGCCAGGCTTGGATCTGCGGGTCGGCGAACTCCGGAGGGCCCCAGCTCGCCTCGAGCACCCCGGAGAGGGTCGCGGCCTGGCGCCGGAGCAACGCCCGGGTGTCCTCGCTCAGCGCGTCGGAGACCCGTCGCCGCCCGACGTCGCGCCGGGACGGAATGCGCGACTCCTCGGCGCCGAGGTCGCGGTGCACGACGACCCACTGCGCCCTGGATTCGGCCAGCGCCGCGGGAGTCGGTGCGACGTAGTTGCGCAGAGCCGGATCGTAGGCCATGAGCTCGCGGTCGGGCGTCGACACGAGCACGCGACGGCCGTGCAGCGCCTGGTACGCGGGCACGGCGCGCGAGAAGATCCACCAGGGGTGCCACGGGAACTCGACCAGCGCACCCCGCTCGTCGGACAGCTCGCGATAGAAGGCCGGCAGATCGGCGGGCCCGAGGCGGGGCCGCGGCTGGTCGAAGGCCAGGAAGTCGTTGTGGTGCACGAAGCTGCTGCTGCGGTAGGCGCGGTCGGCGAGCGGGCCGGCGAGGAAGCCCGCGACCCCGACGACCGACACCGCAGCCGCGGCGAGCCAGCCCGGTGCGGGCGCCCCGAAGCTGCGCCACGACAGCACCAGCCCCGCCGCGACCCACAGCAGCAGCACGGGCGTACACACGAGCAGGTAGCGGCTCAGGACCAGCGGCTGGTCGAACTGGAACGGACGCAGCACGAGCAGCGCCACGATCTGGACGGCGACGAGCGTTCCCGTGTAGGCGGCGACGCGCGGCCGCTCCCGCGCGAGTGCGACCAGCCCGACCGCCGCCGCCGCCGCGTACAGGAACAGCACGGCGGGCTGGGCGCTGCCGAGCTGAAGGCGCGCCACGATCGGCCAGGCGGCGGCGCGCGGCGGGAGCAGCTGGCGGCGCGTTCCGAGCAGCTCGAGCAGGGATTCGTGCGCGGGCAGCAGCAGGGCGGCCAGTCCGAGCGCGAGGCCGGCGCCCACGAGCGTCAGCGCGCGCCAGCTCGGCGCCTCGCTCGCGCCGCCGCGCAGCCGCCAGCCCGCGGCGTACAGCAGCGGCGCCCCGACGAAGGCCGCCGCGAGCGGATGGAGCCAGATCGCCCCGAGCGCGGCGAGGACGTAGCCCACGGCGAGGACCGGCCGGCGGGTCTCGAGCCAGCGCGCGAAGCACCACACGGCGATGGCCGACAGCAGCACCGTCGGCAGGTAGGGGCGGACGATGCGGCTGTAGAGCACGAGCGCGGGCGAGAGCGCCAGCAGGCCGGCCAGCGCGGCGGCCGTCGCCGCACCGACCGCGCGGCGGCAGGTGATCGGCAGCAGCGCGACGACCAGCACGCCCGACAGCAGGATCGGAGCGCGCAGCGCCAGCTCGGACGGCGTGCCGCCGGCGCCGATCCAGATCTCGTAGAGCGCGGTCAGCGGGATCGAGTGGTCGGCGACGCGGTAGGTGACCAGGATCTCGCCGAGATCGAGTTCCAGGGCGGTGCGCAGGGTGTGGAGCTCGTCGCCGCCGAGGACCTGAGCACCGATGCCGAGCAGACGCAGCCCGGCGCCAACCGCG
The DNA here is from genome assembly GCA_030066475.1 of Myxococcota bacterium. The sequence continues at coordinate 1,708 of JASJBO010000248.1, forward strand.
ACCGCGGCGCCGAGCGCCAGCCAGAAGGCACTACTCCGCATAGCCGAGCGCGCGGAGCCGCTCCCGGGTCCGCGCGTCGGGCGCCGGGACCCGCGGCCTGCGCACCACGCGGCGCTCGAGCCGTCGCCGCAGCTCGCTCCGCAGCGACTCGACCCGAGCCGGCTCGTCGGCGGCCAGGTTCCGGGTCTCGCCGGGGTCGCCGAGCAGGTCGTAGAGCTCGTCGGCCGCGCGCGGTGCCACGGCCTTGTCCTGGCCGAGCGGGCGCGTCCGGCGCAGGTACTTCCACTGCGCGGTGCGCAGGCCGTGGTAGCGCTCGGGATAGCTCGACGCGTTGCCCACGAGCACGGGCGGGACGTCGGCGTCGGGCGCCAGCAGGTCGCGGCCGGTGCCCTCCGCGAAGGGGGGCAGACCCGCTGCCGCCAGCAGGGTCGGCGCCACGTCCTCCAGGGAGGCGAGGCCGGCGCGGACCCGGGGCTCGGTCTGCCCCGGCATCTTGAGCAGCAGCGGTACGCGCAGCGTCGCGTCGAAGGCGAACCAGCCGTGCTCCAGCCAGTAGTCGTGCTCCCCGAGGCTCTCGCCGTGGTCGGACAGGAAGACCACCACGCTCTCGGCCAGCAGGCCGCGGCCGTCCAGCGCCTCGATCACCCGGCCGAAGGAGTCGTCGAGATGGCGGATCTCGGCGTCGTAGGCCGCCACGTAGTCCGCCGCCCGATCCGCCCCGTCGAGCTGCTGGTAGCGCGGGATCGCCCCGAGCACGTACGCGTCGGGCCAGCCCGCCATCGGCCTGTACTCGAGCGGGATGCGGCGTTCGTCCGCGCGCGCCAGCTCGTCGTCGGTGAAGCGACCGGCGTGGTGCGGCGGCGGCCGGTAGGGCCCATGCGGGTCGATGAAGTGCAGCCAGACGAACAGCGGGCGGCCCGTGTCGACCCCCTCCAGCCACGCCAGGAACGCGCGCTCGACCAGCGTGACGCCATCGCCTTCGCCGAACAGGACGAAGTGCTCGAAGCCCCGCCGGTAGCCACGCGACGGGCGCAGCACCGGGTTGCTCACGAAGGCCGCGGTCCGGTAGCCCGCCTCGGCCAGTCGCTCCGGAAGCAGCGGCACGTCGTCGGGGATCGCGAAGCGGTTGGCGTCCACGCCGTGCTGGCGGGGGTGCATCCCGCTCAGCACGGTCGTGAATGCGGGTCCCGTCTTCGGGATCGGCGTCACGGCGTCGGGAAACTGCCAGGCCGTGTCGGCGAAGGCGTCGATGCGGGGCGACGTCTGGCGCGGGTAGCCGTTCAGCGAGAGGTGGTCGGCACGCAGGGCGTCGGCGGTCACCAGGAAGATATGGGACCGCGCCGTCGCGGCGCTGCGATCCGGCGCGCCGTCGCAGCCGAGCGCGGCGGAGACGGCGATCAGCAGGCGGACGGCGCGACCGGGCGACATGCGAGGCTTGCAGGGTATCGGACGGCGGTGGCCCCGCCAGACGGCGTCCCGGGCCGGCGGACGCCTCGTCCCGCGCGCCTACTCGCCCCGGAAGACCGGCTTGCGCTTCTCCGCGAAGGCGCGCGGACCCTCGCGGGCGTCCTTCGAGGCGAACACGGGCCCGCCGATCTCGAGCTCCTTGCCCAGCGCGTCGGCCTCGGAGTAGCTCTCGTCGATCTCGCGCAGCATGCGCATCAGCGCGCGGATCGAGAGCGGTCCGTTGGCGCAGATCTCGTCGGCGATCTTGCGGGCCTCGGCCAGGGCCTGCCCGCTCGGCACGACCCGGCCCACCAGGCCGAAGTCGAGCGCCTCCTGCGCGGTGACGTGTCGCGCGGTGAGCAGGATCTCGGCCGCCAGCGTGTAGGGGATCTGCCGGCGCAGGCGCACGCTCGAGCCGCCGAGCGGGAACAGCCCGCGCTTCGCCTCGGTCACGCCGAACACCGCGTCCTCGGCCGCGACGCGGATGTCGGTGCCCTGCAGGATCTCGGTGCCGCCCGCGACGGCGAAGCCCTCGACCGCCGCGATGATCGGCTTGAGCGGCCGGTTGTGCCGCAGCAGCGCCTGCCAGTGCAGGTCGGGCACCTCGGCCATCAGCTGCTGGAACTCCTCGTCGCGCTCGCCGCCGCCCATCGCCTTCAGGTCGGCGCCGGCGCAGAACACGTCGCCGCGGCCGGTCAGGATCGCGACGCGCAGCTCGGGATCCTCGTCGAGCTGCCGCCAGGCCCGGTACATGCCGGCCAGCATGCCGCCGCTCAGCGCGTTCTTCGCCTCGGGGCGGTTCAGGGTGACGACCAGCACGTGGCCGTCACGTTCGATCAGGCAGTGCTCGGGGTTCATCGGGGCTCCTGCTCGGGTTGCAGCGCGGCGGGACGGATCAGACCGCGTCGAAGTCGGCGAGACGCGGCTGGCGCATCTCCTCCCGGAACCGGTCGAAGGTCCAGGGCCAGGCCATTGGCACGCCGTGGGCGTCGAGATACCAGCTCTGGCAGCCGCTGCTCCAGATCGTGTGCTTCGCGGCCTCGCGCCGGTCGGCGTCGAAGCGGTCGGTGGCCTCGTGCGAGGCGCTCAGCTCGCGGCAGGTCCCGGCCCGGATGCGCTCGACGAGCTGGAGGACGTAGGCGAGCTGCAGCTCGGCGACGTCGATCAGCGAGAAGTTGCCGACCGGGCCGTTGGGACCGTTCAGCATGAAAAGGTTCGGGAAGTCGGGAATCGAGATCGAGAGGTAGGCCGTGGGCCCGTCCTGCCAGGCCTGCTCCAGGGTCGTGCCATGGCGCCCGATCACCTCCATCGGGCGCATGAAGCGGTCGACGCGGAACCCGGTGGCGAGCACCAGGACGTCGAGCTCGTGCAGGTGCCCGTCGCGCGTGCGCACGCCGGACTTCTCGATGCGCTCGATGCCCTCGGTCACGAGCCGCGCGTTGGGGCGCTGGATCGCGTCGTAGAAGTCCGCCGAGATGATCAGCCGCTTGCAGGCGGCGCGGTAGTCGGGGCGGAGCTTCTCGCGCAGCTCCGGATTGCGCACGTTCTCCTCGAGGTTCGCCCGGCAGGCGTCCTGGATCGCCTGCAGCAGGGGCGAGTCGGCGTCGACCACGGCTTTCGAGAAGCCGTCGGCGAACAACCGCGAGATGTTCTCGCGCAGCTCCTTCAGGATCTCGGGGTGCTCGCGGAACTCCGCCCTCTCCGCGTCGGTGTACGCCGGGTTCTCCTGGGGCATCACCCACTGGGCGGTGCGCTGGAAGAGCGACAGCTCGGCCACCTCGTCCACCACCGCCGAGACGATCTGGATCGCCGTCGACCCGGTGCCGACGATGCCCAGGCGCCGGCCCGCCAGCGGGACGTCGTGGTCCCACCGGGCGCTGTGGAAGGCGGCGCCCTGGAAGTCGTCGAGGCCCGCGATGGCGGGAAGCGACGGGTGGTGGAGCACGCCCGTCGCGGCGATCACCACGTCGCCCACGTCGGTGGCTCCGTCCGCCGTCTCGATCCGCCAGCGCCCGTCCTCGAAGGCGCAGCGCGTGACCTCCTGGCCGAAGCGGATCCGCTCCGCCACGCCGTGGCGGCGCGCCACGTCCTCGAAGTAGGCCTGGATCTCGGCGCCCGGCGAGAAGCGGTGGCTCCAGTCGGGGTTGGGCTCGAAGGAGTAGCTGTAGAGGTGGGACGGGACGTCGCACGAGAGTCCGGGGTAGGTGTTCTCCCGCCAGGTCCCTCCCAGGCGGTCGGCCTTCTCGTAGATCGCGACGTCCTCGAAGCCGGCCTCCCTCAGCTTGATCGCACTCAGGATGCCCGCCATCCCGGCGCCGATCACCAGGATGCGCGGGTCACTGCGGGTCCGATCGTCGGCGGTCGTCGTCACGTGCGTGATGCCCTCTCTGCGCCTCGCGTCCCCTACAGTATTCTGCCTGCGCGATCGCCGGTCGAGAGGCCCCGCGCGGATCGAGGGAGGGATCTGCATGACCCAGGCCGCCGTCGCCGCCCGCGAGAAGCGGCAGCTCGCCCGCCTCGAGGTGCTGGTCGACTCGATCTACGCCGTCGTGATCGTGCTGCTCGTGTACTTGTTCCCGACGCCGCGCGACGTGGGGTGGGAGGCCGGCTCGGTCTGGGCGTTCCTCGCGAGCCAGCGCGACGACCTCCTGATCTCGGCCCTCGGCCTCGGCCTCGTGATCAGCTACTGGATCCGGAGCAACGTCGCCTTCGGCAACCTGGTGCGCACCGACAACCGCCACGCGTCGCTGGCGATCGTCCAGGTGCTGTTCCTGCTGTTCTACCTGTACGCGATGGGGATCAGCATGGAGCTCGGCGAAGAGCCCGGCTCGCTCGCGCTCCAGAGCGCGGCCCTGGTGTTGATGGGGCTCACCGCGCTCTACGGCTGGCGCTACGCCACCCGCGAAGGGCGGCTGACGGCCGAGGAGCTCAGCGCCGCGGAGGTCGACGAGATCCGGACCGGCATGCTCCCGGAGCCGATCACCGCCGCCCTCACCCTGGCCGTCTCGCCCTTGGGCATCGACGCCTGGACGCTGGCGTGGCTGGCGTTCCCGGTGCTCGCGTGGGGGCTGCGGCGGCGCCAGCGGCGACGCGCGCCATGATCGACTGGCTCATCGGACTGCCGGTGTCCCTCGGGCTCGCGCTCAGCGCCCTGGCCGCCATCGCGTTCGGCACGCCCGCCTACCTGCTGGGCTGGTCGTTGGTCCGGCGCGATCCCACGAACGACGTCATGCTGCTGGGGGGGAACCTGCTGCGGGTCAGCGGCACGCTGCTGGCCCTGCTGCTGTCGCTCACGTTCGCCGAAGTCCGAAGCGAGCTGGGCACGCTGCGCGACTCGGTGGAGCAGGAGAGCGAGCACCTCGAGGACGTCCACCACGACCTCGCGCGTTTCGGCGGCGCCGCCGCGGAGCGCCTGCGAGACCTGGTGATCGCCTACGCCAGCAGCGTAGTGCGCGACGAGTGGCCGGCTCTTGCCCGAGGCGTCGCCGACGAGCGGACCTCGGAGCTCTTCGACCGGCTCGAGGCCGGCGTGATCGAGCTCGAGCCGGCGACCGAAGAGCAGGAGACGCTCCACGAGCGGATGCTCGTGGACTTCGACCAGATCACCGATCTGCGGATCGACCGGCACTTCCACGCGGTCGTGGCTCCGCCGGCCTTCCTCTACATCGCCGCGCTCGGTTTCCTGTGCACCATGGGCATGCTCGGCGTGCACGCGCCCACCGTCCGGTCGCTGGCGCTGATCTTCTTCTACTGCGCCTTCATCGGCGTGGTCGTCTACTTCATCCTGAGCCTGAGCCACCCCTTCGAGGGCATCGCCCGCATCGGACCGGAGCCGTTCCAGACGCTCTACCGCGGGAGCGCGGGCGCACCGAAGTAGGCCGTGTCGCCCGGGCGAGCTAGGCTCACGCGGCGAGATGCGAGCTGCACCGTTCCGCCTGGTGGTGGCGCTGATGTTCGCCTGGGTCCTGGCGCTCCCGGACGCGTCCCGGGCGGGGGGCGTCTCGCCGGTCGTCGCCGGCATCGCGAAGCGCGGGGACCTGCGCGTGGGCATGTCCGGCAGCCAGCCGCCGCTCAACTTCGAGCGGGGCGGCCGCCTCGTCGGGCTCGATGTGGACCTGGCGCGCGCGATCGGCGCCATGATGGGCGTGCGACCGGTGATCGTGCGCAAGCCGTTCGCCGAGCTGCTCGGCGCCCTCGAGTCCGGCGAGGTCGACGTCGTGATCTCCGGCATGACCATCAACCCCGGCCGCAACATGCGGGCGGCCTTCATCGGCCCCTACCTGACGACCGGGAAGTCGATCCTCACCCGCTCGGCGCAGCTGGGCGAGGCGGACGACCCGGGCGACCTCGATTCGCCCGACATCACGCTGGCGGCCGTCGCGGGCTCCACCAGCCAGGACTACGCCCAGGCGTTCATGCCGAAGGCGAAGCTCCGGACCCCCGCGAGCCACGACGAGGCCGTGCGACTGCTGCTGGCGGGCGAGGTGCAGGCGGTCGTCGCGGACCACGAGGTCTGCGCCTTCTCGGTGGCCCGGAACCGCCGGGCCGGGCTGATCAACCTCGCCGAGCCGCTCACGGTGGAGCCCCTCGGCATCGCCGTCGTCCCCGGCGACGCACACCTGCTGAACCTGCTGGAGAACATCCTCGCGTCGCTCGACGAATCCGACCTGACCGGCAGCCTGCGCCGCCGCTGGATCGAGACGGGGAGCTGGGTCGACCAGCTTCCGTAGGCGGCCCTTGGCCCTAGCCCGGGGTGTCGCGAACGGAGGAGACGGACCGTGAAGAAGGCGATCGTGACCCTGCTGGCGGCGGGAATGCTGGTGGGCAGCACCACCGGGTGCATTGGCCGGATGGCCCTGAGCGGCAAGGTGCTGGGGTGGAACCTGTCGGTGGCAGAGAGCAAGTGGGGCCGCGAAGCCGTGTTCCTGTGCCTCTACATCATCCCGGTCTATCCGATCTCGGGCCTGATCGACCTCCTGATCATCAACTCGATCGAGTTCCACAGCGGCACGAACCCCGTCTCCGGCGAGGCGCGGCTGGCCAACCGCGTGGAGGGCCCGGACGGAAGCGTGGCGACCAGCACGCCGCGCGAGGACGGCTCGCTCGACATCGAAGTGGTCACCGCGGACGGCGAGCGCCACTTCGTGAACGTGGTCCGGGACGGCGACCACGTGGTGGCGCGCAACGAGGCGCTGGAGCCCGTCGCGACGGTGAACGACGCGGGCAACGTGGTGCCGCTGGCCGCCGCCCACTGAGCCCGGCAAGCGGAGGCGAAGCCGAAGCGCGCAGCGAGCCGCAGGCGAGCGAAGTCCATCAGGCCGTCTTCGCGCAGCGAGCCGGACGGTTGCCCGGAATATTGGACAAGAGTACGATGCCTGCTCGGCTAGAGCCTCCTGCTCGTCGAGCAGGCCCGCGACTTCGAGACGAGATGACCGAGCAGGGAGAGACACCGTGAAGGCAGCCGTGATGCGCGCCAACGACGCCCCCCTCGAGATCGAGGAGGTGCAGATCGACGATCCGGGACCGGGCGAGGTGCTGCTGAAGACCGCCGCCTCCGGGATCTGCCACAGCGACCTCCACGTGATCGAGGGCGGCCTGCCGGTGCCGCCGCCCTGCATCCTGGGCCACGAGCCGGCGGGCGTGGTCGAGGCGGTCGGCGAGGGCGTGGTGGACTTCGCTCCGGGCGACCACGTGATCGGCTGCCTCACCGCGTTCTGCGGCGTCTGCAAGTTCTGCACGGCGGGCCGGCCCTACCTGTGCCCGACCCAGTTCGCGGGCCGGCCTCCGGAGGCCAAGCCGCGCCTGGCCGCGGCGGGCGGCGACCCGATCGGCCAGTTCGCCAACCTGTCGTCGTTCGCCGAGAAGATGCTCTGCCCCGAGCGCTCGCTGGTGAAGATCCGCGACGACATGCCGCTCGACCGCGCGTCGCTGATCGGCTGCGGCGTCACCACGGGCCTGGGCGCCGCGCTCAACACGGTGAACGTCCCGGCCGGCGCGAGCGTGGTGGTGATCGGCTGCGGCGGCGTGGGGCTGGCCGCGATCCAGGGCGCGCGCATCACCGGCGCCGGGAAGATCATCGCCGTCGACGCGCAGCCGTGGAAGTTCGACCTCGCCTCGAAGCTCGGCGCCACCGACTGCATCGACGCCACCGACGGCGACCCGGTCGCCGCGGTGCAGGCGCTCACCCTGGGCGGCGCCGACTTCGTGTTCGAGTGCATCGGCCTGGTGCCGACCGTGCAGCAGGCGGTCGCGATGACCGGACGCGGCGGCACCACGGTGCTGGTGGGCGTCGTGCCCGTCACCCAGCTCGTGTCGATCTCGGCGGCCGACCTCACGCTCCAGGAGAAGAACATCACCGGCTCGTACATGGGCTCGAACCGGTTCCGCTTCGACATGCCCAAGTACATCGACTTCTACCTGGACGGCCGCCTGCACCTCGACGAGATGATCTCGTCCCGCATCGGGCTCGACGAGGTGAACGAGGCGCTCGACCGCATGCGCAAGGGCGAAGCCGCCCGGCAGGTGATCGTCTTCGACTGAGGTCGTGACCGCGTCGCAGCGCCTCATCGTCTGGCTGTCGACCTCGGCGGTCGCCACCTGGTGGATCGGACACGTGGCCTCGCGCCTCGACCCGCTGATCTTCCGGGCGACCAACGGCCGGCTCACCTCGATGGGGCCTCCGGCGATGCCGATGCTGACGCTGACCACCACCGGCCGCCGCTCGGGGCAGCCGCGCTCGGTGCACCTGGCGTGCGTCGAGCATGGCGACGACCAGCTGGTGGTGGCCAGCGCCATGGGCCAGCCGCGGCACCCGGCCTGGCGCTACAACCTCGACGCGAACCCTGACGTCGAGATCCAGGCGCGGGGCGAGCGCTACGCGGCGCGTGCCGAGGCGCTGAGCGACGACGAGAAGCGCGCCGTCTGGCCGACCGTGCGGACGGCGATCCCCCAGCTCGGCGTCTACGAGAAGCGGACCGACCGCAACATCCGGGTCTACCGTCTGCGTCGGACCGACTAGCAGCCCGGAGAGCGATGGATGCTTCAGTTCCGGAACCGCGATGGCGGCGGATCCGGGATCTCGGCGCCGGGATGGAGCGCGATCGCGCGCTCGAGCAGGACCTCCTCGGTCTCCGGGATGTCGGGGTCCGGCAGGCAGCAATCGACAGGACAGACGACCTGACACTGCTCCTCGCCGAAGAACCCGACGCACTCGGTGCACTTCTCGGGCACGATGTAGTAGAGCTGGTCCGATAGCGCGTCGTGCTTCTGTCCCTGCGCGTCCTCCCACTTCTCGCCGCCTTCGTAGATCGCGCTGTTCGGGCACTCGGGGACACAAACTCCACAGTTGATGCAATCGTCGGTGATCCTGGTGGCCATCGAGGCTCCTTCTCCGGTTGATCGCGCTGGCGTGGCCTTGCCCCCCGAGGCCGGACGGGGCTACCGGGAGGTCTGCCAGCCGCGCTGGCGGGCGAACGCCAGCAGGGTCTTCAGGATGTCGTACGGCGTGATCTGGCCGACCAGGCGCCCCTCCTCGACCACCGGGTAGAGGGGATACGGGGCCTTCGCCACCAGCTCCGGCAGCTCGACGATGTGGCGGTTCGCGTCGACCACGCGGACGTCGCGCTTCATGTACTCCGAGACCGTTCCGCTCCATTCGTCGTGATAGGCCGCGCGGTACACCACTTCGACGCAGTCGCGGTAGGTGAGCGCTCCCACCACGCTGCCCCGATCGTCGACCACCGGCGCACCGACCAGGCGGCGATCGACGATGGTCTCGATGGCCTGCAGGATCGGGTCGTCGGGCGAGAAGGTCACCACGCTCGCCGACATGATCCGCTTGACCGCGTCGGTGTCCTCGATCTGCTTCACCTGACCTCCTCGCCAGCGGAAGCGGCTGCGGCGCGCTTCTTCTCGCACGTCCCGGAGCACGCGGCGCAGCGCCCGGCGATGCCGCCGCAGCTGCCGCGGATCGGGGCCCGCCCGAACAGGACTCCGACGCTCATGGCCAGCATGGCGAGGCCGAAGACGAGGAGGCTGATCACGAGGACCGTCACGGCGGATTCCGTCCTGGCGCGGCCTACAGGCCGAAGTCGTCGAACATGATGTCCTCGCGTTCGACGCCCTGGTTCTCGAGCATCCCGACCACGGCGGCGTTCATGACGGGCGGACCGCACATGTAGTACTCGCAGTCGTCCGGGGCGGGATGGTCCTTGATGTACTTCTCGTAGAGCACGTCGTGGATGAAGCCCGTCGGGCCCTCCCACTGGTCCTCGGGCTGCGGGTCCGACAGCGCCACGAACCACTGGAAGTTCTCGTGCTCGTCCTGGAGCTGGTTGAAGTCCTCCTCGTAGAACAGCTCGCGCCGGCTCCGGGCGCCGTACCAGAAGGTGATCTTGCGGTTCGTGTCGAGCCGCTTCAGCTGGTCGAAGATGTGGGAGCGCATCGGCGCCATCCCGGCGCCTCCGCCGATGAAGACCATCTCCTTGTCCGTCTCGCGCGCGAAGAACTCGCCGAA
>JASJBO010000249.1 GCA_030066475.1 Myxococcota bacterium
GCCTCGCGCCACTCGAAGTTCGCCTCGCTCACCATGCCGACGGGTCGCGATGCGAGCACCCACTGGCGGTTGATCTCGGGCATGCGGTTCGCTCTCCTGTGGACGGCGCTCAGGACGGCGCGATGAAGTCCGCGGGGCGCTCGGCCGATGGCGCCCCGGAAGTGCCATCATAGGGCGTCCGGAGAGAGAAAGGGGGAGCGCGCTTGCGCCGCAGGGACTTCCTTCGAGCCGGGGCGGCAGCCGCGGGCTACGCGTTCGTCTCAGCCTCCCCGTTCGAGCGGGCGGCCGCCGCGCGGATCGGCCGGCCCGCACGCGGCGGCCCGGGCCGCTACGGCCCGCTCCAGGCGGCCGACGCCAACGGCATCGAGCTGCCGGCGGGCTTCACGTCGCGGGTCGTGGCGCGCGGGGGCCAGGTGGTCCCGGGCACCGGCTACACCTGGCACCGGGCTCCGGACGGGGGCGAGACCTTCGCGGACGGCAGCGGCTGGATCTACGTCTCGAACGCCGAGCTACTGTTCGATGGCGGCGTCAGCGCGCTGCGCTTCGACGCGGACGCCAACGTGGTGGACGCCTACTCGATCTGCTCGGGGACGAGACGCAACTGCGCGGGCGGCAAGACGCCCTGGGGCACCTGGCTGAGCTGTGAGGAGACCTCGCGCGGCCAGGTCTGGGAGTGCGATCCGACCGGCGCAGCGGACCCGATCGTGCGACCGGCACTCGGCGCGTTCATGCACGAGGCGGTGGCCGTGGACCCGGTCTCGCGCCGGCTCTACCTGACGGAGGACCGCGGCAACGGGCGCTTCTACCGCTTCACGCCCGAGCTGTGGGGCGACCTCGGGGCCGGGCTGCTCGAGGTGGCGGAGGTCGATGCCGAGGGCCACGTGACGTGGCGCGCGGTGCCGAACCCGAACCCGAACGGCGTGCAGACCCCGACGCGCCGCCAGGTGCCGGAGAGCACGCCCTTCGACGGCGGCGAGGGGATCGTCTACGAGCGCGGCCACGTCTACTTCACGACCAAGGGCGACAACCGGGTGTGGGATCTCGATACGCGGAGACGAAAGCTGAGCGTGATCTACGACGCGGCGCTCGACCCGGCCGCGCAGCTGACCGGGGTGGACAACATCACGGCGCGCTCCGGGGACCTGATCGTCGCCGAGGACGGCGGCAACATGGAGCTGGTGCTGATCACCCCGGACCGGGTGGTGTCTCCGTTGCTCCGCGTCGTCGGGCAGCGCGGCTCGGAGCTGGCTGGACCCGCCTTCGATCCGAGCGGCCGGCGACTCTACGTGAGCTCACAGCGCGGCAATGGAGACGGCATCACCTACGAGATCAGCGGCCCCTTCCTGCGCGCCGGCGGCTAGCAGCCTGTGGAAGAAGCCGCTAGCGCGTGGCCTCGTCCAGGCTCTTGCCCCAGGTCTTGACGGTGCGGACCATGTCGTTGCCGAGGTAGTCGGCCGCCGCACGCGAGGCCTCGAGATGGGCGAGCCAGTCGGCGTTGCCCCGCAGCTTCTCCTCCCAGGCCCCGATCGCCGCCTCGCTCGCCTGCCCGACCGAGATCACGTGCGTCACCGGCGACATGCCGCCGGCGACCACGCTCGACAGGAACACCTGGCCGGGGAAGCCCTTGCCGGTCTCGGACTTCATGACCCGCCGAGCAGCGAGGTGAACGTCTCGCGGTTCTCCACGCCGTGGCCCCAGGCGTAGGACCCGCCGACCGCGAGCAGCCCGACATCGTTCGGGGTCTCGACGCCGGGCGCGTCGACGCGGGCACCGCGCGCGTCGGTCGAGACCCGATAGCGCAGCCCGCTGCTGCGGTGGTGCCGCACGAGGTCGGTGTCGGGGGCTCGCACACACGACGAAGGCAGTCAGTGTCGCGAGCAGCAGCCAGCGCGCGCCGCGTCCGGCCACCGGCGCGTCAGCTCCGCGTGAGGGCGCGCGCCGCCAGGCCCGCCAGGATCGGCAGCACCAGGCACAACCCCCAGCGCAGCAGCGCGAAGCGCAGCCCGAGGATCGGGATCTCCCACGCCAGGAAGCGGTGCATCGCGAGCAGGCTCCAGCCCGTGACGTAGGCGACCAGCGCGCCGGTGCCGGCGCCGGTGCGCGCCAGCGCGGCGGCCAGCGGCATCGCCACGAACGGCCCCGACGGCGTGAGCGCGCCCGCGACGGCCGCGATCGCGATACCGCGCACCCCGGCGGCGTCGCCCACCGCGCGCTGGATCCACTCCTGCGGGACGAGCGCCTGCGCGAGGCCGGCCGCCACGAACGAGACCGCGATCAGCAGGCCGAAGCGCAGCAGCATGCCGCCGCCGGTCACGACGCCCTCTCCCACCAGCGCCGCGCCGCCGCGCCACCACGCGAGCGCCGCCAGCGCGAGCGTCAGGGCGGTCATGCCGATCAGGGCGCCGTCGATCACGCGCGGTCTCCCGGGAGGGGGCATCTCAGTAGAAGGTATTGCGCGAGCGGTGACGCGGGTGCGCCTTGATCTCCGGCCGCTGCCCGCGGTGCCACAGCCAGTGATCGACCTCGTGCGCGGTGGCCGGCGTGCCGGCGGCGCGCAGGGCCTCGACCAGGCGCTCCACGGCCTGGACGCCGGCGGCGCGGATCTCGATCTCCTCCGGCGCGCCGCTCCCGATCGGAGTGCCCGCCTCGATGCGGCGCAGCAGCTCCTCGTCGTAGACCAGCGCGCCCTCGAGGCGCAGCACGTGGGGAACCAGGTTGTCCGCGAACATGGTGAGGCGATCGAGGTCGTCGAAGCGGCCGGGGCCGGCGCCCTCGAAGGCGAGGGCGAGATCGGCGGCGGTGATCTGGGCGCGCTTGTAGAAGGGCACGTCGAGGCGTCCCAGGTAGCGGGCGACGTCCCGGTACAGCGGCATGCGCGCCAGCTCGCGCACCAGGCCCGCCGCGGTGCCGCCCGCGGCCTCGACCAGCCCCTCGAAGCGGCCGCCGTGCCGCCCCTCCAGCAGCAGGCCCAGGTCGCGCAGCGCGCGCGCGTACAGGCCCAGCAGCTCGGCCACCTCGGGGTCGGCGAGCTCCTGACCGAGCACGGCCGCCAGCTCCCCCGCCTCGAGCTTCGCGAGCTGCTCGGCGCGCCACGGCCCGTCGCGCTCGAAGCGATCGCGCAGTCCCAGCGCCAGCACGAAGTAGCCCGACCGCCCCGCGCGCTTGCGCAACCGCGGGAACCAGCCCGAGCCGAAGTTGATCGCATCGAGCGTGACGACGTACGCGAGCGTCGCCGCGGGGTCGCCGCGGAAGTGCGTGTCCGCATCCCAGGCGGGCGGCGCGGGCCGCTCGGCAGCGAGCCGCTCCGCCAGCGCGGCGAGCCCCGTCTCGTCGATCCGCACGAAGCGGGGCGCCTCGCACACGCGCGCGGTCGCCGCGCGGATCTCGTCGAACACGCTCACGGCCCGACGCCCCGCAGCGTGAGAGCACCGGGCAGCACCTCGAACGTGGCGGGCAGCGTGCCGAGCGGATCGCCGTCCACCTCGAGCCAGACCTCCGCCTCGGAGCTCGCCTCGGCGCGCCGACCGCGCACCAGCGAGACCTCGTCGAGGGTGAGGTGCTCGCCTCTGTAGATCGACGGGAGCTTGCGGAACAGGCGCGACTTCTTTGCCCCGCGCACGACCACCACGTCGAGCAGCCCGTCGTCGTGGCGCGCCTCGGGCGCGACCTGCATACCGCCGCCGAAGCAGGGCCCGTTGGCCACCGTGGCGAAGTCGAGCGGGCCGTCGTGCACCAGCTCCCCGTCGACGCGCAGCGCGACCGGCACCGAGCGCCAGCGCGCGATCGCGCGCAGGGTGCCGATCAGGAACGACATGCGGCCGCCGAGCGCCTTGGGAGCGCGGTTGACCAGCTCGGTCACGAGGCCCGAGAGGCCGAAGCTCGCGATGTTGACGAAGTGCACGGTCGTCTCGCCGCCGTCGCGGCCGCGAAAGCTCACGCGCCCGGCGTCGATCGTGCGCTTCTCGCCGCGGACGATCGCGTCGATCGCCGCATCGAGATCGCGGCCGAGGCCGAGGCCCCGGGCGAAGTCGCCGCCGGTCCCGAACGGGAGCGGCGCCAGCTCGGCGTAGCCGGCCAGCCCGGCGCCCAGCAGTCCGGCCGCCGCCTCGCTGGTGGTGCCGTCGCCGCCGGCCACCACCAGCAGCCCCACGCCCGCGCGCACCCCCTCGCGGGCGATGCGCTCGGCGTCGCGCGTCCCGCGCGTGAACTCCACCTCGAGCGGTCCCAGCGCGTCGCGCAGACGCGCCTCGACCCGCGGCCAGCGGCGTCCGGTCGCCCCGCCGCCACTCACCGGGTTCACGATCGCCAGGGTGCGGGGAGGCGCGGATGTGCTCGACAAGCTCGACCTTCGCGGCGGGGTTCACCCGACGAAACGCGAGAACGCCGAGCTTGTCAACCGCGCCGGCGGCTATGCCACGCGGCGGACGGGGGCCACGATCTGGTAGCTGCGGCGTACGCGGGCGGTGTAGGCGGCGGCCTCGTGGCGGGTGCGCTCCGCGTCCCAGTCCGCGGCGGCGGCGGCCACCTCGGCGATGCGGTCGAGCTCGGTCAGTCCCTGGCCCTCGACGAACACCGCCAGGCGCAGTCGGTGCTCGAGCAGGTCGCAGAGGTCGGCGGGGCACTCGGTGCGCAGCGACCAGGGGATCTCGGCGTACAGGAAGCGCGACGCTCCGATCGGCTGGCGCAGCGCGGGGTCGGCGTGCTCGAGCAGGGTGCGCGCGTCGGCGCCCCAGCCGCGCACCAGCGACTCGGCGCAGCGCGCGGGGATCGCGTAGTGGCGCACCAGCTCGGCCTCGAGGTCGGCGCGCTCGAAGCCGTTCTCGCGCAGCGGCAGCTCCGCCGTGCGGCACGGCCCCGCCGCGCGGCGGCGCTCGCGCGGCAGGCGCCGCAGCAGGCGGTCGACGATCGCCTCGCCCATGGCGCGGTGCGTGGTGAGCTTGCCGCCCACCGCCGACACCAGGCCCGACGCCGACTCGCCCAGCTGGTGCTCGCGCGATACGTCGGAGGGCGGCGTCTCCGCCTCGCCGGACGCCGCCAGCGGGCGCACGCCCGCGAACACGCTGCGGATGTCGTTGGTGGTGAGACCGGCGCGCGGGAACGCCTCGTTGGCCGCGTCGAGCAGGTAGTGCACCTCGTCGATCGTGACGACCGGCTCGTCCACCTCGTCGGTGAAGGTGTCGGTCGTCCCGATCAGGGCGACGTCGTCCCACGGGCACAGGAACAGGTGACGGTCGTCGCGGGCCTGGAAGGTGACGGCGCCCTGGCAGTGCACGCGCCCGCGCGGGATCACCAGGTGCACGCCCTTCGCCGGACGCAGCTCGCGCGGACTGCCCGGCTCGTCGAGCCCCCGCACGTGCTCGACGCCCGGGCCCGCGGCGTTCACGAAGGCGTGCGCGCGGATGCGCAGCGTGCGCTCCTCGAGCCGGTCGCGCACGCGCGCCGCCGCCAGCGCGCCCGTCTCGTCGCGCTCGAACTCGATCACCTCGGTGTGGTTGGCGGCCTCGCCGCCCAGCAGGCGCGCGCTCTTGAGCGTCTCGATCACCAGCCGCGCGTCGTCCACCTGCGCGTCGTTGTACAGGCCGGCCGACTCGAGGCCTTCGAGCCGCACGTCGCGCGAGTAGGCCGCGACCTGCTCGGTCTCGAGCATCTCGAAGCGCGCGCTCGAGCGGAAGTTCGCCACGGCCGCGTAGGTCCACAGCGCCGCGCGCACCTGCCAGGGCTTGAGCTTGCCGCCCTCGTAGGCGGTCATCAGGAACGGGATCGGGCGCACCAGGTGCGGGTTCAGCCGCAGCTGCAGGTCGCGCTCGCGGCACGCCTCGCGCGTGAGCCCCAGGTGTCCGTGCGCGAGGTAGCGGATGCCGCCGTGCACCATCTTCGAGGAGCGGCTCGAGGTGCCGCTGGCGAAGTCGTCGCGCTCCACCAGGAAGGGCCGCAGCCCGCGCGCCGCCGCATCGCGCACCACCGCCGCGCCGGTGATGCCACCGCCGATCACCAGCACGTCCACGCCCTCGCGCTCGGCGCGCGAGAGTGCCGCGCGGCGCTCGCGCTGCGACCAGTCCGCACTCACAGCAGCTTCCCCGGATTCATCACGCCGGCCGGGTCGACCGCGCTCTTGAGCCCGCGCAGCGCCTCGAGACCCAGCGTGCCGCGCTCGCGCTCGAGCCAGGGCCGGTGGTCGACGCCGACGCCGTGGTGGTGCGACAGGGAGCCGCCCGCGGCCAGGATGGCGTCGGTCGCGTCGCCCTTGATCGCGCTCCACTGCTCCAGCTCGCGCGCCGCGTCGAGCGGGTAGATCACGGTGAAGTACAGGCAGGCCCCGTCGCGGTAGCTGTGCGACAGGTGCGCCATCGCGAGCCCCGCCCCGGCGTGCGCCAGGAGCGAGGCGCGCAGGGCGCGCACGATCTCTTCGTGGCCGGGCAGCAGGCGGTGCCACGACAGCGCGGTCTCCATGGTGTCGACCGCGACGCCCTGGTCGAGCAGCCAGTCGCGCAGGTAGGGCGTGCGGAAGCGGTCGCGGCGCCAGGCGCGCCCGGGCGCGCGGCCCAGCGACAGGCCGCCGTGGCGCCGGCCGATGGCGCGGGCGCGGCGCATGGCGCGGCGCACCTCGCGGCGGTGGGGTCCCTCCGCGCCGTAGAGCAGCACGCAGCGACCCGCGCCGTAGCCGAACGCGTTGGTCGCGCGCAGCGCGGCCTCGGTGGGATCGAAGCGGCGGGCCGGATCGCGGCGCAGCGCCAGCGACAGCTCGGTCTCGCTCGCGTCCGACAGGCGCAGCATCGAGACCGGCACGCCGGCCCGCACCATCTCGCGCACGGCGGCCGCGCCGTCGGCAAAGCTGCGGAACAGCATGCCGCGATCGTCCGCGACGCGCGGCCGCGGGTGCACCCGCAGCGTCGCCTCGACGATCACGCCGAAGGCGCCCTCCGAGCCGAGCACCAGCTCGTTCAGATCGGGCCCGATCGCGGCGTGCGGCACCTCGAGGCTGCGCACCACGCCCTCGGGCGTCACCATGCGCAGCGCCACGGTCAGGTCCTCGATCGAGCCGTAGCCGTCCGATTGCTGGCCCGCCGAACGCGTCGCGATCCAGCCGCCCAGCGTCGAGTGCTCGAACGACTGGGGGAAGTGCCCGAGCGTCAGGTCGTGCTCGGCGAGGGCCGCCTCGAGCGCGGGCCCGTCGATCCCCGCCTGGAAGCTGGCGGTGCCGCTCTCGAGGTCGACGCGCAGCAGGCGGTCGAGGTGGGTGGTGTCGAGCGAGAGCGCACCCGTCTGGTCGGGCGCCGCGAGCGGCGCCACGCCGCCCACCACCGAGCTGCCGCCCCCGAACGGGACGACCGCCAGCCGGGCATCGCGCGCGACGCGGAGCACCGCGGCCACTGCGCCCTCGTCGGCGGGATACAGCACGGCCTCGGGCACCGGACCGACCTCGCCACGGCGCAGCCGCAGCAGGTCCGGCAGGCTCTTGCCGGCGGCGTGGGTGAGACGCTCGTAGGCGCCGGTGCGGACCGCGTCCTCGCCGCAGGCCGCGCGCAGCGCGGCCAGGGTCTCGGCGCCGAGCTTCGAGGGCGCTGGCCGGATCGCCTCCAGCTCGACCGGAGGCGGAGCGGGCTCGAGGGAGCGACCCAGCCGGCGCCCCAGCTCGGCCCGCAGCAGCTCCTCGCGCGCGCGCGAGAACCCCATCGACTCGCCGAGCCGGCCCCACCCGTTCCAGCGCAGCCGCTCGCGGGCGATCACGGGGTGCCGCCCTGACGCGCGGCGCCCCCGATGACGCCCGCATCCTCGAGCCGCTCGGCCGCCTCGAGGATGCGCTCCTCGCTGTAGCGCAGCATCTCCTCGACCAGGCTGCAGGCGCCCTCGGCGTCGTGCCGCTCGATCGACGCGAGCATGGCGCGGTGGTTCTCCATCGAGCGCCGGTGGTCGCGGTCCTCGTTGTAGTAGAGCGGACCGAGACGGGCGACGAGCTTGGTGAACAGGTTGGTGAGCAGCCGGTACATCAGGTTGGCCGTCGACTCGCCGATCAGCGCGTTCCACTGCAGATCGATCTCGAGCGCCCGCTTCGGATCGGCACCCTCCGCCTGCTCCTGTTCGAGCAGGGCGCGGGCGCGGGCGAGCTGCTCCTCGGTGCGGTTGCGGGCGGCGAGCTCGACGACGTTCAGGGTGATGTGGCGCCGGAACTCCAGGATCTGCACCAGCAGCTCACGGGTCACCACGGCGGGGTCGAGCAGGATCGCGTCGATCACCTGGAGCGAGGACGACTCGGTGAGCGGCTGGACGAAGGCGCCCTGTCCGTGTCGCACCTCCACCAGCTCGAGGAACTCGAGCCGCCGCAACGCCTCGCGCACCGAGGCCCGATTCACCCCGAGCGTCTCGGCGAGATCCCGCTCGTTCGGCAGCCGGCTGCCGGAGGGAATGGCGCCCGAGAGGATCTGCGAGCGGAGCTGCTCGAAGACGCCGTCGACGCGGCGCGAGGGAGTCAGCGGCTCGAGCTGCATGGCACCTCCAGATGTCGCGGACGCGCGCGAGGGCGGCGAGAGATCGAACGACCGACCTCGGAGGTCCGAGGTCCAACCACTAGAGGAGACTATCGGACGCCAGAGAGCAGCGCCAGGGGACGGCCTGAGCTGTCCGCAGGTTTGCGAACGCGTTCTCGCGCCGCTGGCGCTACCGACAGGAGCCGCAGAGGCCCTCGGCCACGACTCGGAACCCCTCGATCTGGAATGACTCTTCGACGTCTGCCCGGGGCGCGACGGGGAGCGACTCGAGGGGCACGTCCTCCAGTCGGCCGCAGCGTGTGCACAGCAGGTGGTGGTGCGGGTCCGGGTTCGAGTCGAAGCGGACCTCTCCGCCGGCGGTCGGCAGGGCGGTCACCACGCCCAGCTCGCGCAGCAGCGAGACCGTGCTGTAGACGGTCGCGCGACTCGCCATCGGGAGCTCGCGAGGCAGCTCGGCGAGCAGCTCGGAGGCGGTCCAGTGTCCGCCGCGCTCGGCGAGGCACCGGACGATGGCCCGCCGCTGGGGCGTGAGCGAGAAGCCCCGCTCGCGCAGCAGGGCCTCGATGTCGGCGACGCGACGACCCATGGCGACAAGATGCCGCGCCGCCGTCCGGCGATCAAACCGGCGTGCGCCCAGGAGGCGCTCTGCGTGGAGCGCGACGAGGCCGTGGGCCGCGCACTCGACGCCAGCCTGAGCGAAGCGTCCTCCCGCTACCGCGTCGAGGTGTCCGAGGTGCGCTTCGCCGCGCGCGTCGTGGCCCGGCTGGCATTCCTCTACCCGCCCGAGCTCCAGGGCGCGTCGGACTCGGACGGCGCGACGCTCGGCTAAGCTGGCCGCATGGAGCCGGTTGCGATCCGTGTCCCGGGCGCGGATGGCCTCACGCTGAACGCCCTGGACTGGAGCCGCGACGGCGTCCCGCTGCTGTTCCTGCACGGATTCGGCAACGAGGCGCACATCTGGGACGACATCGCGCCGGCCGTGGCGCCCTACTACCGCACGCTGGCGTTCGACCTGCGCGGCCACGGCGACTCGGGGCGCGACCCCGAGCAGCGCTACGACTACGAGTTCCACGTGGGCGACCTCGAGGCGGCGACGGCCGCGCTCGGCATCGAGCGCTTCGTGCTGGTGGGCCACTCGCTGGGCGGGCGCATCTCCACGCTGTTCGCCGGGCGCCATCCCGAACGGCTGGCGGGACTGGTGATCGTCGACTCGGGCCCCGAGCTCGACGCGCGCGGCACCGTGCGCATCCGGCTCGACATCGAGAGGAGCGGCGCGCCGCGCTTCGCGAGCGAGGCCGACTACGCGACGCTGCTCTCGCGCAACTACCCCGCGGCGAGCCCCGACGTGATCGCGCGCATGGCGCGCCACGGGCTGCGCCGGCGCGACGACGGGAGCTTCGAGCCGAAGCTCGATCCGGCCTACTTTGCCGCCGGGCGCGACCGGGGCGAGGCGGAGCAGCGCGAGCGCGAGGAGCGCCTGACGCGCGAGATGTGGGCGGCGCTCGAGCGCGTGCCCTGCCCGACGCTGGTGATCCGGGGGGCCGCCTCGGACGTGCTCGGCGCCGACGTCGCCGACCGCATGGTCGAAGAGGTGCTCGCCCACGGCCAGCTCGCGGTCGTCCCGCGCGCCGGCCACTCGGTGATGACGGACAACCCCGAGGGCTGCCGCGACGCCCTCACGAGCTTCGTGCTCGGTGACGAATAGGACGGTCCGATCCGACGTCGCTGGCAGGAACGAACGATTCGCTGCCTCGCGGCGAGACCGTTAGACTCGCCACCGCTTCCCGCCCCTCCCCGAGGGGCCGGCCTGGGGGGAGAACTGCGCCAATGACCGAACGCGCCCATCCCGACCGCCTTCCGCTTCGCCACCTGCGAACACTGCTCGTCGCGGCGCTCCTGCCCGCGGTGGCGTTGGCGGCACCCGACGAGACGGCCGCGGCGCCCGAACCCGCGAGCCACGCCCGGGGCGCGCCGACCGCGGTGGTCGAGTCGCTCCACGAGCTGCTGCTGGGCACGATGCAGGAGGCCGACGAGCTCGGCTTCGAAGGCCGCCGCGACAAGCTCGCCCCGCTGCTGAGCGAGGTCTGGAACTTCCGCTTCGTCGCCCAGAAGTCGGTGGGGCGGACCTGGCGGACGCTCGACGAGCCCGGGCGCGAGCGACTCACCGACACGCTCGAGCGGCTCGCGATCGCGACCTACGCCGCGCGCTTCGACGGCTTCGGCGGCGAGCGCTTCGAGACGCTGGGCGAGGAGACCGCCACCCACGGCACGGTGCTCGTTCGCACCCGCATCGTCCAGGCCGACGGGGAGATCGTGCCGCTCGACTACCGCCTGCTGCCCGACGACAACGGCAGCTGGCACATCGTCGACGTCTTCCTGAACGGCACGGTGAGCGAGCTGGCGATGCGGCGCTCGCAGTACGCCACGATCATCAAGCGCGACGGGGTGGACGGCCTGTTCAGCGCGCTCGAGGACAAGATCGCGGCCCAGGCGACCGGCGGCAGCGACGAGAGCTGAGTCTCAGTCGCTGCCCTCGACGAAGGCCTGCCGATCCAGCCACCAGGCCGTGCGCAGCGCCGAGTAGAAGTCGAGCGCGCTGTCCTCGAGCGCCTTGACCTCCTCGAGGCGCGACTCGCGCTCCGTGATGCCGCTGGTGCCGCGGAACACGAGCTGCGAGCCCAGCGGCAGGAACCACGTGTCGAGCGAGAGCAGCAGGTCCACCACGCTGCCGACGGCGTCGCGCGCCGAGCTGGGTCCGAGCACGGGGATGACCAGGTAGGGGCCGGGGGGAATGCCGGCACGGCCGAGCGTCTGTCCGAAGTCGGAGTTGTGATGCTCGATGCCCCAGCGCGTCGCGGGATCCCACAGCCCGGCGATGCCGACCGTGGTGTTGATCAGGAAGCGCGCGCCAGCCCGTCCGGCACGCCGCCCCTCGAGCTGGAGCAGGTCGTTCACGAACACCACGGGCTCGCGCAGGTTGCGGAACACGCCGCGCACCGAGCGCTTGGCGAAGTCGGGCAGGATCCAGCCGTAGCCGCGCGCGAGCGGCTCGAGCAGCAGCCTGTCGAGCCAGCGGTTGCCCCAGAAGATGCCGCGGTTGACCGGCTCGATCGGGTCGGAGACGTCGACCGGGTCGTCGAGCCAGTCGTCGTCTTC
>JASJBO010000250.1 GCA_030066475.1 Myxococcota bacterium
CCGCCGGCCTCGGGCAGCTCGACCGCGTCGCTGCGCTCCCAGCGCACGGTGGCCAGCGTGCTCAGGCTCGAGGGCTCCGTCTTGAGCGGGTCGCGGTGCGTGTGCACCACCCAGGCGTCGGGATAGGTGGCGAAGACCAGGTCGATGAAGGCGAGGTAGAGCGGCGTCTTCAGCACCCAGGTGCGCGGCGGGCCGCCGTGCTGGAGCGTCTGGAGCAGCGCGCGGTGGTAGTCCATCGTCGCCGCGTAGTCGGGCACCCAGGCGGGGATCTCGGCGATCATGCCCCAGTGGCCGCCCGAGAAGCCGGGCAGCGTGAGCGTCACGCACTCGACGGGCAGGTCCGAGCGCAGCTCGTGGATCGCCGCGAACTCGGGCTGGACATCGGCCCAGAGCTCCTGCTCGCACTCGGCCATCGCGCGGCGCCGCGCCGCGTCGGCGCCCTGCCAGGGCACCGGGTGCAGCCCCTCCCAGGCGAGCGGCGCCCGCGCGTTCGGGTCGAGCGCCAGTAGCTCGAACAGGATCGTGGTGCCCGATCGCGGCGGGCCGGTGATCACCAGCGGCGCCTCGATCCGCTCCTCGGCGATGGCCGGCGTCTCGCGCCGCGCGCGCGCGAGCAGCAAGCGCGTGCGCAGGCCGCGCAGCAGCTCCTGCCGGGTCATCAGCCGCCCCAGCGCGTGGAGCCGACCGTGGGCGTCGAGCTCGTGTACGAGCGAGTCGAAGCGCCTCCGCCAGTCGCCGTCGAAGTCGCCGAAGTCGGCGAGCCCGCCGGTGGAGGCGGTCGCCTCCTGCACCAGCGCCTCGGCGTCGAGCGGGATCAGGTGACGGGCGCCCCCGACCGAGTCGCCCATCGCGTTGACGCGGCGCACCCAGTCGGGGCGCCGGTAGTGCTGCGAGAGGTCGGCGATCCGCGTCATCCGCCCAGCGAGTCGACGTCGACCAGCTCGGTCTCGATCGGGGGGATGCGTCCCTCGGGCAGCAGGAAGCGCCAGAAGATCATCCCGGTCGGCAGCCCGGCGGCGTCGATCCAGTTGGGCACGCCCGGATCGCGGTGCGCCACCACGATCGCGAAGCTGCCGTCCTCTTCGTAGCGGACCTGGTTGCGATTCAAGGAGACGCGGCGGTGCCGGTACGGCGGCGTCTGGAGCCGGTGGCTCCAGATCACGACGTTCGCGAAGCGGCAGCGCGGGAAGCGGCCGCGCATCACCAGCGCCTGGTCGGGACCCAGCTCGTAGCGGGTCTGGAGGTAGGCGTTGTCGACCGCCGCGTAGCCGATCTCGACGTTGCTGTCGTCGTAGGCCGAGTTGTCGAACCGGTTGATCTCGTTGGAGACCCAGGCCGGCATCACCTCGGGCGGCAGCTCGGGGAAGTCGAGCGTCAGCCCGCGCACGAAGTTGATCACGCGCTGGATGCCCGCCGCCACCGCGGCGTCGTCCATGGGCGGCGCGGGGCCCGGGTCCTCGAGCGGCTCGATCCAGAGCGGCACGTGGAAGGTCGGGTCGGCTGCGACGTTGCGCTCCCACTCCCAGTAGTGGCGGGTCGTGATGCCGCCGGCGCCGGGCTCGAGTCGCAGCCAGTTGCGCTCGCGCGGCTCGGGGCTCGCGATGATCTCGTAGCTGCCGTCCGCGGCGACGTCGAACTCGGTGTCGTTGAGAGTCGCCACCACGCCCTTCGAGAGGTGTCCCTCGGAGGCGCCGGCCTCCACGGTGAACGAGGTGTAGCAGGCGCCGTGGACGTTGCCGCGGATGCGGTAGCTGCCGGCCGGGTCGACCACGCAGCCGTAGTAGACCGCGTCGGGATTGTCGCCCAGCAGCTTCTTGGTGGTGCTGAGCCAGCGGTGGAAGAGCGGGCGCTTCGGGTCGACGTCGAACCAGCACTGGAAGCCGTGCTGGAGCCCGTTGGCGACCAGGTTGCGGCCCGCGGTGCGCTCGGCGAGCGTGTGCATGCCGCGCTCGGGGCCGATGTAGCCCGACTCGATCTCGTTCAGCAGCGCGGCCAGCTCCGCGAAGGCGCGCGCCGCGGCGTCGTTCGATCCGGCCATCGGCGCCTACTCGCCGAAGCGCTGGCGGTCGAGGTGCCGCTTGAGCTGCCGGTCGTGCCGGCTCGCGGCGCTGAACGGCTTGAGGTAGGGCTCCCAGCGCGGCGGCGCCGCGGCCTCGGGCCGATCGCCCATCACGGTCACGCGCTGGATCACGCGCTCGCCCTCGAAGTCGTTCAGCACGCAGTGCTGGGTGCAGCGGTTGTCCCACATCGCGATCGTGCCCTCGCTCCAGCGGTAGCGCACCGTGAACTGGGGGCTCGCGACCCAGCGCGTCAGGAAGCCCAGCAGCGCGTCGCTCTCCTGGTGGGAGAGCTCGACGATGCGGCGCGTGAAGTGCTCGTTGACGAACAGCGACTTGCGGCCGGTCACGGGGTGGACGCGCACGACCGGGTGCACCGCGACCTGCTCCGGCTTGTCGTGGGCGTGGGCGTCGTGGAGCGCGGTGAGGCCCTCGCAGAAGGCCTGCATCGGCGGCGAGAGCGCCTCGTAGGCCTTGACCGTGTTGGCCCACATCGTGTCGCCGCCGAATGGCGGGCACTTCACCATGTGCAGGATCGCGAGCAGCGAGGGCTCCTCCTGGCAGGTCAGATCGCTGTGCCATTCGTCGGCGATGGCGCCGACACCGCCGGTCGCGTGCAGCTCGAAGAACTCCGGGCGCTCGGCGTCGAGGCTCAGGTTGGGATGCGCCTCGAGCTCGCCGAAGAGCCGGCCGAAGGCGATGTGAGTGTCGGGCGTCAGGTGCTGGTCGGGGAAGAACAGCACCAGGTGCTCGATCATGAGCGCGCGGATCGTGTCGGCCTCCGCCGGGCCGGCCTTCTCGAGGGAGATCCCGCGGACCTCCGCGCCGAGCGAGCCCGAGAGCCGCCGCACGTCGAGCGCGTTCGTGGCGATGGAGCTGGCCATGGCTGTCCTCCGTACGAGAGCCGAGGCGGGCATGGTACCTCGGGATTGACCCAGGGCCCCCCGACGGGGTAAACGGGTGGCGAGGAGCTTCCGGTTGCATCCTTTGCTGCTCGGCCCGCTGCTGCTCGCCCTCTGCGCCGCGCCCCCGCCGGCGCGGGCGGTTCCCGCGCTGCCGATCGCCTTCGCGGGCGACCCGGTGCCCGGGGCCCCCGGCGAGGTGTTCAGCAGCGGGCTGTTCGGACAGGTCAACGACGCCGGCGAGGTCGCGATCAGCGGGCGCTACGCGAGTGCGTTCCAGCAGGGGATCTTCCGGTGGGACGCGGCCGCGGGCGGGACGCCGACCCCGATCGTGCTGCCGGGCGATCCCGCCCCGGACGCGCCGGCCGGCACCGAGTTCGCCTCGGGCTTCGTGCAGGAGATGACCGGCTCCGGCACCTTCGGCTACTCCGCCACGTTCGCGACGGGCCCGGGTGGCGTCACCGAGTCCACCAACCGCGCGCTCTACCGCTTCGGGCCTTCGGCCGGCCACGAGCTGCTCGCCCGCGACGGCGACGTGCTGCCGGGGACGAGCGGACGCCTCGTGCTCGACGCGACGCCCGACATCTTCCCGAGCTTCAACGCGGCGGGCGAGGCGGTGTTCTCGGGCCTCACGATCACGCCGCCCCTCGAGGTCGGCTTCGGCTTCTGGAAGGCGGACACGGCGGGCGCGATCTCACCGATCGCCGTCGACGGCGCGCCGGCACCGGGGGGGAGCGGGCTCTTCTACGCGGGCATTCCCGTCTTCTCGGACGTGAACGAAGCCGGCGGCGTCGCCTTCAGCACGGCGCTCGCGACGACCCCGACGGCGACCTCGGGGGCGGCGGCGCTCTTCGGTCCCGACGGGGCCGGGGGCGTCACCGAGATCGCGCGGGTCGGGGGCTTCGCGCCCGACGTGCCCGGCGCGGTGTTCATCGACTTCCAGGCCGGCGGCGAGTTCCAGCAGAACGACCTCGGCGAGGTCGCGTTCGTGGCGAACCTGCTCGCCGGGCTCGGCGGCGTGACCCTCTCCGACGACCAGGGCATCTGGCTCTCGAAGGGCCCCGGCGACCTCACGCTGGAGCTGCGCGAGGGAGAGGCACCGCCGGGGCTGCCGAGCACCGCGCTCAACGACTTCGAGACGCCCTGGCTGAACGACGCGGGCGACCTCGCGCTCGGCGCGCGCCTCAAGAGCGGCATCGGCGGCGTGACGCTGCTCGACGACACCGTGCTGCTCGGTCCCGACGGCGCCGGCGGCCTGATCGTGCGGGCCCGCGAGGGCGACCCGATCCCGGCGCTCCCGGGCGACCAGTGGGGCGACCTGCTGTTCCCGGCCACGCCGCTCAACGAGGACGGCGACGTCTTCGTCGCCGTCACCACCCGGAACGGCCGCCGCGCGCTGTTCCTGGTCGGGGCGGACGGCGCGATCGACCTGATCGTCGCCACCGGCAGCGAGATCGACCTCGGCGGCGGCGACGTCCGCACCGTGGCCAGCTTCATCGACTGGAACGCGAGCGACGACTTGACCCGCTACGCCGTGACCGCCAACTTCAGCGACGGCACCAGCGGGCTGTTCCTGCTGACGATTCCGGAGCCGGGCACGGGCGCCCTGCTGGCGCTCGGAACCCTGACGCTGGCGGGCGCGCGGCGCGCCGGCACGAGGAGCGAGCCTTGAGCGTCACCGTCGAGTTCCACTTCGACTTCGGCAGCCCGAACGCCTACCTGAGCCATCTGGTGCTGCCGGGCATCGAGCAGCGCACCGGCGCCACCGTCACCTACGTGCCCGTGCTGCTGGGCGGAATCTTCAAGGCCACGGGCAACGTGTCGCCGGCGGTGTCGCTGCAGGGGATCAAGAACAAGGGCGAGTACCAGGCCCTCGAGATGCGGCGCTTCCTCCGGGCGCACGGGATCACGCGCTTCGCGCCGAACCCGTTCTTTCCGGTAAACACGCTGCAGATCATGCGCGGCGCCGTCGTCGCGCAGCGCCTGGACTGCTTCGAGCGCTACGTCGACGAGGTCTTCCGCCACATGTGGGCCGACCCGAAGAAGATGGACGACCCCGAGGTGATCGCGGCGGCGCTGACCGAGTCCGGCCTGCCGACCGACGCCATCCTGGCGGGCATCCAGGACCCGGACGTGAAGGCCCGGCTGATCGCGAACACGCAGGACGCGGTGGACCGCGGCGTGTTCGGGTCGCCCAGCTTCTTCGTCGGGACCGAGCTGTTCTTCGGCAAGGACCGCCTGCGCGACGTCGAAGAGGAGATCGTGCGCCAGCAGGCGTCGGGCTAGCCGCCGCGCATCGCCTCGACGAACGCAGGCTCGTAGCGCCGCATGCGGATGATGGTGGCCCGGTGCCCCTCGTCGTCGATGTGGGGCGTGAGGAACTCCCAGACGATCTCGCCCTCGCGCGTGACCTCGAAGGCGCGACCGCTGTCGGAGTCCGCGATCAGCGTGTTCCCGTTGGGCAGCCGCTGGTTGCTACCGCGCCCGCCGCTGAAGAAGTCCTCCGGCCGCGGCGCCCGGTACTCCCAGACGATCTCGTCCCGGCGCGGGTCCACCTCGACCACCCGCGACCAGCGCCGGAACGGCCCGTTGTCGAACACCAGGATGTTGCCGTTCTCGATGACGGTCGGGTGGTGCGGCCGCGACAGCACCCCCCGCCCCCAGGCCCACACCAGGCGCTTGCGGTCCCAGTCGATCACGACGATCGAGTCCTGGTTGCGCACGCAGGTGAGCAGGTTGCTCGGCGCGTACAGCGGGTGCTCCCCGGCGAGCCCGGGATGGTCCATCCACTCCACCGAGTTGGCGTGAAACAGATCCATCTCGAGCGCGCCGTCCCGCTCCAGCACGGCCAGCCGCTGCAGGCGGAACCGGTCGGGCGCGGCCCGGAGCAGATCGAAGAACGAAGCGTCCTCCACCAGCTCGCCGTCCGGGGTGAGCAGCGCCAGCGAGTTGTCCTCGATCCAGGCGCCGCGATGCACGGCGGGGATGCGCCGGAAGCGCGAGGTGAGGGTGAGGAGCTGGCCGCGCGGGGTCCGCTCGACGTCGTGGTGCGCCGCCACGCGCCGCTTCCAGATCACCTCGCCGTCCCAGCCCAGCCGCATCAGGTACATCGCGGCGATCCGGCTCTCGCGCGACGCGTCCGCGGGGTCGCTCCCGGTGATCAGCAGGTCGCCGTTCGGCAGCAGCTCCGGATTGGACCAGAAGCCGCAGGGAGCGTGCTCCCAGGCGTTCACCAGGCGCCCGGCCATGTCGATCAGCTCGGCGCGGCACAGGCTGCGGATCGCGTACAGGTTGTAGCCGGGGTGGGTGCGCTCGCGGTCGAAGACCACGACGCCGTGCTCGCCGCCGGCCTCCTCCTCGGCGAAGTCGATGTAGCCAAGCCGGGCGAGCATCTCCTCCTGTTGCGCGTCGATTGCCGGTGCGAGCGGCGCAGCCTCCTCTTCGCCGGAGTGACAGGCGAGCAGCCAGGCGGCGAGCGGAGCGAGGAACAGCGCGGCGCGAGCGGGCACGCGGCGACGGTACCGGGGATCGAAGCCGTGCGCAGCGTCGCTGCGCGCGGCTATGCTGGCGCGGATGTTCCTGGCCTCGGGCCGCACGCTGCTGCTGCTCGCCCTGTGCCTCGGGTGCGGCGGGCGTGCCGAGTCGCCGCCGAGCGCGCTGTGGATCGTGCTGGACGCCGCCCGGGCGCGCGCGTTCTCGGCGTACGGCAACGAGCTGCCGACGACGCCGCGCATCGATGCCTTCGCGGCCGACGCGACCGTGTTCGAGCGCGCCTACGCGCAGGCGGTCTGGACGCAGCCCTCGGCGGCCTCCTACCTCACCGGCCGCTATCCCGCGACGATCGAGGCGGTCACCCGCGTCGAGCCGGGGCAGCTGCTGGCCGCGACCTTGCGGGAGGCCGGCTGGCGCACGGCGGCGTTCTCCGAGAACCCCTACGTGACCGAGCGCTTCGGCTTCGCGGACGGCTTCGAGCTGTTCCGCGAGTACTTCCCGTATCAGCGCATCCGCGACACGCCCCACGGCTTCGGCCGGACCGACAGCACCCGCACGGTCGACGACGCCATCGAGTGGATCGACCGCCACGCCGGCGAGCCGTTCTTCGCCTACGTTCACCTGCTCCCGCCCCACGCCCCCTACGGCGCTCCCGCCCCGTTCGGGGGCCGCTTCGATCCGGACTACGCGGGCTCGGTCGACGGCACGCCCGACACGCTGATCCGGATCAACCAGGGCGAGCAGCGGATCGCGCCCCGCGACCTCGAGCACCTGCGGCTGCAGTACCTCGAGAACCTGGCCTTCGCCGACCACGAGACCGGGCGCCTGCTCGAGGCGCTGCGCCAGCGCGGACTCCTGGACCGCACGCTGGTGGTGATCTCCAGCGACCACGGCGAGGCGTTCCGCGAGCACGGCCTCCTGACCCACAACTACACCGTCTACGAGGAGCTGGTGCGGGTGCCGCTCATCGTCCGGTTCCCGCCGGACGGGGAGCCGGCGCCCGGCCGCTGGGAGGGAGTGGTCGAGCTGCGCGACGTCCATCCCACCATCTGCGACGTGCTCTCGGTTCCGGCCTGCGCGCGGCGGGAGCGCAGCCTCCGAGCGCGGCTCCGCGCCGGCGCCGGCGGCGACGACTCGACCGCCCTCACCTTCTCGCGCCAGCCGTCGGGCGAGTTGCTGACGAGCCTGGTCTGGAGGAACTTCAAGCTCGTCATGGACGGCGAGCGCCGCCGCGTGAAGGCCCTGTTCGACCTGCGACTCGACCCGGAGGAGCGCGAGAACGTGGCGCGGGCGAATCCGGGCCTCACCGCCCGGCTCGGCGAGCGGGCGCGCGCGATCGCCGCCGAGCGGCTGACGAGCCGCACCCCGGAGGTCGGGGCGGACACCCGCGAGCGACTGCGCGCGCTCGGCTACGCGGAGTAGCCGGTGCGGACCCGGCGGAAGATCCACGTCGACCGCCTGGTGGGCCGCCCGCTCGCGGGCGCGGCGAACCTGGTGGCGCGCGGGCTCGGCCGCGTGCTGCGCCGCGACCACTCGGTCGACCCCGACGCCGTCCGCACGATCGCGGTGGTCAAGTTCGTGGGCATGGGCAGCATCCTGCACGCCACGCCGCTGCTGCGCGGACTGGTGCGGCGCTTCCCGAACGCCCGCATCGTGTTCGTGACGGCGCGCGGCAACCGGCGCTTCGTCGAGCACCTGGCGAACGTCGACGAGATCCTGTGCGTCGACGACCGCGGTCCCCTGCGGCTGCTGCTGACGTCGCTCGCCACGCTCGGCGCGCTGGCCCGCCGGCGCGTCGACCTGTACTTCGACCTCGAGGTCTACTCGGCCTACGCCTGCCTGATGGCGCTGCTCAGCCTGGCGCGCAACCGCTACGGGCTGTACCGGACCTCGGTGCGCTTCAAGCTCGGCATCTACACCCACGCGCTCTACTTCAATACGCACAAGGCGATCCGCGAGCTGTACGGCCAGCTCGGAGCGGCCGCCGGGGTCCCGGCCGAGCGGGAGCCCGCGCTCGGTCCGCTCCGGGTGAGCGACGAGGCGCGCCGCTCGCTCGACGCGCGCTGGCAGCAGCTCGCCGGGGCCACCGCGGGCGAGGCGCCGATCGTGTTCAACCCCAACGCCTCCGACCTGCTCGAGGAGCGGCGCTGGCCGGCGCACCAGGTGGTGGCCGCCGTCGAGAAGCTGGTGCGGCGCGGCCACCTCGTGGCGTTCTCCGGGGCGCCGGACGAAGCCCCCTACGTCGCGGAGCTGACCGGCCGGCTGTCGAGCGAGACGCGCGAGCGCGTGGTGAACACGGCCGGCGAGCTGACGCTCCCCGAGCTGCTGGCCCTGCTCGAGCGCGCCCGGTGCGTGGTAAGCAACGACACCGGCCCGATGCACATGGCGATCGCCCTCGGCCGGCCCACGGTCTGCCTGTTCGGCCCCTGTCATCCGGCGCACTACGGGGTTCGCTCGCCGGACGTCGAGATCCTCTACGAGCCCGTCTTCTGCAGCCCGTGCGTCCACCACACCGACGAGCCCCCGTGCGCCGGCGACAACGTGTGCATGAAGCGCATCGAGCCGGACGCGGTGCTGGCGGCGGTCGAGCGCCTGCTGTCGCGCGACGGAGCGGCAGCGACCGCGGTGGGCGATGCCGCGCCCGGCGGATCGCTGAGCGACTCGGCGGGCAGCCCGCTGGGCATCGTGGTGCGCGAGAGCGTTCCCAGCAACGCCGCGCGCGCGTGTGAGGTCTGCGGCGGCCGCAGCTTCGGCTTCCGCCTCCGGCAGCCCGGCTTCCGCGTGATGGCCTGCGAGGCGTGCGGCCTCGAACGGGTCGACCCGGCGCCGAGCGAGTCGGAGCTCGACGCGCTCTACGGCCGGTCCTACTACGACGCCTGGGGCCTGGGCGCCGGCGAGCGGGACCCCGGCGACACCAAGCGGGCGACCTTCCGGGGCCTGCTCGACTCGCTGCGACGGCCGCTCGCGGCGGGCGATCCGGTGCTGGACTGCGGCGCGGCGACCGGCTTCCTGATGCAGGTGGCGGCCGAGCGGGGGCTCGAGCCGTACGGCGTGGAGCGCTCGGAGTTCGGCGCCGGCGAGATCGCGCGCCGCTTCGGGGCCGAGCGCGTCCACCGCGGTGAGCTCGACGACGCGCGGCTCGAGCGCGCCGCGCCGGACGGGTTCGCCGCCGTGTTCATGCTCGACTTCCTCGAGCACGTGCGCGATCCCGCCGCCGTCCTGGCGCGCGCCCACGCCCTGCTGCGGCCCGACGGCCTGCTCGTGCTCACCACGCCCGATCGGGGCTCGTGGAGCCGGCGGCTGATGGGCTCCCGCTGGACGCACTACAAGCTCGAGCACCTGTTCTACTTCTCGCGGCGGAATCTCGTGACCCTGCTGGAGCGCGCCGGCTTCGAGGTGATCGACGTCCGCGCGGCGCGCAAGGCGCTCACCCTGCGCTACGCACACCACCAGTTCGAGACCTACCCGCACTGGCTGCTGACCCGCCTGCTGCGCGGCGCGCAGCGCCTGCTGCCCGACGCGCTGCTCGACCGGCCCATCCCGGTGTCGATCGGCGAGATGCAGGTCCAGGCGCTGCGGCGGCCCGGGCCTCAGCCGAGCGCGAGCGCGTAGACCCCGAGCGCCGCGAGCTGCCCGAGCGGCAGCGCGTACAGCGCCGCCGCGACCGCGGCGCGCCTCGGCTCGAGTCCCGTGCGCGCCCGCGTCCGCGCCCAGCCGACCGCCGTCACCAGCACCGGGATCGGCGCGAACACCACCACGCTCGTGAAGAAGTTCCGCGGCAGCATGTGGTAGTGGAACATGGCGTGCCGCGGCATCAGCACGACCCAGAGCAGCGGCGCGCACGCGGCCCCGAGGACCGCCGCACCCGCGACGAGCGCCCGCCGTCGGAGCGCGGGGCCGGTGAGCGCGTGCCGGCGCTGCTCGGCCGCGAGCGCCGCGACGGTCGCGGCCACGCCGACCGCGGCGAAGCCGGCCAGCACCAGCGGTCGGCTCCAGTCGCGCCAGAAGAACTTCAGCAGCAGGCGGATCAGCACCGCGCGCGGCGGGACCTCGTCGTCGCCGCGACTCGCGGCCCGCAGGAACTGCTCGTACTCGGGGTTGATCGCCGACGCGTCCATGCCCATGCGCGCGGCCGCCGAGCCGAGCAGGTCGCGCACGGCCGCCTCGGTGCTGCCGAAGTAGAGCGCGAGCTGGAGGATGTGCGCCAGGATCGCCGCGGCGGCGCCCGAGCAGAACCGCAGCGCGTCCAGCGCCGCGCGCCAGGCGGCCTCGGCCGGGCTCGCCCCTGCGAGGCTCGCGTAGTAGAGCCAGCGCGCCGTCCCCACCGCCGCGGCGTGCGCGGGCAGGAAGTCGTAGCCCACCCAGCCCGAGACGAAGCCCAGCGCGAACCACAGCGCGCTCCAGCGCGCGGGCAGCACGATCCCCAGCGCCGACGCGACCAGCGTCAGCGACATGGCGTAGGAGTGCTCGTGGAGGGCGCCGTGCCAGTTGGCGATGCCCGGCTGGACCAGCAGGACGGCGCACGCGCCGACCGACCACGCCCAGTGCCAGGGGCGCGTC
The DNA here is from genome assembly GCA_030066475.1 of Myxococcota bacterium. The sequence continues at coordinate 11,012 of JASJBO010000250.1, forward strand.
GCGCGCGCGAGCAGGGCCCACAGCAGCAGCCCGAAGGCCAGCGCCGACAGCGCGGTCGGGAACACCCGCAGGCGGTCGTGCGACACGCCGGCGCGGAGCATCGTGGCGATCGCGTAGGCCGGTCCGTTCGGGTAGTGGGTGTACTCGACGATCCCGAAGCGGTGCTCGCCGCGCGCCAGCTGCGGCGCCTCGCGCAGCGCGTCCCGCTCCGACTCGGGCGCCGTCGGCAGTCGTCCCGCGCGTTCCAGGCCCGCGCCGAAGGTGACGGCGACGAGCGCGGCAGCGAGCGCGATGCGCGCCCAGCGGATCCACTGCCGGTCCGGGAGCTCGATGGCCGATTCCTCCGCGAGAAGCGAGCGGCGAGACTAGTTGAAACGCGGAGAGGAGACATCCGTCACGAGTGGAGACATCCGTCACGGGTCGGGTCAGCGGCTGGTCAGCGAATGGTCAGTGAGAGCCGGCGCACGCCGTTGCACACTGCGGCAACGGACGAGCAAGGAGGACATCCCATGCGTCTCGACCACCGCTTCGCTTCTTCGACCCTGCTGCTGGCCCTCGTCACGAGCGCCGTCGCAGCGGGCGCCAATCCCCCGCTGATGAACCCGAGCTTCGAGGTGCCGG
>JASJBO010000251.1 GCA_030066475.1 Myxococcota bacterium
GCAGGAGCCCGTCTCGTTCTCGGGCAAGCGCGTCGGCGTGATCGGGACCGGCTCTTCGGGAATCCAGGTGATCCCGGAGATCGCCAAGGAGGCCGATCACGTCACGGTCTTCCAGCGCACGCCGCAGTACACCGTTCCCGCGCGCAACCGCCCCCTCGCGCCCGAGGAGCTCGCGGCCGTCCGAGACAACTGGGAGCAGATCCGCGCCGGAATGATGGCCCCCCCGGCCGCCGACGCGGCCCTGCCGATGGCGCCGGGCAACGGGCGCTCCGCATTCGACGAGACCCCCGAGCAACGTCACGCGCTCTACGAGGAACTCTGGGAGCAGGGAACGCTGGCCTTCGTCTACGGGAACTACCCGGAGCTCCTGGTGAACGAGGAGATCAACCGCGAGGTTTGCGCGTTCCTGCGCGGCAAGATTCGCGAGATCGTCCACGACCCCGAGACGGCCGACAAGCTGATGCCCGACCATTTCTACGGCACCAAGCGTCCGATCCTCGACGACGGCTACTACGAAACCTACAACCGCGACAACGTAACGCTGGTGGACCTCCGACGAGACCCGATCGAAGAGATGACCTCGACGGGCGTGCGCACCGCGACGGGCGAGCACCCCATCGACATGCTCGTGCTCGCAACGGGTTTCGACGCGATCAGCGGCTCGATGCTCCGCCTCGATCCCAAGGGTCGCGGTGGCATCAGCCTGAAGGAGAAGTGGGAGAGCCGATTCCACAACTACCTCGGCCTGATGATCAGCGACTTTCCCAACCTCTTCATGATCCACGGCCCGGGTACGCCCGGAGTGCTCTACCTCATGCCGCTCGGCGCCGAGCTCGAGACGGAGTGGATCGCCAATTGCGTGCGCCACCTGCGCGAACAGGGGCTGGGCGCGGTCGAGCCGACGCACGCCGCCGAGCTGGACTGGGACAGAGAAGTCAGTGCGATCGCCAACAGGACGCTCTTCCCCCGCACGGACTCCTGGTACACGGGGGCAAACATCCCGGGCAAGCCCCGGCATTTCAGTGTGCACCTGGGCGGCCCTGCGTACTTCCATCGCATCGCCGAGGTCGCCGACAAGGGGTACGAAGGCTTCGCCTTCACGCCGACCGCAGGCGAAGGGGACGAGACTGGATGCCGTTGATGTGTTTCGAGCGTCGACGCTCGGGTGGCCCAGACCAGCAGTCGCTGCAGAACCGGTGAGACACCCCGCACAGCCACGCACCCGATCCAACCTCCCGGAATCCTGACGGAAATCGACGTGGCCTCGAGTCACCCGGGCGGAGCGCCGATGGGCACTCCGAGACCCTCTTGCGCTGGGGGTCTCCGGCTCCTACAGACTCGGGTGGGGGGTAGACGCTCGCGATGAAGGCCCAGCCACTGAAAGAGCGCTGGCTATCCGCGCTGCTGCTGGTCGGCCTCGTCAGCCAGGCCGCGGTGGCGGCGACGCATTCGGCCCTCCCGGTCCACCCGGCCACCCAAGAGCGACCCGCGAACGACGAGGAGCGCGAGGGACACGACCCGACGTCCTGTTCCTTCTGCCGCATGGCGCCGGCCTTCGTGCACGGCCTCGTCGTCTCACCTCTCTCTCTTCCGATCGGCGCCGATGCGATGCGACACCGCGTCGATGCGATTCCCGCGACGCTGGGCCAGACGCTCTGGGCCAGGCCCGCGTCCCGTGCCCCACCCTCCCCCCCCAACGCCTGACTCGAGGACGCGTCTGCCCGTGCGGGCGCATCGTGCGAATCCATGCCGAGTCGAATGGCCAGGCTCGACAGGGAGGTTCTATGAGTCATCCGTGGGTACTCGTGTGCGTCGCTGCGACCCTGTGGACCGCTTCGGCTGCAGCGGGCGGAGGCGAGGCGCACCACGAACACGTTGCACCGCACGGCGGCACGCTCGTCGTCTTCGGCGACGAACTCGTCCATCTCGAACTGATCCTCGATCCCGAGACCGGGGAGATGACGGCGTACGTGCTCGACGGCGAGGCGGAGCGCGGCGTCGCGGTACAGCAGCCGTCCCTCGGGATCGAAGTCCAACCAGAATCCGGCCCCCGCTTCGCAGTCGCGCTCGCGCCGGTGGAGAACGTCCTCACGGGCGAGACCCGAGACAACACGTCCCAGTTCGCCGGTCGCTCCGACCGGCTCAAGGGGCTTCTCCGCTTCCGGGGCGAGGTTCGCCGCCTCGAGGTCAAAGGGCAGCGCTTCGAACGCGTGTCATTCCGGTTCCCGGAAGGCAACGAGACACGCGAGGACGCCGCGGAGGAACGGTCATGAGCCAGGACGCCCCGCACAGCCAGGACGGGTCGCGAGAGCGGAAACGCTACCCGCGCTGGCTCAAGTACACGTCGATCGGCGCCTGCCTCGTAGGGCTCGCGCTGGTACCCCAGTGGCTGTTCCTCGGTTTCCGCGACGCGCCGGCGCTCGCCGGGGTGGCCGAGATCGGGGACGAGGAGAGCGAGAGCTTCCAGCCGATCTCCTGGGAGGTCCTCGGGGGTTTCCCCTATCCGTTCGAGATGCCGGGCGCCATCAGGGACATGTCGCCCGAAGCCCTGGCCGAGCGCAACGAACGTCTGATCCCACCCGAGGTGCGCGCTCTCGACCGCCTCCCGATCGCCGTGCGCGGGTACGTGGTTCCCATCACGGTCACACGCGGCCGTATCACGGAATTCGTTCTTGCCGCCAAGAACGAGCTCGGCTGCTGCTTCGGCTCCGGGCTCTCCATGAACCAGTGGATCCATGTGGCCGTTCAGGAGGGCCGGGCGTCCGACGTCAAGCCGTTCGGAATCGCCAAGGTCCTGGGTGTCCTCGAGGTCGGCGAGGAGGTGCGGGGGGGCACCGTCATGAGCCTCTACCGCATGCGCGAGGCAACGGTCGGCTCCGGGTGACGGCGGCGCTGCGAATCGAAGGGCTCCTCAAGAGCTACACCACACCCCAGGGCGAGCTGCAGCCCGTGATCGACCTGCCGGCCCTCTCGCTGGCGGAGCGCGAGCAGGTTGCCCTGCACGGGCGGAGCGGCTGCGGCAAGACCACGCTCCTCCACCTCATCGCCGGCATCCTCCGCCCCGATGCCGGCCGCATCCTCGTGGCCGGCGAGGAGATCACGGCGCGCCGCGAAAGTGACCGGGACTGCCTGCGCGGACGGCTGGTGGGCTACGTCTTCCAGACCTTCAACCTGCTGGCAGCCTACTCCGCCCTCGAGAACGTCCTCCTGGCCATGCACTTCGGCGCCGGCGAGGACGAGGACCGCGCGAGACACCTGCTCGAGCGCGTGGGGCTCGCGGACCGCATGCACTACCGGCCGGCCCAGCTCTCGTTGGGGCAGCGACAGCGGGTGGCCGTCGCCCGTGCGCTCGCGAATCGGCCCGCCCTCGTCCTCGCGGACGAGCCCACGGGCAACCTCGATCCGGCGAACGCCGCCGCAGCGCTCGCGCTGCTGCGGGAGACGGCCAGTGAGATGGGCGCCGCACTGCTGCTCGTGAGTCACGACCAGGAGATCCTGCGCGCTTTCGAGCGCTGTGAGGAGTTCGACGCGCTGGCGCGAACGAGGACGACACCGTGAGGGCTGGCCTTCCCCTTCTCGTGCGTCGCAGCCTGCGGGAGCACACCTTCTCGTCCTCGATCACGATCGCCTCCGTCGGCCTCGCGACCGGGCTGGTCCTCGCCGTCTTCGCCATCCAGGAGCAGAGCCTGCGCGCCTTTACCGCCGGCCCGCTGGGCTTCGACGCCGTCCTCGGGGCGCGCGGGAGCCAGCTCCAGCTCGTGCTGAACGCGGTCTTCCATCTCGAAACCTCCCCCGGGAACATCCCGTGGGCGCTCTACGAAGCGATTGCCCGCGATCCCCAGGTCGAGCGGGCGATCCCCTACGCAGTCGGCGACAACTACCGCGGCTTCCGCATCGTCGGGACCCTGGGCGAGCTCTTCACCGAGAGGAGCAACGGAAGCGACTTTCCGCTGCGAATCGCGGCGGGCGGACGACTCTTCGATCCACAGCGTCGCGAGGCCGTGATCGGAAGCAGCGTCGCGCGGGAGGCCGGACTCGCCCTGGGCGACACGTTCCACCCGCATCACGGTCTGTTCTTCGACGAGAGCGCCCGGCACGCGGAGGAGTACGTGGTTGCGGGTGTGCTCGAGCCGAGCAACACCCCGGCCGATCGCGTGATCTGGATCCCCCTGGAAGGGATCTACCGCCTCGCAGGTCACGTGCTCCGTGGCGCTGGCGATGCCTACGAAGCGGACCCAGCCGCGGCGATCCCCGACGAACACAAGGAGGTGAGCGCCGTGATGCTGGACCTCGTCGCTCCCCAGGCAGGCTTCTTCCTGGACCAGACGATCAACAAGCAGGGGAAGGTCGCGACGCTGGCCTGGCCGATCGGCCGGGTAATGGGAGACCTCTTCGACAAGCTAGGATGGGCCATCCGCGTGCTGGGCCTCGTGGCCTACCTGGTCGTGCTCGTGGCCGCCGGCTCGATCGTAGCGAGTATCGTGAACACGATGCAGGAAAGACGCCGCGACTTTGCGGTCCTGCGCGCGCTGGGTGCACGCCGCCGCACCGTCTCGGCGGCGATCGTCGGCGAGGCCGCCAGCATCGGCGTCCTCGGGGCCCTCCTCGGCTTCGTCGTGTACGCGGGGATCTTCGCCTTGGCTCGCGCGATCGTGCGCAGCCAGACGGGCGTGGTCCTGGACCCCTGGATCTGGCACCCGGTCTTCGGGATCGCACCCGCTGCCGTGGTGCTCCTTGCGGCACTTGCCGGGACCATCCCGGCCCGGCTCGCCTACCGCACCGACGTCGCCACCCACCTCGTGCCTCCGAGCTGACCCACGGGGTCGACGGCGCTCGTCGCGAAGCTGCTCCCGAACGGGGATCGGCTTCGGAGCCGCCCCGGCGAGTGCCAGCTAGGCCCGTTCTTGTCGCGCGATCAGCTCATCGATGTAGGCAGACTGCAGTACGCCTGCATCGACTCTCAGGGTCTTGAGTCGTCCGGAGTTCTCGAGCAGGACGATGCCCGACAGGTGGGCGAGGGCGGCGACCGCTTCCTGCCAGCGCAGTTCGCCTGAGGATGGGCCCAGTTCAGCGAGTGCGTCGGCGAGGGATTCGAGCATCTCCTTGAGCAGGTGGTTGAGCTTCCGATTGAGTTTGGACGTCAGGCCGCGCGGCTGGACTCCACCGAACAGGTAGTAGGACAGCTCGAACTCTCGCGGTCGCTCACGGTAGTACTCGAAGAACGCGTTCAGGGCGCGCCGCGCGACCTCTTCGGCGGCGCCCCCCGCCTCGACCGCGCTGATGATCCGAGCCCTCAGCTCTTCGAGGACCTGCTGAAGGATCGCGGCGTAGATCTCCTCCTTGCCCTCGAAGTAGAAGTAGATGGCCGCGGGGGTGTAGCCGCAGGCGTCGGCGATTCGCCGCATCGTCGCCCGCTCGAGGCCCTCCTCGGCGAAGACCGTTCGCGCGGCGGCGACGATGTGCTCGCGGCGCTGTCCCGCGAGCACGGCCTTGCGCCGAGCGCGGGCATCTGCCCCCTGCGCGGGCAGCAGGGCTTCCTTGCTCTTCTGGGCCGGCGGCATGGCCTGACGGGTAGCACCTCGCCGGTCGCTCGTGAACTCTTGACAATAGTTTCAAATTCAGTTAGAAATTATATTCTGCCGTTCGAAAAGAGGTTCTGCCTTGGCCAAGGTCGAGTTCGAGAAGCGAGGACGCATCGCCTACGTGACGATCAACCGTCCCGAGGCAAAGAACGCCATCGATCGAGACGTCCACCTGGGGCTGTGCGCGGCGTGGGAGGAGCTCTCCGGGAACGACGGGCTCGACGTCGCGATCCTGACGGGCACCGGTGACGCCTTCTGCGCGGGCATGGACCTCAAGACCCACGTCACGAAGTACGTCGGAGCCACTCCGAAGAAGATCCAGGACTGGGCGGCGCTCGGGCTGGGAGGCCTGCCGCGCGGCTTCCACCGCATGAGGAAGCCGGTGATCGCGGCGGTCAACGGCTGGGCGCTGGCAGGCGGCTTCGAGATCGCGATGGCCGCCGATATCCGCGTCGCGTCGGAGCGCGCGCGCTTCGGCTCCTTCGAGGCCCGCCGCGGCTTTCACCACGGTGACGGTGGGGTCGCCCGGCTCGTCAACCTGTGCGGCGTCGGCGTCGCCCTGGAGCTGCTGCTCACCGCGGAGCCGGTCGACGCGCAGCGCGCGCTCGGCATCAACCTGGTTTCGCGCGTCGTCCCGCATGACGAGCTCATGAGCGAGGCGGGGCGTGTCGCCGCCCCGATCCTGCGGAACGACCAGGAGGCCATCCGCTCGGCCAAGGCCACCGTGCTCGACATGATCGGACGCGCTCTCGACGACCAGCTCTACCGCGAGTGCATCGCCGCGTACACGCTCATGGCCGACAACCCGACGGTCCCGGGCCTTCTCGACGAGCTTTATGCAAAGACCGACAGCGGTCGCGTCGGCGAGAACGCGACGCCGCTCTAGACAAGAAGGGATGTCGATTCCATGGGTGTGACCACACACGAGCAGGGTGAAGTCTGGACGATCGTCAACGACCGCCCCGAAGCGCGCAACGCCGTCGATCCCGCTACGGCCGATGCCCTCGTCGAGGCCTTCACCGCCTTCGACGCCAGCGACGCGAGGGTGGCCGTCTTCACCGGCGCCGGTGGCGCCTTCTGCGCAGGCTGGGACCTGAAGTACGCGGCGAGCCTGAACGAGGACGGTCGCTACGAGCGAGACATCGAGAAGGGGCTCGCCTTTCCGATCGGTGCAGCCCCGGCGCCGCGCGGCCCCCTCGGTCCCTCGCGGATGGAGCTGTCCAAGCCGGTGATCGCCGCCATGGAAGGCCCGGCGGTCGCCGGAGGAATGGAGCTCGCCCTGTGGTGCGACTTCCGCGTCATGGCCGAGACGGCCTACCTGGGCGTCTACTGCCGCCGCTGGGGAATCCCGCTCCTCGATGGGGGCACCGTGCGCCTGCCGCGGCTCGTCGGCCAGGGCAAGGCGCTCGAGATCACGCTGACCGGCAGGAAGGTCCCCGCCGAAGAGTGCTACCGCATCGGCTTGTGCGAGCGCCTCGTTCCAGAGGGCAGGTCGCGCGAGGTGGCCGAGGAGATGGCGCGCGAGATCGCGCGCTTCCCGCAGGAGGCGGTGCTCGCAGACCGGCGCTCGATCATCGAGACACGCGGGATGCCGACCCGCCAGGCCCTCGAGGTCGAGTGGGCGAACGGGGTGGATGCGGTTCGCAAGGAAGGCAGCGCCGGCGCGGCGCGATTCCGCGACGGCGCCGGTCGCCACGGCGACTTCTCAAGGATCTAGAACGCCGAATCTCTGCGCGTCCCACGCCGCCCTCCGTCCCGCCATGGAACTCCACCGTCTCGGCCGGCACTACGCCTGTGGGATCAGAGTTCCGGTCTTCGTGGTCGCTGCTCCGGCGAGGCGAGTGTTGATGGATCCGTCTCGGAGAATGTCGCCCGAGCGCCGCGACGGCGTGAGGCCTGTTCATCTCCTCGGGGGGCTGCCGACCGAGGGCGTGAGTCGCGGCTTCGATCGGATCCGCGAGGTGCTGCCGGTCAGGTCCTTCGCGGAATTCATCGAACCGACGATGGGTGAATGGGCGCAGCTGGGTGTCTTGCTGCCTCCCCACGTCGAGACGTCTCAGGTCGTCGAGGAATGGGAGGCGTGTGACTATCTCGCGCACCGATTCGGCGGTGGAGCCCACATCGGCAATGTCTTGGCCCTGGTCGACTCGGAGCTCGTTGCCGATCAGCTGGATTCAGCCGATCCGATCTCCGCTCACGGCTGGGGCAGGAGCCCCGGCGACGTACGCACGGTGGCCGATATCGCAGTCGGCCAGATCGAGTCTGCGACACACCTCGTTCTGAGCGGACGCTCGCATTCCCGCGATGCGCTCCTGCGTGTGCTCAGCGTCCTCAACCCGGGTGCCGCGAGGCTTGCACTCGATGACGCGTCGGACACCGGCCTCCTCGACTTCTTGACGTGCTCTCGGCGGGCGGAGAGCAGCGGTCGTCCGCCTGCCTCCGCGCGCATCGTGCCGCCCTGGCTCGACCTGTTGCAGGCGGAGCCCGCAGCGCCGTGCCCGCCCGATCGGTTCCTCTACCGTCGTTCGCGCCCCTTCGATCCGGAGCGTTTCGGGGAATGGATCGCGGATCCCCCGCGCGAGCTCGTTCGCGGGAAGGGGAAGGTCTGGCTCGCCAACAGGTGCGATGACGCGTTCGGGTATTCGTGTGCGGGCTCCGTTCATCGGGTCTTCGCAGCCGGTCGGTGGTGGGCGAGCTGCGGTGGCTCGACGTGGCCCACATGCGACGCGGAGCGACGACGACTGCTCGATCGGTGGCATCCGCGCTTCGGTGACCGCCGCCAGGAGATCGCGTTCGTGGGCGTCGATCTCGATCCCGATGAGGTCTGCTCGGCGCTCGATTCCTGCCTGCTCTCGCAGGAAGAGGCGCTGCGTGCGGTTCCGAGCGCTTCGCCGGAGACGCCAGCGAGCGCGATCGAGACGCCCCGAGGCGGGCTGCACTGATGGTCGACTGCTCGGTGATCGACCGCCGCGCGCACGGATTGGATCCACCAGGGGCACAGACGGCCCCGCGACTGGAGTGAGCATTCTCATGTCCCATTGTTTCGACTACTCGGACAAGCGCGTCGTCATCACCGGCGCCTTCTCGGGGGTGGGCGCGGCGCTCCTCGACGTTCTCACGGAGCTCGGCCGCCCCGAGGTGATCGCGCTCGATATCGAGAAGCCGGACGGTCCCATCGATCGGTTCATCGAGACGAACATGAGCGACGCGTCCCTGGTGGAGAAAGCAATCGCCGCGATCGAGGGGCCGATCGATGCGCTCTTCAACAACGCGGGGATCGCTGCGACGCACCCCGTCGAGGACGTGATGGCCGTGAACTGGCTCGGACTCCGTCAGCTCTCGGAGGGACTGCTCCCCAAGATCCGAGAGGACGGGGCGATCGTGAACACGGCTTCGATCGCGGGCGGCCAGTGGCCGGGTCACCTCCAAGATGTGCTCGACTGCATTGCGATCGAGAGCCGCGAGGAGCTCCTCGGCTGGTGTCTGGATCACGCAGAGCTGGTCGGGGATGGCTATGCCTTCTCGAAGGAGTGTGTGCAGGTCTACACGATGAAGAGCGCCAAGGAGACGCTCGCCAGGGGCGTGCGCACGAACAGCGTGTGCCCGGCGCCGATCGACACGCCGCTGCTTCCGGACTTCACCAAGACGATGACCGAGAAGACGATCAATTGGACGATCGAGCAAGTCGGTGGGACGATCGCGACGCCGCGAGACATCGCGACGACCCTCGCCTTCCTGGGCGCTCCCGCGTCGCGCTACGTCAATGGGGTGAATCTGAACGTCGACATGGGTTTCAACGCCTTCATGACCACGGGCCAGCTCGACTTCTCGGGCCTCGCCTGAAGGAGGAGAACCCCGAGATGAGCACCTTCACCCTCGAGCCCATGGGGACGACCACCGTGGGCGCAGGCAGCATCGCCGCGCTCGCTCAGCACCTGCGCGCCCACGGCACGCGCGCTTTCGTCGTGAGCGACCCCGGCGTGCGCGCTGCCGGCGTCCTCGACACCGTCACCGACGCGCTCAGCGGCGAGGGCCTCGAGTGGACGGCCTTCGTCGACGTCGACCCGAACCCGACGGACGCCAACGTCGCCGCTGGCGTGGCAGCCCTGCGGGAGTTCGGCATCGAGGGCGACGTGATGGTGCTCGTCGGCGGCGGTTCGGTCATGGACTGTGGCAAGTACATCGCCATGGCCGCGCCGTCTGGCATCGACGACCTCGCGCTGGCCTTCTCGCCGGAGCTCGACGCCTCTGACCGCATCGACTTCGCCACGCTGGCTCCGGCGGCGCGGGCCAGCGCGCCCTGCGTGCCCACGATCGCCGTGCCGACGACTTCGGGCACTGCGTCCGAGACCAACGGCGGTGGGCTGATCACCCGGACCAGGGACCATCGCAAGCTGACCTTCAACCACCCGGACGTCAAGCCTCGCGCCGTCGTGCTGGACCCCCTGCTGACCGTCGGCCTTCCGGCCGGAGCGACGGCGGCCTGCGGGATGGACGTCCTGACCCACGCCATCGAGGCCTTCACCTCCACAGCGGCCAACCTCTACGCCGACGGCCTCGCCCTGCAGGCCATCCGGCTTACCGGCCGCTGGTTGCCCCGGGCGGTGGCGGAGGGCAGTGACGTCGAGGCCCGGGCATCGATGCAGATCGCCTCCCACCTCGCCGGGCGTGCGTTCTCTTCGGGCCCACTCCTGGGACTCGTCCACGCCACGGGTCACCCCGTCTCGGGCACCTACGGCGTGGCCCATGGACAGACGCTCGCCACCATGCTCCCCCACGTCATGCGCTTCAATCTCGAGGCCGTCGCAGACCGGTATGCCGACGTCGGCCTCGCACTCGGCGTGGCTCACGACGCCCACGCCGCGATCGAGGCGGTCGAGAAGCTGTCAGCGACCGTCGGAACGGACCGCCGCCTGAGCGACCTCGGCGCCGCACCGGCGGACGTCGACGCGCTCACCACCGATGCGCTCCGCGACATGATCATCCTGAACACGCCGCGCTATCCGAGCCGCGAAGAAGTCCGAGGTCTGTACGAGCGCGCCATGTGACCGAACCATGGCGCGATCGGGAACTCGAGAGCGGCGGGTGGCACTATTCTCGTTGGGGGTGGCGAAGGCTCGGTCCGATCGGTCCCGGGTACGCGCCCGATACGGATCAAGAGGATCTCGATGCCCCTGAACCAAGAGACCAGTTCCAACCCTCTACGCCTCCCCGTCACCGTTCTGTCGGGCTTCCTCGGGGCCGGAAAGACCACCCTGCTCAATCAGGTGCTCAACAACCGGGAGGGGCGGCGTGTCGCGGTGATCGTGAACGACATGAGCGAGGTGAACATCGACGCGGCGCTCGTCGAGCGCGGCGGCGCGGAGCTGTCGCGGACCGAGGAGAAGCTCGTCGAGATGTCGAACGGCTGCATCTGCTGCACGCTGCGAGACGACCTGCTCGCCGAGGTCTCACGGCTCGCGCAGGAGGGCCGCTTCGACTATCTGCTCATCGAGTCCACGGGGATTTCGGAGCCGATCCCGGTCGCACAGACATTCACCTTCGAAGACGAGAACGGCGTGAGCCTGAGCCAGGTTTCGCGCCTCGACACGATGGTGACCGTCGTGGACGCGGCGAGCTTCCTGCGCGACTACGACGCCGCCGAGGCGCTCCAGGACCGCGGCGAGTCGCTGGGCAAAGATGACCACCGGACGGTGACCGACCTGCTCATCGACCAGATCGAGTTCGCCGACGTCATCGTGCTAAACAAGCTGGATCTCGTGACCAGGGATCAGGCTCTCGAGGTCGAGGCCATCGTGAGAGCGCTCAACCCCGGCGCGAAGCTTCTCGCGGCGACGCGCGGACAGGTGCCGCTCGAATTCGTGCTCAACACGGGCCTGTTCGACTACGAGAAGGCGGCGAGCTCCGCTGGCTGGATTCGAGAGCTTCAGGGCGAGCACACGCCGGAGACCGAGGAGTACGGGATCTCGAGCTTCACCTATCGGACGTCGCAGCCCTTCGACGCCGAGAAGCTGTGGGCGTTCCTGCACGAC
>JASJBO010000243.1 GCA_030066475.1 Myxococcota bacterium
ATTTGTAAAGATTTTATCTGTACATCTTATCGATCCTCGCCTAGGATTCGGCTCGGGAGGCGTACGATGACTTCGCTCGAATCTCCGACCTGCCTGGCTCTTGGCTGCCGGGTGCGGACGTGAACGGCGAGGCGCTAGCGGTCGTCAACCTGCTGCTGAACCTCGCGGCGACGTTCTACATGGTCGGCCTCGTCTGGTTCGTGCAGCGCGTCCACTACCCGCTGTTCGCCCGCGTGGGGGCGGGCGACTTCGCGGCCTATCAGGACGGCCATCTGGCGCGCACCGGTCCCGTCGTCGGGCCGGCGATGCTGCTCGAGGCCGGCACGGCCGTTGCGCTGCTCGCCTTCCCGCCGGCGGCCCTGGCGCCGCTCGTCGCGTGGCTCGGCCTCGGCCTGCTACTGGTGATCTGGCTGTCGACGGCGCTGCTCCAGGTGCCGCGCCACCGCGATCTGGTGACCGGCTTCGACGCGGACGCGCACCGGCGCCTGGTCGTCACGAACTGGGTGCGCACGGTCGCCTGGTCGCTGCGCGGCCTGCTGCTGCTCGCAGCCGTGCTGGCGCTGATGCTGGAGGCGCGAGCGTGAGCGCGCGTTCCGCCGCGAGCTGGCCGCCCCACGGCCGTCCCCCGGGGTGAGATGTAGATCAGATATACAAATCTTTTCTAGACACAGCATGATCGATCGCTAAGATTCGCCAGCGCGCCCAGGAAAAGGATACACATGGCCCGCTTCGTAGACGCCATCGACCTCCCCCTCGATCCACAGACCGCCTTCGACTACCTGGCGGACTTCAGCAACACGGCGGACTGGGATCCGGGTGTCGCCGCGGCGGAGCGCCTCGACGCAGGTCCGCTCGGGCCCGGCTCGCAGTTCGCCGTGACCGTCGAGTTCCTCGGACGACGCATCCCGTTCGTCTACGAGATCGCGGAATGGGAGCCCCCGCAGCGACTGGTCCTGCGCGGCGAAGGCGGAGCGGTGGTCTCGATCGACGAGATCGGCGTCGCGCCGCGGGGCGACGGCTGTCGCGTCACCTACGAGGCCCGGGTCGAGCTGAAGGGCATCGCGCGCGTCGCCGATCCGCTGCTCGGCCTGCTCTTCCAGCGCGTCGGCGCGGTCGCCGCGCGCGGCCTGCGGGAGCGGGTCTGCGCGGAGAAGACGAGCGCGCTGCGCAGCGTGCGATCCGCGGCGCGGCCGGCACACGCCGCCGCGGGTGCGGCCCGATGAGCATCGCGCGGCTGGCGGGCCTCGCAGAGCGCGGCCTCCTGCCCGACGCGCTCGTGCGCTTCGGCATCCGCCGCATGCTGGCCGAGCGACTGCGCCAGTACGGCGGCGACCCCGAGGCCGTGCGCGCGGCGCGCCTCGAGTTCGCGGAGGCCTGTCGCAAGAGCCCGATCGCGCTGGTGCCGGAGCAGGCGAACGAGCAGCATTACGAAGTGCCGGCCTCGTTCTTCGAGCACGTGCTCGGCCCGCACCTCAAGTACTCGTGCGCGCTCTGGGACGGGGACTCGGACAGCCTCGGCTACGCCGAGGCGCGCATGCTCGAGCGCACCTGCGAGCGGGCGGGGCTGGCCGACGGCATGAGCGTCCTCGACCTCGGCTGTGGCTGGGGCTCGCTCTCGCTCTACGCGGCCGAGCGCTTCCCCGCGGCGCAGATCCGGGCCGTCTCGAACTCGTGCTCGCAGCGCGCGTGGATCGAGGCGCGCGCCGCGGCGCGCGGCCTCCACAACCTCCGCGTGACGACGGCCGACGTCAACCACTTCGAGCCGTCGGAGCGCTTCGACCGGGTCGTCTCGGTCGAGATGTTCGAGCACGTGCGCAACCACGAGGCGCTGCTGGCGCGCATCGCGGGCTGGCTGGCGCCCGGTGGCCGGCTGTTGGCGCACCACTTCTGCCACCGGCAGATGGCGTACCCCTACGAGACCGAGGGCGCCGGCAACTGGATGGGCCGGCACTTCTTCAGCGGCGGCATGATGCCGAGCGAGGACTGGCTCTCGCACTTCGATTTCGACCTGGTGGTCGAGGCGCAGTGGCGCGTGCCGGGCGGGCACTACGCCCGCACCAGCGAGGCCTGGCTCGAACGCCTCGACGCCCGGCGCGACGCGGTCCTCCCGATCCTCGCGTCCACCTATGGGTCCGACGCCGGGCGCTGGCTCCAGCGCTGGCGGCTGTTCTTCCTCGGCTGCGCCGAGCTGTTCGCCGCCGGCGGCGGCAGCGAGTGGTTCGTGACTCACGTGCGGCTCGCGCCGCGGAAGGACGCCGGGTGAGGGTCGCCATCGTCGGGTCGGGCGTGGCGGGGCTGGTCTGCGCCCACCGCCTGCGCCGCGACCACTCGATCACGCTGTTCGAAGCGGACGCGCGCATCGGCGGCCACGTCCACACGGTGGACGTCGAGCTCGACGGCGCGCCGTACGCCGTCGACACCGGCTTCATCGTCTACAACGAGCAGAACTACCCCGGCTTCACGCGGCTGCTCGCCGAGCTGGGCGTCGCGACCCGCCCTAGCGACATGAGCTTCTCGGTGAGCTGCGAGCGCAGCGGGATCGAGTGGGGCAGCCGCGGGCTGGGCTCGCTGCTGGCCGATCCACGCAACCTCGGGCGCCCCCGCTTCCTGCGCATGCTGCGCGACCTGCGCCGCTTCTTCGGCGAGGCGCCCGAGCTGCTCGCCAGCGAGGCCCCGAAGCTGTCGCTCGCGGACTGGCTCGGCTCGGGCGGCTACTCGCGAGACTTCCTCGACCTGTACCTGATCCCGATGGGTGCCGCGATCTGGTCGGCCGATCCGGAGCGCTTCCTGCGCTTCCCGGCCCGGGCGTTCGTGCGGTTCTTCGCCAACCACGGCCTGCTGGCGGCGCGCGGCGCCCCGCCCTGGCGCGTGGTCGCGGGGGGCTCGCGGAGCTACGTGGAGGCGCTCGTGGAGCCCTTCCGCCACCGCGTGCGCACCGCGACGCCGGTGCGCCGCATACGACGCACGGCCGATGGCGTCGAGCTGCGCACCGACGCCGACGTGGAGCACTTCGATCGCGTGGTCCTGGCGGTCCACTCCGACCAGGCGCTGGCGATGCTAGACGATGCGAACGACCTGGAGCGCTCCGTGCTCGGCGCGATCCGCTACCAGGAGAACGATGCGGTGCTGCACACCGACGCCTCGCTCATGCCGCGGCACGTTCGCGCCTGGTCGAGCTGGAACTACCGGGTGCCCGCGAACGCCGGGGAGGTACCGAGTCGCGCCCTGGTGACCTACGACATGAAGCGCCTCCAGGGCCTGCGCGCGTCGGAACAGCTCCTGGTGACGCTGAACGCCACGGAGCGCATCGACCCGAGCCGGGTGGTCGCGAAGATCGCCTACCACCACCCGATCTTCGACACCGACGCCATGGCCGCGCAGCAGCTCCACGCCGAGATCGACGGCCGGGGCGGCGTGCACTTCGCGGGCGCCTACTGGGGCTGGGGCTTCCACGAGGACGGCCTGCAGAGCGCGATCGCCGTGTGCGAACGGATCGGCGCCCGGCGCTAACCAATGGAGAGCGCGCTCTACCTTGGACGCGTCTGGCACCGGCGCCACCGACCGGTGCAGCACGGGTTCTCGCTGCCGCTGTTCATGACCTACCTCGACCTGGGCGAGCTCGACGAGGTGTTCCGCGGCCGCTTGCTGTGGTCGACCCGGCGGCCGGCACCAGCGCGCTTCCGCCGGGCAGACCACCTGGGCGACCCGCGCGTGCCGCTCGATCGGTGCGTGCGCGACCTGGTCGAGGAGCGAACGGGACGGCGCCCCGACGGCCCGATCCGGCTGCTCACCAACCTGCGCAGCTTCGGCTGGGCCATGAATCCCGTGAGCTTCCACTACTGCTTCGACGCCGCCGGCGAGCGTCTCGACGCGCTGGTTGCCGACGTCACCAACACGCCCTGGGGCGAGCGCCACCCCTACGTGCTCGCGGGCGGCGCCCGGCGCGGGCGACGCCTGACGTTCGAGCAGCCGAAGGGCTTCCACGTGTCGCCGTTCCTCGGCATGGACCTCGGCTATCGCTTCGACGTCGCCGAGCCGGGCCGCACGCTGGGGCTGCGCATCGCCGTCGACGACGGCGCCGGGCCGCCGCTGTTCGACGCCGTGCTCGCGCTGCGGCGGCGACCGATCACGGGCGCTTCGCTGGCCCGAGCGCTCGTCCGCTACCCGCTGATGCCACTCCAGGTGAGCGCGGGCATCTACTGGCAGGCCTGGCGTCTCCACCGCAAGGGCGCGCCCTTCCACCCCCATCCCCGGAGCGCCGAGAGCGCGTTGGAGAGCACCGCGTGAGCGAGACCGCCGTCGTCCTGGAATCCCCTCTTCCCGAGCCGCTTCACGTGCTCGACCGGCTGGCGCGACGCAGCGTGCTGGGCCGGCTCTCGCGCATCGCGCACGGGCGTCTCGTGCTGCACGAGGGCGGCTCGATCCGCGCGCTGGGCACGCGCGACGACGAGCTGCGCGCCAGCGTCTGGGTGCACGATCCGCGCTTCTGGCGCTCGCTCGCCCTGCGCGGTGCGCTGGGCGGCGCCGAGGCGTACCTGGACGGCTACTGGACCAGCGACGACCCGGTGGCCGTGGTGCGCATCCTGGCGCGCAACGCGCGCGCCCGAGAGGGTCTGGAGAGCTTCGCCGCGAAGCTGGCGCGCCCCGGCCTGCGCCTGCTGCACGCGCTGCGCCGCAACACGCGACGCGGCAGCCGGCGCAACATCGCCGCCCACTACGACCTGGGCAACGAATTCTACCAGCTGTTCCTCGACCCGACGCTCACCTACTCGTCGGGCGTGTTCGAGAGCCCCGAGGCCACGCTCGCCGACGCCCAGCATGCCAAGCTCGATCGCGCCTGCCGGGCCCTCGAGCTGGGCCCCGACGACCACGTGCTCGAGATCGGCACCGGCTGGGGCAGCTTCGCGATCCACGCCGCCCGCACCACGGGCTGCCGCGTCACCACCACCACGATCTCGCAAGAGCAGTACGAGCTGGCGACGCGACGCGTGGTCGAGGCGGGCCTCGCGGACCGCGTCACGGTCCTTCGGAAGGACTACCGCGACCTCGAGGGGCAGTTCGACAAGCTCGCGTCGATCGAGATGATCGAGGCCGTGGGCGCCGCCCACGTGCCTTCCTTCCTGCGCGCCTGCGGCGAGCGACTGCGGCCCGGCGGACGCATGTTCCTCCAGGCCATCGTCGTGCCGGAGGCGGATTTCGCGAATTCCGTCCGGAGCGTCGACTTCGTCAAGCGCCATGTCTTCCCGGGCGGACAGCTCGTCTCGATCGGATCGATCTGCGCGGCCCTCGCGCGAGGCACCGACCTGCAGATCACGCGCATCGAGGACATCACGGCGGACTACGCCGAGACGCTGCGACGCTGGCGCGATGCCTTCCTCGGTGCGCTCGACCGCGTGCGCGCGCTCGGCTTCGACGAGCGCTTCGTGCGGCTCTGGGACTTCTACCTGGCCTACTGCGAGGGCGGCTTCCGGGAGCGCGCGAACGGCACGATCCAGATGACGCTGGTGCGGCCGGGCTGAGACGGGCGCGGGCGCCAGCCGGCCCGCGCGCGTTCCGCCTCAAGTCCCGACCCCCGGCCGGTCGATCCGGACGGGATGCGGCGGCCCTGGATGACCCTCCTGCTCTCGATGTCGCTCGCCGGGAGTGCGAGCACGGGACACGGCGACCCGCCTCCGGGCGGCGCGGAGGGGTCTCGGCGCGCGCTGGCCGTTCTCACCGAGGCCCTCGACGATCCCGATCCCCTGATGCGCCGGGCGGCTGCCCGCTCGCTGGGCGTGCCGGGGCCCGCGCCGGCGGCGGTGCGCCCCCGGCTGCTCCGCATGCTGGCGGACCCCGATGCCGACGTGCGCCACGCCGCGCTCGAGGCGCTGCGCATCGCGGACCCCGACGGCGTGGAGCTGGCACCTGCCCTGCTCGCGCTGCTCGAGCACGACGACGCCGTGATCCGGCGCGGCGCCGCCGCCGCGCTCGGCCCGATGGCCCGCGCGCGACCCGGCCTGGTGCGCGAGCTCGTCGCGCAGCTCCAAAGCGGTGCGCCGGACACGGGCCGCGCCGCGGCCTACGGGCTCGCGATCGCGGGCGGCGACGCCGCGTCGGCGATTCCCGCCCTGCACGACCTGCTCGAGGCCGGCGATCCGCTGCGCCGAGCGCTCGCGGCCGACACGCTCGGCCGCCTCGGGGTCACCACGCCCGCCGTCGTCGACTCGTTCGTGGCGAAGCTCGAGGGCGAGGACTTCCGCGAGCGCATGAGCGCTCTCGGCGCGCTGCGCAAGCTGGGCCCCCTCGCGCGCGACGCCGAGCCGGCGCTGCTGGCTGCGCTCGCCGACCCGGACCTCCAGGCGAGCCAGGCGGCCGCCCGCGCGCTGGTGGCCCTGCGCCGGGAGGATCCGGACGCCCTGCTGCCCGCGCTGGTCGAGCGACTCGGCGCGCCGCACGCCGAGACCCGCGCGGCCGCCGCCTATGCGCTCTACGAGCTGGGAGCGCCGGCCGCACCCGCGGTACCGGCGCTCACCGCCCTGCTCGACGACCCCGACCCGCTGGCGCGGTCGTTCGCGGCGCGCGCCCTCGGCGGCGTCGGAGCCGCCGCGGAGCCCGCGCTGCCCGCGCTGGAGCGGGCCCGTCGGGACCCCGACTACCGCGTCCACACTTGGGCCTGGGACGCGATCCACCGGATCCGTCACGGCGAGGCGCCGCAGCCGTTCCCGAGCGCGCCCTTGCGGCGCTGACCGGCGCGCGGACGGCTTCGCGAAGGAAGAGCGGCGGTACGGGGCCGACGCCGTCGCGCCGACCGCCGCGACGGCGGCCGACGACATGCCATAGAATGGCCGCGTGAGCTGGAAGCCCGAGGTCGAGGAGATCGAGCGCCGCCGCGAGCTGGCGGCCGAGCTGGGAGGGCCGGAAGCGGTCGAGCGGCAGCACGCGCTCGGGCGCCGCACCGTGCGCGAGCGCATCGACGGGCTCACCGACGCGGGGAGCTTTCGCGAGCACGGCGCCATCGCGGGCCACGCCGAGCTCGACGAGCAGGGCCGGATGGTGCGCTTCCATGCGGCAAACTACGTCGTGGGCGTCGCCCGCGTAGACGGGCGGCCGGTCGTGGTGGGCGGCGAGGACTTCACGCAGCGCGGCGGCTCGCCCTCGCCGGCCGGCCTGCGCAAGAGCGTCTACTCCGAGGATCTTGCGCTGCGCTACCGGCTGCCGCTGGTGCGCTTCCTCGAGGGCGGCGGCGGCAGCGTGGCCGGTCCGGCCAAGAGCAGGGGCGGCGGACCGCGCCCCGACCCCGGCGCCCCGGTCAACGCGCCGCCGCGCTTCCGCTCGATCGGCGAGGTGCTGGCGACGGTGCCCGTCGTGTCGGCCGCGGTGGGGCCGGTCGCCGGCTTTCCCGCTGCGCGCCTGGTGGCGTCGCACTTCTCGATCATGACCCGCCGCACGGCCCAGGTGCTGGTGGGCGGACCCGCGCTGGTGGCGCGCGCGCTGGGCGAGGAGAAGAGCAAGGAGGAGCTCGGCGGCGCGCAGGTGCACGGCCGCAACGGCGTGGTCGACAACGTGGCGGAAGACGAGGTCGAGGTCGACGCGCTGGTCCGCCGCTTCCTCTCCTACCTGCCGACCAACGTCTACGAGCTGCCGCCCGCGACGCCCTGCGGCGACGACCGAGAACGCTGCGAGGAGGAGCTGCTCTCGCTGGTGCCGCGCGACCGGCGCAAGATCTTCGACGCGCGCCGGCTGGTCGCGCTGGTGATGGACCGCGACTCCTTCTTCGAGCTGACGCCCGGCTGGGGCCGTTCTCAGGTCACCGGGCTCGCACGTCTCGAGGGCCGCCCCGTCGGCGTCTGGATCAACGACAGCCGCTTCTACGCGGGCTCGATGACGGCCGACGGCGCGCAGAAGGCGCGCCGCTTCGTCGACCTGTGCGACACCTTCCACCTCCCGATCGTGAGCTTCGTGGACGAGCCGGGCTTCATGATCGGCGCCCAGGCGGAGCGCGAGGCGACGATCCGCTACGGCGCGGCCGCGCTGATGGCCGTGCAGCAGTCCACCGTGCCCTGGGCGTCGGTCCACGTGCGCAAGGCCTACGGCGTGGCGGCCGCGGCGCACTTCGGGCCGGACGGCTACGTGCTGGCCTGGCCCTCGGCGGGCACCGGCGCGCTTCCGGTGGAGGGCGGCGTCGCCGTGGCGTTCCGCCGCGACATCGAGTCCGCCCCCGACCCCGAGGCGCGGCGCGCCGAGCTCGAGGAGCAGATGGCGCGGCGCGGCAGCCCGTTCCCGCGCGCCGAGGCCTTCGGCGTGCACGACCTGATCGACCCGCGCCGCACGCGTCCGATGCTGTGCGAGTGGCGCGACTGGGTCGAGGCGCGCCTGCCCGAGCACCTGGGACGGCGCACCTACACCTACCGACCCTGAGGAGACGCCCATGGGCTACCGCCATCTCGAGCTGACGCGCGACGGGCACGTCGCGACCTGCTCCATCTCGAACCCGCCGACCCACACCCTCACCGCCCAGGGCGTGCTCGAGCTGGGCCAGCTGCTCGACGAGGTCGAGGCCGACACCTCGGTGCGCGTGCTGGTGCTGACCGGTGGTGGCGAGGACGTCTTCATCGCGCACTACGAGGTGGGCGAGCTCGCCGACGCGGCCGAGCGCGGGTCGGGGAACGTGGCGGGCGCGACGCCGGACTCGAGCGAGAGCCGGCTGCACCCGTTCCACGAGCTGTGCCTGCGGCTCGAGGCCTCCCGCCTGGTCACGATCGCGGCGCTCAACGGAAGCGCCGCGGGTGGCGGCTGCGAGCTGTCGCTGGCGTGCGACTTCCGGCTGATGGCGCGCGGCCAGTTCCTGTACGGGCTGCCCGAGACCAGCGTCGGCATCATCCCGGGCGCCGGCGGCACCCAGCGCTTTGCGCGCCTGCTCGGCACCGCGCGCGCGCTCGACCTGATCCTGCACGCCCAGCTCCTGAGCCCCGACGACGCCCACGCCATCGGCCTGCTGCACCGCGTGTTCGAGGCCGACCAGTTCCGCGGCGAGGTCGCCGCCTTCGCCGCCGACCTCGCCGGCCGCGCCCCGCTGGCGCTCGCCGCGGCCAAGGACGCCATCCACCGCGGCAGCCGCGTCGCGCTCGACCGCGGCCTCGCGATCGAGCAGGAGTGCTTCGAGCGCACCATGCGCTCGAAGGACGCCGCTGGCGCCATGCGCGCCTGGCTGCGCGGCGAGAGCTGGGAGTGGCAGGGCGAGTAGCCGGCGCGCCCTCGGCTATGCTGCGCCTGCTGCCACGAGGAGCCCCTTGATGCGTTTCAGCTTCGCCGAGGCGATGTGCGATCCGAGCCACCTGCTGCCGCTGGCGGTCGCGTGCGACCAGTCCGGCTGGACGTCGTTCACGGTGCCCGACAGCATCTGCTACCCCGAGGTCTCCGACTCGAAGTACCCGTACACGCCGGACGGCGAGCGGCACTTCCTGGAGGACAGGCCCTTCATCGAGCCCTTCACCCTGATCCCGGCGATGGGTGCAGTGACCGAGCGGCTGCGCTTCACGACCTTCGTGGTGAAGCTGCCGATCCGCCAGCCGGTGCTGGTGGCCAAGCAGGCGGCCTCGGTGGCGGTGCTGACCGGCAACCGCTTCGGCTTCGGTGTGGGCCTGTCGCCCTGGCCCGAGGACTTCCGGGTCTGCGGCCAGGAGTGGAAGGGCCGCGGTCCGCGCATGGACGAGATGATCGAGATCATCCGCGGCCTCACGGCGGGCGGCTTCTACGAGTTCCACGGCAAGTACTACGACCTCGAGTCGATCAAGATCTGCCCGACGCCCAGCGAGCCGATTCCGATCCTGATCGGCGGCCACGCCGAGCCGGCGCTGCGCCGCGCCGCGCGCATCGGCGACGGCTGGATGCACGCCGGCGGCGACGCGGAGGCGCTCGAAGGCTACCTGACCCGGCTCGCCGAGCTGCGGCGCGAGTACGGCCGCGAGAACGAGCCGTTCGAGATCCACGTGATCTCGATGGACGCCTACACCGTGGACGGGATCAAGCGGCTCGAGGACAAGGGGATCACCGACGTGATCGTGGGCTTCCGCAACGCCTACGAGGCCGACACCATGCCGCTGCAGCAGAAGATCGACGCGCTGCGCGGCTTCGCCGACAACGTCATCGCGAAGCTGTGAGCCCGAGGAAGGCGTCCATGTGGTGGCGCGCCTGGGCGGGCGCGTAGCGCAGCTCGGGCGCCACCGGGCAGGCGCGCCGCGCGCGACAGCCCTCGCCGCGACAGTCCCTTCCCTGACGGCCCCGCACGTGGGCGGCACAGCGCGCGTGGTCGTAGCCGTCCACGGTGAATGCGCCGACCGGGCACGTCGACAGGCACGCGCGCTCCGCGCAGGAGGTGCACGGACCGGGCCGCGTGTCGGGCGGGTCCAGCGTCGACTGATCGGGGTAGGCGATCGCGCCGCGGAACGCGCTCCAAAGGCCGAAGTCGGGGTGGACCAGGATGCCGATCGGCGAGCGGTGGAAGGCGCCCGCGCGCAACGCCCAGCGCTGGAACGGCCAGGCGGGCTCGTCGCGGGGCATCAGCACGCGGCCGTCGGCGGGCGCCGCCACCTCGCGCAGCCGCGCCTCGGCCCAGGTGTCGAGCGGGTCGGGGCCCGCCGGTTGCTCGCGCGTGAAGGCCCGCCACATCGCCGGACCGACGTTGCCGACCAGCACCAGGGTGCCCGCCGGCCGACCGTCCTCGAGGGGCGGTACCGCGTCCCCGGGCTCCGGGTGGAAGGCACCCAGCAGCGTGAGGCTGCGACGCACCAGGGAGCCCTCGATCTCCCGAAGCTGCATGCCGGGAGGATAGACGCCCGAACGGGTATCATCGATCCGCCTCGGAGGCACGGAGAACGCCATGTCGACCCCCAGCATCCCCACGCTCGAGGACCTCGACCGCGCCCACGTGATCCACCCGATCACCGAGTTCCGCACCCACGAGCGCAAGGGGCCGCGCGTGATCGTGGGCGGCAAGGGCATCCGGCTCGAGATGAACGACGGCCGCTCGGTGATCGACGGCTTCTCGGGCCTGTTCAACATCAACGTCGGCCACGGCCGCACCGAGATCGGCGAGGCGGTGGCGCGACAGATGCGCCAGGTGGCCTACTACCCCTCGTTCTGGGACTTCTCCACCGAGCCCGCCATCCGCCTGGCCGAGCGGCTCGCCGCGCTCGTGCCGGACGGCACCGAGCTCGACCACTTCCTGTTCACCACCGGCGGCTCCGACGCCAACGAGACCAACTTCCGGCTGGCGCGGCTCTACCACGCGGTGCGGGGCCATCCCGGCCGCACGAAGGTCTTGTCGCGCCGCCAGTCGTACCACGGCATCACTAAGGGCGCGGCCGGTGCCACCACCCTGCCCGCCTACCACATCTACGAGGAGCCCGACCCGCTCCACATTTCGACGGCGGCCCCCTACTGCTTCCGGTGCGAGGCGGGCAAGACGCACCCCGGCTGCGGGCTGCCGTGCGTCGAGGACGTCGCCGCGGTGCTCGAGCGCGAGGGCCCCGAGACCGTGGCCGCGGTGATCGCCGAGCCCGTGCTGGGCACGGGCGGCATCATCCCGCCCCCGGCCGAGTACTTCGGCCGGCTCCAGGAGATCTGTCGCGCGCACGACGTGCTGCTGATCCTCGACGAGGTGATCACGGGCTTCGGCCGCACCGGCCGCTGGTTCGGGATGCAGACCTACGACATCCG
>JASJBO010000244.1 GCA_030066475.1 Myxococcota bacterium
GGGTCGACGATCGGCCGCAGGGCATCCAGGACGGCCTGCTCGGTGATGGCGGGGGCCATGCGGGGCTCCTCGAGCGCGGGGGAAGCCTAAGCCTAGCGTTCGGAGTCGGGTCCTTCGAACTGCACCAGGCCGCGCGCCCACAGCACGGTCGCGCCGCGGGGGATGCCGAGGCTCGCGAAGGTGTCGCCCCGGTCGAGCAGCCCGCGGATGCCGGCGAGCCGGCTCTCGCAGGCGGTGTCGCCGGACGGGCAGCGGGCGCCGTCGAGGAAGCGCACCAGCGTCGCCCGCAGCGCGGCCAGGAAGCGGGCGTGGAGCGGCTCGAGCGCCGGGACCGGATCCAGCGGCAGGCGCAGGCCCCACTCGATGACGGGCAGGAGCGTTGCCGGGACGAAGATCTCGCCCGCCTCGATCCAGTCGAGCACGATCGGGATCACGAAGGGCGCCGGCGAGCGGTCCACGCGCGTGGCGTCGGGCTCGGGCAGCTCGGCGGCGAGCGCCGCCAGGTCGTCCTCGAGCGCCTCGAGCGCCCACACCAGGCCGGCCATCGGATCGACCGCGCCGGCCGCCACCGTGGGAACGCCCGAGGCCTGGTTCTGCGTGTTGCGCCGGTCGCGCCCGAAGCCCTGCCAGGCCACCGCGGCGGGGCCGGCGAGTGCGGGCGTGTCCCAGACGAACAGGTTGCCCTCGCGCGTGACGGCCACCACCTCGACCAGGCCGTCGCCGTCGACGTCGCCCGGCGCGGGCGAGCCGATGTGCCAGCCGTGCGTCAGCTTGGGCCAGCCAGTCGGGATCACGCCGTCCGAGGTGTAGGCGCGCAGCAGGTAGGCGCCGCTCCCCTGCACCACGTCGGGCACGCCGTCGCCCGAGACGTCGGCCAGGGCGGGGCTGCCGAGGAACTGCATGTCGTCCATCACGGCGGGGAAGGCCGGCAGCACCTGGCCAGTGCGCGGGTCCCAGGCGGTTACCTGGTGGTGCGCGAGGCCGGGCCGCACGAAGTCGTTCGGGTCGGCGAGCACGTCCTGCTGACCGGGGACCACCACGTCGAGCAGCTTGCGCAGCCCGCCCGTCGGCGCCACGTACTCCGGCAGCCCGTCGCCGGTGATGTCGCCGAAGGCCCCGGAGCCGAGCGCGCCGAAGAAGGGTGCGTCGGGCGAGCCGGCCGCGGCGGGGACGTTGGGGAAGCCGCCGCCGGGGAAGTCCACCGCCAGCGCGCGCGGGAGGCCGGCGATCTCGCCGAGCGCGGCGCTGCCGTCGGCCTCGAGCAGCAGCACCGGGCCGATCGCGCCGAAGATCGCGACCTGGAGCCGGCCGTCGCCCTGGCGGTCGACGATCGCGGCCGAGCCCGTCGTGCCGGTGCCGACGGTGGGCAGCACGCCCGGCGTGAGCAGCGGCACGCCGACCGGCCAGCCGTCGAGGAACGGGCCGCCGGAGGCGTCGTTGCCGTCCGGGCGCACCGCGTAGACGCGGCCGGCGACGTCGAGCGAGAAGTCGTCCACGTCCACCTGCTGGAGCAGCAGCTCGAGCTGGCCCAGCAGGCTCGACTCGATCGCGAAGCTGCCCGGCTCGTCGCCGTACTCCTCGTTGGTGGCGACCACGATCTCGGGCCGGCCGTCGCCGTCGAGGTCGCCCACGGCCGGCGAGCCCAGGCTCTTGGCGGCGCGGCTGCGCACGTCGAAGCCGGCGAGGGGCGTGACCTGGCCCGTGGTCGGGTCGACGCTCACCCGGTCGCGGTCGGCGAGGCGCACCGGGAAGCCCGCCACCGGCGTCCCGTCCGCGCGCCAGGCGTAGACGTGCCCGTCGAGCGCGGTGTGCACGATCTCGAGCTGGGGCTCGGCGCCCGGGGCGTCGAGGTCCACCAGGGTCGGGGCGCTGATGATGCCGGGGTCGCTGTCGTTCAGGCGGTTGCGGATCGCGGGCGCCGAGCGCGCCGGGTCGGTGGCGACCGGGAAGCCCGGGCGGCGGCGGCCGTGGTCGTCGAAGACGTAGAGCCGGCCCTCGACGCCCGGCACCACGATCTCGATCCGGCCGTCGCCGTCGAGGTCGTCGGCCGCGACCGAGCCGATCACCGCTTCGTGTGGCACCGGCACCTCGCCGCCCCAGGCCGGCGAGTCGTGTACCGCGATCGGGTCGGTGGCGACCGGGAAGCCGGGCAGGTCGTCGCCGGTGGCGCCGTCGAGGGCGCGCACCGCGCCGTCGCCCGTGCCGAGCACGACGTCGAGCACGCCGTCGCGGTTCACGTCGGCCAGCGCCGGGCCCGACTCGCCCGAGCCGGGCAGCGCGCGCGGCGCGAAGCGCAGCGTCGGGTCGCGGTGGATCGCGACGGTGCGCACGTCGACGCCGACGTTGCCCAGCACGTCGGTGGCCGTGAGCCGCAGCTGCACGGTGTGGGCGTCCGGATCGGTGATCGGCAGGGCGGGGTCGAAGCCGCACGCGGCGGCAGTGGCCGCCGGGTCCCAGCTGCCGAGCACCGCCGCCTCGAGGGCCGCGGTCTCCGCGCCGCTGGCGATCGGCGTGAAGGCGGTGGGCTGCACGCCGCAGCCGACGGCGAGCACCCAGTCGAAGTCGTTGCCGGCGCGCACGGCGCGCGCGCTGCCCACCACGTCGAGCACGGGCGTGCGCACCGGGTCGATCAGGTCGAACCAGCGCACGCTGCCCGACAGGTCGACCTCGGGCGGGATCGTCGCGTCGGTCACGCGGTCGAGCAGGGTGGGCGCGTCGGGCCGCCCCCAGCCGGTGAACTGGTCCCAGCCCGGCTGGGTCGGGTAGCGGCTCGAGCCGAACATCTTGCCCGGCAGCGAGAGCAGGAAGCTCAGCAGGCCCGACTCCACCGTGCCCACCGCCTGCGGGCTGTCGGCGTGGTCGACGTCCTGGGCCGCGACGCGGATCAGCTGGCGCACCTCCTCGGCCGAGAAGGGCGTGCCGAGCCCCGGGTAGGGCGAGAACCGGCCGGCGTCGATCTGGTTGCGGGCGTGCGACAGCAGCAGCGCGGTGAGGCCGCCCGCGCGCGAGGTCGCCTCGGACGAGCAGGCCGCCGACGGGATCGCCGCCCAGGCGCGGCCGCCGTAGTTGGTGCAGCCGTTGAGCACGTCGAAGCCGTTGGCGTCGCGGTCGAGGAAGGTGCCGTCGCCGTCGCGGATCGAGTTCACCCAGATGGTGTGCTCGTAGGCGGCCGGGTAGTTGTGGTGGCGGCTCTGCTCGTCGGCCGCGCTCGCGATCATCGGGATGCCGCGGCGATAGGCGTAGTCCACCGCGGCCTGGCCCGAGGCCGAGGCGTTGACCGTGCCGAGCGCCTCGGAGATCACGTCCACTCGGCGGTCGGTGGCGTAGACGACGGCCTGGACGAAGTCGCTGTCGATGCCGACGAAGCTGTCGGCCACGCGCAGCGGCAGGAACAGCGCGCTCGGCGCGAAGCCCGGGAAGCCGCCGCCGTTGTTGGCCTCGGCGACCTGGTCGGAGGCCTCGCCGGTGCCGTGGCCGTTGCGCACCAGGTCGTCGGGGTCGTTGTCGTCGTCCACGAAGTCCCAGCCCGCGATGTCGTCGACGTAGCCGTTGCCGTCGTCGTCGACGCCGTCCGCGTAGAAGCGGATCAGGTCCTGGCCGTCGCAGAAGCCGGTGCCGTTCGGGTCGGCGGCGCAGGCGTCGGCGAAGTCGTCGACCGAGACGAAGCCGTCGCCGTTGCAGTCGTGCGAGGCACAGCCGGCGGGCACCGGCAGCTCGCCCGCGTTGAGCGCGACCTTGCGCGCCAGGTCGGCGCGGTCCCAGAAGATCCCGCTGTCGAGCACCGCGATCACCACGTCGGGGCGCCCGGTGGTGCGCTGCCAGGCGCCGACGATGTCCATGCCCGATTCGGGCTGGTACTTCCACGCCTCGCCCGAGCCCGGGTCGAAGTCGTCGGGCAGCACACCCGGCGCGAGGAACAGGTAGGCGCCGAAGTCGGCGGGGTCACTGCAGCCCGCGTCGGCGCAGGTGGGATAGGGCACGTCGGCCCGCGCGCCGGGTTCGAGGGCCAGCACGAGCGCGGCCGCCATCGCGACCGGTGCCGCCGGTCCAGTCCAACAACGCATCGTCCGCCTCCGGCTGCCGGCCCATCTCCGCAGAGCGGCCCAGCATATCACCGCGGACCGGCGCGGGGAGACGAAACGGCCGTCCCGGCCCCCGGAGGGGCGCGCTAGCGTTTCGCGTCATGGACTGGAACGACGCGCCGGCCTGGCTCGCCTTCGGCTTCCTCGGAAACCTCGCGTTCTTCTCGCGCTTCCTGGTGCAGTGGATCGCCTCGGAGCGCGCGAAGCGCAGCTACATCCCGATGGCCTTCTGGTACCTCAGCATCGCGGGCTCGCTGATCCTGCTGATCTACGCCATCCACCGCCGCGACCCGATCTTCACGCTCGCCTACCTGCCGAACTGCGTGGTGTACGTGCGCAACCTGGTGCTGATCCGCCGCGAGGGTGCCGAGGGCAGCCCCTCGGTCCCGCCGGTGTCGACGGCGGGCTAGCGCGACCGAACGCCCGGCCCGAGAGCTGGCGCAGCGCCGTGGTCAGTCGATCAGTTCGACGCCGATGATGTGCTCGCTCCAGAGCTTCCAGGCGCCGTTCTCGTGATGGAACAGCACGACGGAGTCGACGACGTTGTCGGCGAACCCCTCGTCCTCGGCGACGGCCTTGGCCTTCAGCCGCGCGTAGGCGAACTCGTCGTCGTGGCCGATGTAGTGGAAGTGGACCAGCGTGACCGCGAGGTCCTGCTTCGGAAACTGCTCGGCGAGGAGCTCGCGGGTCGTCCGATAGTGGGGGGAACGCGAGTGGATGGTCCGAAGCGTCCCATTCTGGTCCTCTCGGTCGTAGGCATCCAGGTGTTCCTGAGCGAGCGCTTCCAAGCTGGCGACGAGCTCCGGGTCGGCGAAGGCCGGCGCCGCGGCGGCCAGGACGAACGCGACGAGAGCCGAGAGCAACGATCCGCGAACCTTCATGAGACCTCCGTCGATCGCTCAGTTGATGACGTTGTGTCCGCGCTGGCGCAGGCAGTTGCGAAAGGCCTGGCGGAAGGCCTCGTCGGACCGGGCGGCGCTCCGGGCGCCTCCGCCCACGCCTCCCACGGTGGCGCCGATCGCGGCTCCCCGCCCGGGCGATCCCACGATGGCTCCGATGACGGCCCCGGTGGCCGCGCCGATCGCGCCGCCGATCGCCGCGCCCTTCGCCGTCTCGGTGGTGGCTCCGCCGGCGGCGCGCTGGGACAGCTCCCGGCAGTCCGCCAGGTCGCGCGTCAGGAACTGTGCCCTCTCGTTGCCGTAGGTGTCCACGACCGGCGTCCAGGTCGATCGGGACGCGCAGGCGACGATCGCGGCACAGCAGAGAGCGATGGCCAGATGACGTGCAGTCACGAGATCCCTCCGGACGGCTGCCGGAGCATCCCCCAGGCGACTGCCCTCGGCAAGCGCCGCCGTCAGCGCGAGATGGCCGAGCGAGGCGCCGCAAGCGAGCGCGAGGCGCGGGCAAAGGCGCAGCCCCTGCTGATGCAGCAGCGCTGCGAAGCTCGCCGGGAGGCCCTTGCGAGCCGTACCCTTCCGGCATGCGCCGGTACGCCATCGCCCTACTCTTGTCGGGACTGCTGGTCGGGTCGGACGCGGCGGCCGACCGCAGCTCTGCCGCAGACGGAGCGACGCGGTTGGCAGCGGCGCAGCTCCTGCTCGATCCGGGCGACGTCCCGCCACCGGACGGCGACCCTCGCTGGCAGCCGGTCCCGCTCCCCGACCGCTGGCGCGAGCAGCGGCCCGGCGTCGGGGGCTTCGCCTGGTACCGCTTCGAGCTCGCGCTGGATGCCGCCGGTGACGTCCAGGCGACGGACGGGCCGTGGGCGGTGTACCTGCCGTCGGTCAACATGAACGCCGCCGCCTGGGTGAATGGCGCCTTCGTCGGCACGGGGGGTCGCTTCGAGGAGCCGGTGGCGCACAACTTCAACCGGCCGCTGCTCTTCGTGTTCCCGACCCGGCTGCTGCGGGCGACGGGCAACGTCGTGCACGTGCGCCTCTTTGCCTACGAGCACCACTACGGCGGCCTCGGAACCATCGAGGTCGGCCCGGAAGCGCTGCTGCGCGGAGAGTACGAGTGGCGTCACCTGCTGCAGATCGGGCTCTCGCAGCTCGCCACGGTGATCGCCCTCCTCACGGGCGCGCTCATGGCGCTGCTCTGGCTCGGCACCCGCGATCCGGTGTACGGGACCTTCGCGCTCGCGACGGGCTTCTGGGCCGTCACCAGCCTGAACTACTGGGTGCGCGACATCCCGGTCGGGCACTGGACCTGGGAGCGGATCGTGAACCCCTCGCTCGACGGGTTCGCGGTGGCGCTCGCCATCTGGGCGCATCGCTTCGTGGCCCTGCGCCGTCCCCGTCTGGAGTACGCACTCATCGCCTGGGCTGCGGCCGCCGCGCTCCTCGCGCTGCTCCTCCCGCCGCGCGCCTTCTACGCAGTGGTGAACCCGCTGCACCTCGGCTCGCTGGGAATCGGTGTCTACGCCTCCGTGCTGGCCATGACGGCCCGCCAGCGCTTCGCTCGCTGGGAGCGGGCCCTCTACGTCGTCGCAGGCGTGAGCGGCCTGGGCTTCGCCGGCCACGATCTCGCGCGCCAGTTCGGCCTGCTCGATGCGGGCGGACCCTACCTGATCGCGCTCATCGCGCCGCTCATGATCCTGGGCTTCGGCTCGAGCCTGCTGGCGCGGTTCGTGGCGTCTCTGGAACAGACACGGCAGCAGAACGTCGAGCTCGAGCGCCGGGTGCGCGAGAAGACGCAGGAGCTGGAGCGCAACCACGAGCGCTTGCGGAACCTCGAACGCGATCGGGCCGTGTCCGGCGAGCGCGAGCGGATCATGCAGGAAATGCACGACGGACTCGGCGGCCAGCTGGTGGCGGCGCTCGCGATGTCCCAGTCCGCGAGGGCCCGACCGAGCGACGTCACCGAGGCGCTGCGCGGAGCGCTCGCGGACATGCGTTCCGTCATCGACTCGCTCGACCCGAAGGTGTCCGACCTGGGCGCGCTGCTCGGCATCTTTCGCTCCCGGGTCGACCCGCTGCTGCGGGCCCGAGACGTGAAGCTGCTCTGGCGCGTCGGCGAGCTGCCCGCCGACACCTCGCTCGGCGCCGAGGGCTTCCTGAACGTGCTGCGCATCCTGCAGGAGGCCGTCCACAACGCGGTGACGCACGGCGCCGCGCGCGAAATCGCGCTCGCGACCCGCTGCGAGGCCGACGCGATCGTCATCTCGGTGTCCGACGACGGGCCGGGCTTCGACGTCGGCGCCGTCGCGGCCGGCCGCGGCCTCGGCAACATGCGGCGTCGCGCGAGCGCGGTCGGGGCCGAGGTCGACGTCGCCCGGGTCGAGCCCCACGGCACCCGTGTGGAGCTGCGGCTCCCGCTCAGTCGCGGATCCTGACCAGGCCGAGCTGCAGTGCCTCGAACACCGCCTCGCTGCGCGAGCGCACCTCGAGCTTGCGGTAGATCCGACGGATGTGGGTCGTCACCGTGTGTGCCGAGATGCCGAGCAGCTCTCCGATCTCCGGGAACGTGAAGCCCTTGACGACCAGCTCGAGCACCTCGCTCTCCCGCGCGGAGAGCTGCGGGGTGCGCGCCGCGTCCGGGCGCTCGGCGGGCTCCTGGAAGCGCAGCAGCAGGTGCCGCGCGATCGATGGGGTGATGGGCGAGCCGCCCGCCAGCAGCGCCTGGATCGCACCGGCCAGGCCGTCGGCGGCCTCCTTCAGCAGGTAGCCGCGCGCCCCGGCCTCGATCGCCGCCAGCACGTTCTTCTCGTCGCCGAAGACCGTCACCACCAGACACTGCGTGTCCGCCGCCAGCTGACGGGCCGCGCGGATCAGCTCGATGCCGCTGCCGTCGGGCAGACCGAGGTCGACGACGAGGACGTCCGGCGCCTCGCGGCCGAGCAGGCTCAGGCCGTCCGCGAGAGTCTCGGCGGCGCCCACCAGCCGCAGCTCCGGACACGCCTCGACCATTCCTGCGAACAGGTCGCGCGCGTTGGCCTCGTCCTCCACCACGACGACCGTGTGCTGCTCCATCCGCATCGGAGGATGGCGCGGCGCGGCCCCGGCCGCGAATCCCCTCTCGAGAGGGCCGGCGGGGGACCCGAGCCGTGTCCCCTCGCGAGGGGAGTGCCCCGGACGACTTCGAGGCGCTCACGTCACCCGTCGTCCAGCTGTCGGAGGACGGGCACGAGGAGCCCGGGCACCGAGGAGCGCCAGGGCCGCGAGGCTCGTGAGCGCGCCGAGACCGCGCGCGGGCTCGGGGACGTAGACGGCGTCGTTCAGCGCAGTGAGCCCGAGGCTGCCGGCGGTCGACTCGAGCTCGAACTCGAAGCCCTCGGCGAGGTGGCGGAGCTCGACCTGGTCGGGTCCGAGGCTCATCGAGCCGCGGGTGGCGAGCAGGGCGAGGGCGTCGCCCTGCCGCGGCGCGAAGCCATCCGTGAAGCGCAGGACCAACGTCCCGTCGAAGGTGAGGCTCCCCGTGACGTCGACGACGTCGTGCTCGAGCCCGGGCGCGAGCCCGCCCACCGCGAGCTCGAGGACCGAGCCGGTCTCGAACACGACGTCGCGGTCGATCGTCAGGCGCCGGGGCGTGCCGGCGGTCGACCGGGCGGACCGCGCGCCGGCCGACCGGGCGGACTGCGCCGAGGCGGCCGGCGGCACCCCGAGGCTCGAGGCCACGAGCCCGCCGTCTTCGATCTCGATCACTCCGCCGCCATAGATCCCGCCCTGCCCGCGGATCACGCCGTTCGATCGCACGCGGATGTCGCCGTCGCCCTCGATCTCGCCGCCGTCGAGCTCGAGCCGCCCCGCGCCCCCGCCCTCCCCACCCCCGACGAAGAGCGCCTCGTCGATCGTCCAGAGCGAGGGGTCTCCCGGCGTCCCGCCCACCTCGACGAGCCTCTCCGCGGCAGGCGACAGGGTGCCGCCGATGCGGGCCGAGCGGCAGTCCGCATCGGCGCCCTCGAGTAGGCGGAGCGTGCCGGGCTGGAACTGCCCGACGACGATCTCGTCGGCCCCCGTGATCCGGGACTGGTTGCCCGACGCGGCGTGCACGCCGGTCACGGTCACCGTGCCGGGACCGATGGCCCCGATCACGAGGTCCATGGCGGGAGCCCCGAGGAAGCGGATCTGGCCTCCGTCCTCGACGACGGCCGTCGCGGGTCCGGGCCCGAAGCCGACGCTGAGGCCGCCCAGGGGCGAGAGGGTGGAGCGAAGCACCGCGCTCGCCGCGGCGACGCCCGTCACCTCGACCCCGCTCTCGCCGCCCTGTCCGATGGCGGTGAGCCCGAAGACGTCGACCTGTCCGCCGTCCCGGACCTCGAGCCTCCCCCGACCCGCTCCTCCGATGTCGAGCTCTCCCTGGACCGACCAGTACGATCTCTCGTTCGTCGACGGCGCGCCCGAGACCTCGACCTCGCAGGAGATGCACGCGTCGTCGGCGCCGATCGTGACGGAGCCGCTCTCGGCCTCCCCGCCGGCAACGACGTCGAAGAAGGCCCTGCGGTCGCCGACGCCCACGGCCAGGTTCCCCGACGCCCAGAAGCTCCCGGGGTGGGTGACGCTGACCAGGCTGAGCTCGGTCCCGCCCGGGCCGGGCTCGGGTCCGATGCGCGCCTCGGCGCTCGTCACGCGTCCGCCGTTGCGGACCAGGAGCGAGCCCCCGTTGACTCCGCCGACGCCGAGCCGGCCCGAGGTGATCCACTCACTGGTCGGGGAGTCCACCTCCACGACGGCCGCGGACGCCCGCTCGGCATCCCCGATGCTGGCGTGCACGCTCTCGAGCCGCCCCGCCTCCAGGACGAGCCGCTCGACGACGCTCACGGAGGCGGGCTCGGGGGAGAGCGAGGTCGCGCGCAGGAGCGTCGTCGAGAGACGCGGCCCTCCGGAGACGACCTCGATGCGGTTGACCTCCTGGCTCCCGACCGTCACGGGATACGCGACGTCCAGCCCGAAGACCGCGTTCTGGTTGAGCGCCGCGGTCGGGACCACGCCCTCCAGCCAGTTGGCGGGCTCGTCGAACGCACCGCCCGCGGGCGCGTCCCAGTGGACGTCCTCGGGCGGCGGGGGTGGCGTGGCGTTCGCGACGAAGATGCCCTCACCGCCGCCCTCCAGGAGCGCACGGAACGCGACCTGGCCCGAGCTGTTGACCGCTCGCGGCGAGAGCCGCGGCGCGACGAAGGACGCGATCGTCACGCCGTCCACCACGTCTCCGCGCAGCACCAACGCGTCGCGGAACGGGTCGGGCCCGGAGAAGAGCCCGTCACCCGCCTCGGAGTTGGCCGCGAAGACCACGCCACCGTCGTTCGCGATGGACGGCGGAGCAGAGAACCGCGAATAGCCGCCCGTCCCCTCCTCCGCGACGAGCCGGACGATCCCGCTCCCTGCCGCGACCACGTAGACGCCCTGCCTGCCGCCTTCGCTGCCGATGAAGGCGACGTCGCCCCCCTCGTTCATCGAGAAGCGGAGATCGGTCACCGTCCTGCCCGTGCCCGGACCTGCGATCACTGCGCCACCGCGGAAGATGTAGCTGCTCACACCATCCGACGCGGAGTAGGCGACCGTGCCGCCGCTCGTGATCGCGAAGTCATCGCTCAGGTGACCGAACCCGGCGCGAGGATCGATCGTGTACCCGGTGTTGTCGACCCACCAGTCGTCGAACGGATCGATCTGGCCTCGCAGCTGGCCGACCTCGTAGAAGGAGTCGACGCCGTCCGTGATGAGCAGCGCGAACCATGCGTTGCTGGCGGAGGTGACCGCGCTCAGCCGGAACCCGCTCGTGTGGCGAAAGGAGTTCGTGAGCGCGCTGAAGCCGGTGGCGACTTCCTTCTCGGTGCGCCGCGAGCCCACGACCGAGACGCGGCCGGCGCCGCCCACCGTGAGCGAGGTGAAGCCGAGCAGGTCGCCGTCGGCCTGCGCGAACGTCGAGATGCCGCCACCGGAAGCGCTTCCGACGAAGACGCCGGGCGTGCCGTCCTGCCTTGCGAGGAACACGACCTTGCCGGACTCGCTGATCTGCGGGTTCCGGAGCTGCGAGAGACTCGTCCTGTCGTCGGCGATCCGCACGGTCTCGGCCGTCGCGGGCTGCGGTGCGGCGAGGAGAAGCAGGGCCAGGAGCGCGAGGGGCGCCCCGGAAGTCCGAAATGCGGTTCCCATGCTCGGGTCCTCCGGATCGAAGGACCCCGAGTGAGCCGGAGAGTGGGACGGTCGGGTAGTCCCCTCGCGAGGGGACAAGGCGCATGGGACCCCCGATGTCCGCTCGCGCGGAGACGGCGAGGGCGTCACGCTGGTGGCGCGGCTTTCCGAGCATGCAGAGGTCTCGTCCGAATGAGTCGAGCATGCACTGGTTTGACTCATTATAATGAGTCAGATAGCTTCGCCGGCATGACGAAGCGAATGCAGGTGCTGCTGGAGGACGCTGAGTATCGGCGTCTCCAGCGAATCGCCAGGCGCCGCCACATGACCCTCGCGGAATGGGTGCGTCAGGCGCTCCGCGCCGCCTCTCGGGAAGAGCCGGACGGGGATCCCGGCAAGAAGCTCTCGGTGGTGCGGAAAGCCGCCACCCACGGCTACCCGATCGGAGACATCGATCAGGTGCTCGAGGAGATCGAGGCGGGCTATTCGCGGGATCTCCCCGAGTGATCCTGATCGATTCCAACATCCCGATGTACCTCGTGGGC
>JASJBO010000245.1 GCA_030066475.1 Myxococcota bacterium
GCCCATCCAGCTCCCGAAGCACGAGGATCTCCCGGTGCTCCGGCGGCAGCGCCGCGAGCGCGCGGTCCAGACAGTCGATCAGATCCCGAATCTCGAGCTCGCGCTCCGGGTCGCAGAGCGCACACGAGACGACGGCGGACCCGCCTTCGTCCTCCCAGCGGCGTCGACGCATCCGCGAGCGCCGGGCGTGGAGGCTCCGGTGGACGACGGTTCGCAGGAGCCATCTGCGGAGATGCTCGGGGACCTCACCCGCCTGCCAGAGAGTGATCAGCGCTTCCTGCACCGCATCCGACGCGGCATCGTCGTCGCCGAGGATGCGATGCGCGGTGGCCCGAACCGCGGGCAGATGGGGACCCACGAGCGCTTCGAAGCTCTCCAGACTGCCGTCTGCTCTGTGTTGCACGGCGATGCTCCCCAACAGCTGAACCGTTCGACGCTGCCGCGCACACGAAGGGTCGTGTGAGCAGCGCCTCCGCCGGGGCCCGCTCCGGGCCCGGCTCGTGACTGGAACGATCAGCCGAGGGGCGGAGCGCGGGGGGATTCGGGCGCGCGGGACGCGCGGATGGGCACGAGCAGCGGAACGACCGGCGCGATGCGTCCGACGACCGGGGTGCACACCTGAGCCTGCATGCCGGCCGAGTCGAGGGCCGTGCGACCCTGGGAGAGCGACAGGCACAGGTCGCAGTGGGCTCCAGCCTCGGGATCTGCCGAGGGAGCCTCCGCCGGCGGGCCGGTGGTCCCGCCCGTCTCCAGGTGTTCGAGTGCGTGCGCCGAGGAGAGGGTCGGCTGCACGACCGCCAGAGCCGCGAACGCGGCGATGAGGGCAGCCCCTAGCAGCTTGCGACCGGGGATGGGCATCGTGCCTCGTGATCTCCTTGACGCGGGTTCCCTGCGGGGCACCGCGCTCGTATCTACTATTTTGTGCCGATGGGGCTGCAGAAGTTCCATGAAAATGTAAGCGACTGAAGTTGCGGGGGATTTTGCCGCGGGTGGGTGGGCTCGGGACGGTCTCGAGGGGGTGAGCGGCGCGGCCAACGCAGGACCGCCCGTCCGGGATCGGCTAGTATGCGTCTCCTACCGCAACTCGAGGAGAACACTCATGTCCTGCACTCCGCACGAGGACCACAAGCACGTCCACGGGGAGGGCTGCGGTCACCTGGCGGTGCGCCACGAGGGCCACACCGACTACCTGCACGACGGCCATCTCCATCATCCCCACTCGGACCACGTGGATGAGCACCGCCTGGCGGTCGGCGAGGCGAACCCGGCCGACTGCACGCCCGATCACGCGTGCGGCTCGCACGAGGCCGGCCACGAGCACGGCGCTGGCTGCGGGCACGAGGCCGTGCCGCACGGCGACCACGTGGACTACCTGGTGGACGGCCACCTGCATCACGCCCACGGTGGCCACTGCGACGACCACGGTCCCGTGGCGCAAGCCTGAGGGTTCGCGCCGTCGGAGGCGAGCGAAGCTCGCTGAGCTAGCCGGAGGCCTCCCGATGGTCGCACGCATCGGCGCGGCACAATCTGAAGTTGCGAAGGTGCGCCCCGATCAGGATCCCGGCTGACCCGACCGTCACGATCCGTTCACCGATCTCTCCGATCAGGTTGTGAGCGGCCGCGACCGCGAAAGAGAGGCCTAGCAGGCCGAGGACTCCCAACAGGAGCACCCATCGGTCCTTGTGCCTCCAGCAACCGAGTCCGAATGCCAGGATGGACGCGGGCAGGATCGCCCAGAGCAGCATCTGGTGGAAGGTCTCGTCGGCCAGGAACGAGGCCTGCAACGACGTCCCCACCACGAGAAGCACGGGTGCGGCAGCGCAATGAAGGGCGCAGACCGCTGAACCCAGTATCCCGACCCCGTCCGCGAAGGATCGGACACCGAACGATCTCGTCCTTTCCACTCGTTCCCCTCCTCGCCGTCTCGGATAGACCGAGCAGGGTGACCCTCCCCGGGCGACGAGGTCGTCCTTAGAACCAGTGCCGGTCGGGTCCACCGAGTTCCCGGAGCTGGCCTGCCAGCGCCGATCTCGAACGATCAGGAACTCGGGCCTTTCCGCTGGCACTTCAGGGGCAGGGTGTCCCGTGCTTCCGGATTCGATACGAGCGAGCAGCCCGATCCTTCTCTGGGCGTCCACCTGCTCGCGGGTCTGCCCACCGAGGGGGTGCGATGGGGCTTCGAGCGGGCGGGTGAGGTGATGCCCGTCGTGCCGCTCGACGCGCTCGTCGATGCGGTCGTCGGCAACGAGACCCGCATCGGCGTCCTGCTTCCGCCCTTCGTCGAGCCGTCTTTTCTCGTCGAGAGCTGGGAGGCCTGCAACTTCCTGCCGCAGCGCTTCGGCTGCCCGGCCCACATCGCGAGCGTCTCGACCTTCGTCGATGCCGATTGCGCGGTCGACCACCTGGCTTCGGCCACGCCACTCTCGCGGCACGGCTGGGGTCGGAGCGATCGCGACCGACGCACCGTCGCCGACGTCCTATGCGAACAGATCGAGTCGGCGACGCACCTCGCGCTCGTCGGCCCGACGTCCCCCTCTGGTCGCCTCGCCCGTCTGCTCACGGTGCTCAATCCCGGAGCCTCGCCCATCCCGCTCCGCAGTGGATCGGGCCGCGACGACTTTCGAGTCGACGCGGCGGCGGCTCGATCCGT
This sequence comes from Myxococcota bacterium, assembly GCA_030066475.1. The sequence continues at coordinate 2,651 of JASJBO010000245.1, forward strand.
TCCGGTCGTGCCGCCCTGGCTCGCGGCTCTGCAGGGCGAGTGCGATCCGGCGCCGAGGTCCGACCTCTTCGTCTACCGACGCGCGCGTCCCTTCGATCCGGGGCGCTTCGGTGACTGGCTGGCGAATCCCCCGCGAGATCTGGTCCGGGGCAAGGGACACGTCTGGCTCGCCAGCGACCCGGATCAGATCTTCGGCTACTCGTGCGCCGGATCCGTGCATCGACTGTTCCCGGCCGGTCGGTGGTGGGCGAGTCGCGCGCACGGCGCCTGGCCGAGCTGTACCTCGCAACGGCGTCGGCTGCTCGAGCGATGGCATCCCCACTTCGGCGACCGCCGCCAGGAGCTCGTATTCGCCGGCGTCGACCTCGACCCCGATCGCCTGTGCGCGGGTCTCGACGCCTGCCTCCTGCCGGAAGAGACCATCGACGATGCGTTGCATGCGTCCCGGGCGGAGGGCTCAGGGGTACCTTCGACGCCGCGAACGAAGCTTCACTGATGCTCGACTGGCTCGTGATCGGCGGAGGGCCACACGGCGTCCACACGGCACTTCGTCTGATCGGGGAGGCGGGCGTCCCGCGCGACGCCGTCCGCATCCTCGACGACGAGCAGCACCTCTTGGCGCGATGGCGCAGGTCGACCCGCAATACGGGGATGCGATATCTCCGTTCGCCCAGCGTTCATCACATCGATCTGTCCTCGGCCTCGCTCCAGCGCTTTGCCAACGGCCGGGGTCGGAGCGTGGATCGGCCCTTCACGCGTCCCTACTCCCGGCCCGCGCTCGACCTCTTCGATCTCCATTGCGAGGACGTGATCGAGCGACACCGGCTCGGGGCGCTCCACGTCCGGGGACGCGCAACCCGGCTCGATCTCACCACGCCGGGCGCGCGAGTGGAGTTCGAGGACCTGGCAGGGGGCGGGCGCTCCGGGGAGATCCGTGCGCGGCACGCGATCCTGGCCATCGGTGCGCCGCGCCAGCCGGAGTGGCCCGATTGGGCGCGCCGCGCCGTCGCGGAGGTGGACGGGGCGACGGCCGCGGCGTCCGGGCGGATCCGGCATGTATTCGATCCGGGCTTCGAGCTCGTGGACGATGGAGACGACACGGTCGTAGCCGTGATTGGGGCAGGCATCTCGGGCGCGCAGGTGGCGCTCCGACTGGCTCGCGAGAGGTGCCGTGTCATCCTCGTCTCGCGGCACGCGCTGAGAGTCGAGCAGTTCGACAGCGACCCCGGCTGGCAGGGGCCCAGGAACATGGGGGGCTTCGCGCGGGTGAAGGATCCGAACGAGCGTCGCCGCCGCGTTCGCGCCGCACGGCATCGCGGCTCGATGCCGCCGGACGTGCACTCGGCGCTGCGTCTCGCCCGCGCCGACGGCAGGATCGAAGTCGTCGAGGACGCCGAGGTCACTTCGGCGCGCGTCTCGGGCCGCGGAGTCTCCCTCGAGCTCGAAGGGCGCAGAATGCACGCGGACCGCGTCCTGCTCGCAACAGGCTTCCCGAGCCGTCGTCCGGGCGGCTCGTGGCTCGACGATGCGGTGGATGCGCTCGGGCTGCCCTGCGCCGCTTGCGGCTATCCGGTGGTCGACCGGGGCCTGCGCTGGCATCCGCGCCTGTTCGTGACCGGGGCGCTCGCAGAGCTCGAGCTCGGGCCCGTCTCGCGAAACCTGTCGGGCGCTCAGCGAGCGGGAGATCGGGTCGTGGCCGTCGCGCAGCAGCTGGGGGCGTCGAGGCGCCCGACATGCCAGGTCGGTGGGCGCCTTCGACGTGACGATGCAGCGGAGAACGTGCGCGTGGGCGTGCCGCCTGCCTGCTGAACCGCCCGAGCGCCTCGTCCCTGGGCCGCGAACGGCTCGAGGTCGCGAGACGACGGAACCAAAGGGGCATGGGCGGCACCGAGGTGGTGCAACAGTGCATAGCCGCTCGAGGAGGTTCGAACGATGATGCGACCCGTCCGGTACCGTGCCCTCACGGCAAGCGCCGCGATCCTGCTGACCCTCGCACCGCTCGGCGCAGCCACGGCAGAATCTCGTTACATCGTGATCGATCTGGGTACGCTCGGCGGTCCCCAGAGCTTTGCCCAGGACGTCAACGAAGACCAACAGGTCACCGGCAATGCTTCCGTCGAAGAGGGCAGCAATTTCCCCCTCCAGGCCTTCCAGTGGGAGGACGGCTCGATCACCAATCTCGGAACGTTGCCTGATGCGGCAAACGATTTCAGCCGCGGCTTCGGCATCAACGATGCCGGAACGATCGTCGGCGAGAGTGGCAATGGGCCCTCCTTCGGTTTTCGCGCCGATGATGGCGAGCTCACACAGCTTCCCGGTCTCAATTCCGACGGTACCGGGGTGGCGAACGACATCAACAATGCCGAGCAGATCGTGGGGGCCTCGACGAATACGGAAGGCAAGGTCCGTGCCTATCTGATCGAGGGAGATGCGATCCACGACCTGGGCACCCTGGAAGGGTCGGAGCTCTCCTCGGGACGCGCATTCGGCATCAACGCCAAGGGCCAGATCGTCGGCGTCTCGGGCCGCTCCACCGATTTCTCGCTGCCGTCGCAGGCCACGCTGTGGGAGCGACGGAGGGATGGAGATTTCACCCTCACGAATCTCGGATCCCTCGGTGACGGGAATCTCTTCAGCGAAGCCGCCGCGATCTCGGATCGGGAGATCGTGGTGGGACGGTCGGAGGTGCCGGAATCGAGCTCCAGGGAGCGCGCGTTCCGCTGGGAGAACGGGAGAATCACCGATCTCGGGGATCTCGGTTTCAACAACAGTCGCGCGACCGATGTCAACAACGCCGGGCAGATCGTCGGCTTTGCGTCGACGTTCCAGAACTTCCCGTCGTTCGGGGGTGCCGCCTTCCTTTGGGAGTTCGGCGTGCTCACCGACCTCAATGCCCTGATCCCGGCGGACTCCGGCTGGGAGCTGCTCGCCGCCCAGGGAATCAACGACGGGGCCGATATCGTGGGCTTCGGGCTCCTCGACGGCGAAACGCGGGCCTTCTTGCTGGTTCCGGACTGCTGGGCCGCCGACGTCAACGACGACCACGTGCTCGATCTTCGCGACATCGCCCTCTTCTCGGCCGCCGTCAAGGCCGGCGAGCCGCGCGCCGACTTCAACCGGGACGGGCGCGTGAACCGGGCCGATCTGCTGAGCTTCCTCGGCTTCTTCAGGCTCTGTGTCGACGATGGCGACGACGACGACGATGATGACGATGGCGACGACGATGATGATGACGACGGAGACGACGACGATGACGACGACGACTGATCGGTCGTCGGGCTCCATCGTTCGTTGGACCTCGACATCGCCTCGCCGAGCCTGGGCACGAGGCCAGTCGAGGGCGGGCGTGTCGAGAACCCGCCAGCCTGCGACGGGGACCCGGTCTTCTTCGAGCGCGACGAGACGGCCCGCGTCAGGGCCTCAACGCGGAGATCCTCTCGGATCGGTCTTTGCTCGCGTGCTGCCACCGGGAAAGGTCTGTGCGATGCTCAGAGCATCGTCTTCTGCGGGACTCGGCCGGGCACGCAACCAGCTCTGAAGAGACATACTGGCTGCCCGTATCCTTCACGATCCACTGCACCGAGCCACGCTCGTGTACCATCCCGCATGCGGTGGGCTCAACGAACGATGAGCCCGCTCTGATGGCGCAGTTGAAGAAGGTTCCATTGTCTTGTCCACGATCCGCATCGCTGGCTGCGGTGCAGTCCTCGGGGGATTTGCGAACCTGGTCGCGGACTACCTGCTCCGCGGGGGGCCCGCGCCCGTCGCAGGAGCCGACATCACCATGGAGGCACTCGCGACCGTTCCGTTCGAGTCGGTCTTTGTCGGCAGCATTCTGGGGGCGGCGGCGATCCCCCTCTGGCTGCTCGGCCTCTGGCCGGTCTACCGGGCGCTCGAGCCCGCGGGCCGGGGGCTGGCGCTCGGGATCGTTCTCCTCTTCGGGTACGGGATCGTGGTCGCGTCCGGCTACCACGGGACGTACGCATTCCATGCCGTCGGATACCAGGCGCTCGAAGCGGTCGGTCCGGAATCGAGGCCGGTCCTGGTCGAGATGATGAGCCGCTTCCGCGGCCATCACGACGCCCACATGCTCGTATTCGTCGTGCCGTGGGTGGCCGCGTCGTTCGGTTTCGTCGTCGTGGTGCTGTTCTTCCGCACTCACTACGCGCGATGGATGGCCGTGGCTTCGCCCATCCTCGTTCCCATCACGATGCCGCTAGTCGCGGCGCTACCCAGCCCGGTCGGGGGGTGGGTTCGCCCGATCCATGGCACCACGATCTGGACATTGTTCTTCCTGCTCACCACGATCGTCACCTGGCGCCTCGATCGAGACGGGCCAGGAGGCGGCTCCACGGGAGAGAGAGCGTCCACACGGTGACCGGCTTCCAGCGAGACTTCCAGGATGCTGCCTTCGTGGATCGCTATTCGCAGCAGGGTCCTCCGGCCTTCATGCCGGGCCATGCCGGCGTGCTCCAGATGACGGGGGTCCTCCTGCGCGAAGGTGCACCCGCCGATGCCCGCGTGCTGGTCGTCGGCGCGGGAGGAGGGCTCGGGACGCGCGCTCTCGCGATGGCGCATCCGGCGTTTCGCTTCGTCGAGGTGGACCCGGCGCCCCAGATGATCGAGCTCGCACGCAACGCGTCGCTCCTCGTGGAGTCTGGCTTCCACGACTGCGAGGCCTTCTACGTCGGGATGGCGTGGCGGGGTTGGCTCGCATCGGCGTGAGCGTGCGGGCCTCCGTCGATTCCGCGTCGCTCGAGATCACGCAACCCGACGATTGGCATCTGCACCTGCGTGACGGTGCCCTGCTCGAGCGGGTGGTCGCGGCGACGGCGCGACGCTTCGGACGCGCGATCGTGATGCCGAACCTCGTGCCCGCGGTCACGACGGTGGAGCGCGCGTTGGCCTACCGCGAGCGCATCCTCGCGGCCTGTCCCGCGGACGCTGATTTCGAACCGTTGATGACGCTCTACCTCACGGACGAGACCCCCGTCTCGCAGATCGAGGCGGCGGCGAAGTCGCCGCATGTCGCGGGGGTCAAGGTCTATCCGCGAGGCGCGACCACGCACTCCTCGGAGGGAGTGTCCGATCTGGCGGCGCGAGGGGCCGTGCTCGAGGCGCTCGCGTCCTCGGGACTGCCCCTGCTCGTCCACGGCGAGACGACGGCCCCCGACTGCGACGTGTTCGACCGCGAGCGGGTCTACCTCGAGGAGACCCTCTCGAGGGTCATCGACCGCTACGCCGCGCTGCGCGTGGTGTTCGAGCACATCACGACGCTGGAGGCGGCGGAGTTCGTGCGCGAGGCGCCCGCGCGCGTCGCGGCGACGATCACGCCCCCGCATCTGCTCCTGAATCGCAACGCGATCTTCGCGGGCGGCCTGCGGCCGCATCACTACTGCCTGCCCGTGCTGAAACGCGAGCGTGATCGTCGCGCCCTGCTGGCAGCGGCGACCTCCGGCGATCCGAGCTTCTTCCTCGGCACCGACAGCGCGCCCCATCCGCGATCCGCGAAGGAGGCCGACTGCGGCTGCGCCGGGATCTACAGCGCACCGGTGGCGCTCGAGGCCTACGCCGAAGCCTTCGCCTCGGTCGGTGCGCTCGAGCGCCTCGAGGGCTTCGCGAGCCACTTCGGAGCCGACTTCTATGGACTGCCGCGCAACGCCAGTCGCGTGCGCCTGGTCGCGCAGCCCTGGACGCCACCCCACTCGGAGGGCGAGGGCGAGTCGGCGCTCCGCGTCTTCCTGGGCGGTGAGACGCTCCGCTATCGCGTCGTCGATTGAGGCCGCGGACTGCGGGCACCCGATGGCGTGATCGGGCTCGCGTGCGAGCTCCCACGCATCGGCGAGAAGCAGGCGACGCTCGACGGTGGGTGGCAGACGCCCGCTCTCGAACTCTTGCTCGAGCATCGCCGCCGCTCGTGCGGGCTGACCCGTGAACCGTTAGAGCTGGACGAGATCGGCGGTCTCGTGCGTCGAGCAGGCTCAGTCGGCGCGCGCTCGCCAGCGCCGCCGCTGCCGCATCGTAGCGCTCGAGCTGCTGGTGCACGGCCGCGAGCTGTCGCCAGTAGTCTGCATCGGCGGGGCGCGCCTCCAGCAACGCCTCGAGCACGGGCACGGCCTGCTCGAGCGCACCTTGCTGAAGGCGTGCCGCCAGCAGCAGCTCGCGCCACTCGATCGGTGGGTCCGCTGCAAGCCACAGCGCGGCCTCGAGCTCGTCCGCCGCCGCCGCCCAGCGCTCCAGTCGATACAGTGTGAATCCGCGCAGCATGCGCACCTCGGCGTCGTCCTCCGCCCGTGGCGCTCGGTCGAGCGCCGCGAGCGCGGCGTCGTAGGCCTCGAGCTGGATCTGAATGCGCGCGAGGTTGCGGGCGAGCTCGGCGCGGTCCGAAGTAGGCAGCACGTCCGCGTCGAGCGCCGTGGTGAAGGCGTCGGCTGCGTCCGGCAGGCGGTCCAGACGGACGTAGACGTGTCCAAGCATCCGTGCCACGACCGCGCGCTCGTACGGATAGCGGGCAACGCGAGGGCCGAGCTTCGTGAGCCTCGAGCGGGCGTCATCGAGTCGCCCCGCCTCGAGTGCCTCGTAGGCGGACTCGAGTGCACGCCAGGTCGAATCGCGCAGCGGCGGGGTCTCTCCAGCCGCCGCGGTGGCGAGCCCCGTACACAGCACCAGCAGCAGTAACCTCGCCAGCGGCATCAGCGCTCGTCCAGGCGGAATCGAATCGTGCTCCTCCTGCGTCGCCCGGCGGTCTGCTCCTGCTCGTCGATGGTGAAGCGCCATTGGCGGACGGCCCCCATCACCGCTTCGTCGAACACGCCCGGCGGCACCGATTCCATCACCCGGATGTCGTGAGGGGCGCCGTCCGGGCCGACGGAGAACTCGACCACCACATGGCCCTCGAGGCGCCACGCCCTCGCGTGATAGGGATAGACCGGGCCGATCCGCACGGCGGGCGCCGGCAGCGGCGGAACCTCCACGGTCGACCTCCCGCCTTCGCCAACGGCGGTGGGTAGCAGCTCGCTGAGGCCCGGTCCGGTCGCGGGAAGGGCGAGGTGCGCGCCGAGATCGGGCCGCGGAATGCGCGGCTGGGACGCCGCCGGCGCGCTGACGCTGCGCGCGGACGTCACGATTTCCTCGGGTTCGGGTTGCGCGCTCCGTTCCGGCGGCTCTGGCTCCGGCACCCGTTCGGGGGGCTTGGTGGGTAGGTGACGCGGCGGCACCCTCACGTACTCCCCGAGGTCCACGCGTTCCCGCTCGGCGAGACGCGGCGCGTCGAACGCGATCAGGCGGTGGATGGTGAGGGCAAGAAGCAGGTTTACGGCGACCGCGACGGCGAGCATGAGCACGGCGGTGGTCAGACGGCGGGCCGGAGGAGGCGCGGCGAGCATCAGGGCTCGCCTTCGAGGGATGCCGCGACGGACACCCGGGTGACACCGGCCAGCCGGACCTGATCGATCACCTCGACGGCGAGACCCATCCGGGCGTTCGTGTCGGCGACCACGACCGCTGCGGCTTCGGGGGACTCAACACGCAGCCGCTCTACCGCGGCGCGCAGGCGCCTGAGGTCCACCGGACGCTCGTTGACCCAGATCTTGCCGTCCGCCGTGACTGCGACGAGGATCGTCGCGGCTTCCTTGCGCTCGGCGCTGAGCGCGCTTGGACGCTCGACGTCGATTCCCGTCTCCTTCACGAACGACGAGGTAACGATGAAGAAGATGAGCAGAATGAACACCATGTCGATGAGCGGCGTCAGGTTCATCGTCTGCGCCACGTTGCTCTCCTGGCGGTGGGAGCGCGCCATGGGTCAGACGAGCAGGCCGCTCAGGCGGTCGCGCTCGCGCAGAGCGCGGTTCTCGAGCGGCGAGGAGAAATAGAGACCGCTGATCGCGGTCACGAGCCCCGAGATCGTGGACACGAGCGCGCGGTCGATGCCCCGCGATAGCTCCCGCGGGTTCGCGGTGCCGAACACCGTCATCAGCTCGAAAGTCGTGATCATGCCGGTCACGGTGCCGAGCAGGCCGAGCAGCGGCAGGATCGCGGCCAATGCGCGGATGGTGCCGAAGTGGCGCATGAGCGCCGCGCTGAGCGCAGCGGCGCGCGCCTCGCGCAGGCGACCGCGAACCCCACGGCGGTCGGGGCGTTCGTGCCGCCACTGTCTGCGTGCTGCCTCGCGCAGCGCCGGGTACCGCCGATGCACGAACCAGTAGCGCTCCGCGATGAGCGCCCACATCCAGCTCGACGCGACCAGCACTACGAGCACGACCGGCCCGCCCTTGGCGACCAGCAGGGAGAGGAACGTCGGCATCTCAGCCACCCGACGGCTCGCGCGCCGCACGCTCGGCGACGAGCCCCGCACGGTCGGCGACGAGCCCCGCACGGTCGGCAACGAGCCCCGCACGCTCGGCGACGAGCCCCGCCGCCCGCTCGTCGAGCAAGGTGACGAGGTCGTTGCTGCGCTCGTTCAGGAGGTTGTGCAGCAGGAACATTGGGATGGCGACCAGCAGCCCCATCACGGTCGTGACCAGTGCCTGCGAGATGCCTCCAGACATGAGTCGCGGGTCCCCGGTCCCGTAGAGCGTGATCGCCTGGAAGGTCTCGATGATGCCGGTGACCGTGCCGAGCAAGCCGAGCAGCGGCGCGATGCCGGCGAGCATCGCGACGAAGCTGATGCCGCGCCGCAGACGTGGCGTCTCGGTGAGGATCGCTTCGTCCAGGCGCAGGCCGAGCGTCTCCGCGTCGGCGTCGGCATGCTCTGCAGCCACCGCGATCAGTCGCCCGACCGGACTGTCGGCACCGGAGCCGTCGGCTGCCGCGTTGGTCCCGGGTATCTGTCGGCGCAGGCGGGCGAGCTCAACGATGCGCCTCGTCGCGTTCAGCAGGCCGACGATCCCGACCCCGATGATCACGTAACCGATGACGCCGCCCTGTCGGATGCGTTCGCGCAGATCGGCGCGTTGTCCGAGCAGGGCGATGAGCGCGCCGCGCGTCGGGTCGACGATGGCGACCGCGTCGGCGGCGGGGGACCCCGCGAACCCGGC
>JASJBO010000246.1 GCA_030066475.1 Myxococcota bacterium
GCGAAGTGGTCCGCCGCGGCCTTGGCCGACACGTATGCGGCGAAGTTCGGCGCGCCCGTCTGGACGCCGATGGTCGAGATCTGGATGACGTGTCCGGAGCCGCGCTCCAGCATCGCCGGAACCAGGCCGCACGTCAGGGCCAGTGGTCCCAGGAAGTTGGTCGCGATCAGGCGCTCGAAGTCCTGGGCCTTCGTGTCCAGGAGCGAACGGCGGACGGAGCGGCCGGCGTTGTTGACGAGGATGTCGACCGGCCCGTGCTCCCGCAGGATGGTGGCGGCGAGCTCGGCGGCCTCCGCAGCGTCGGAGAGATCGGCCACGCGCACGTGCGCCTTCCCCCCGAGGCGCTCGACCTCCTGCGCCACGCGCTCCAGCTCGTCCCGGCGGCGGGCCACCAGGACGGCCTCCGCTCCGGCAGCGCCGACCTGCAAGGCGAAGGCACGGCCGATCCCGGAAGAGGCTCCCGTGACGACGATCCGCCGTCCGCGCAGCGCGGTCGCCAGCGCGGCGCGATAGCGCCGCTCCGCTAAGATCCGCCATCCGCGCGGCACGAGGGCATCCAGCGAAGGTCGGGGGAGTCGCGGCATCGGCGCACCCTAACGAAGTCTCCGCCGGCGGTCCCACCGGAGTCCTGCTTGACCTCGCTCCCCCAAGAGTCCCGGATCGAGGCGACGCTCGGGCGGGCCGTGGAGGCCTGGGTGTCGCGCGCCGGACGGGCTGCCGTGCCCGTGGTCGTCGCGAGCCTGCTGCTGGCGGCTGCCGGCGCCGTCCTCGCCGCGCGCCAGCTCCAGGTGCACTCGGACATCCACTCCCTGGTGGACGAGCGCGTCCACTGGATGGCGATGCGCCGGGACTTCGAGCGTTCCTTCCCGATGGTGGACGACCTGCTGCTCCTGGTGGTCGACGCGCCCACGCCGCACGAGGCGACCCGCACGGCCAACGTCCTGGCGCGTCGCCTCCGCGAGGAGCGCGACGTGGTCCACGCGGCCTTCGTCCCGGGCGGCGGCCCGTTCTTCGAGCGCAACGCGCTGCTCTATCTGCGGCTCGACGAGCTCTACGACCTGGCCGACCTGCTGGCCACGGCGCAGCCGTTCCTGGCCGAGGTGGAGCGCGAGCGCAGCCTGCGCTCGGTCTTCCGCCTGCTGGGCACGGCGGTGGAGGCGGTGCGAGACGGCGAGATCCCCGCCGCCGACGCGGCGCCGCTCTTCGAGCGCCTGGCCGACGGCCTCGGCGCCCTGAACCAGGGTCAGTCGCCCGCCGACGTCTGGCAGGACCTGCTGTCCGGGGAGTGGGGCCAGCAGGAGACCACCCGCCAGGTGGTGCTGGTCTCGGCGAAGCTCGACCTGGAGGCGTTCCAGCCCGCTGCCGCGGTGGTGGAGCGCGTGCGGCAGGTGGTGCGCGAGGAGCGGCTCGAGCGATCCGGCGCGCGCGCGCGCCTCACCGGCGACTTCGTCCTGACCTACGAGGAGAACGAGGTGCTGGTGGGACAGGCGGCCGCGGTGGGGCTCGCCTCGTTCGTGCTGGTCGGCTTGCTGCTCGGGGTGGCCATGCGCTCGGCCTGGCTGATCGCGGCGACGCTGGTGACGCTGGTGGCCGGACTCCTCGTCAGCCTCGGCTGGGGCGTGCTCGGCGTCGGCCGCCTCAACCCGGTGAGCGTCATCTTCCCCGTGCTCTTCATCGGCCTCTCGGCGGACTTCGGCATCCACCTGTGCCTGCGCTACCGCGAGCTGCGCGCCACCGGCGAGAGCCACGAGCGCGCGCTGGGACGGACGGGCCGCGACGTGGGCAGCTCGGTGGTGCTGTGCGCGACCACCACGGCGATCGGCTTCTTCGCGTTCGTTCCGACCGAGTTCACCGGCTTCGGAGAGCTCGGCTGGCTCGCCGGTCCCTCGATGTTCATCGCCCTGCTCTTCAGCCTGACCCTGCTGCCGGCCCTGCTGAGCCTGGCGCCGCCCCGCGTCCAGGCGGGCTGGAGCCGGCCGCAGCCTCCCTTCCCGGCGTTCGCCCCCTCGCTGGAGCGGCCCGGCTGGGTCCGCGGCGCGGCCCTGCTGATGGCGCTGGGCTCGCTGGCACTGCTGCCCCGGGCGCACTTCGACCCCAACCAGCTCCACGTGCGCGACCCCGGCACCGAGAGCGTCCAGGCCTTCGAAGACCTGCTGGCCAGCGCCAAGACCTCGCCCTGGACGCTGAGCGCGCTGGCGGAGACGGAGCGCGAGGCGGCGGAGCTGGCCGAGGCGTTCCGCGCACTCGAGGTCGTGGAGCACACGGTGACGCCGGCCGACCTGGTGCCCGACGACCAGGAGGCCAAGCTGGAGGCGATCGCCGACATCGCGAGCTTCCTGCCACCCCCGGCCAACGGCCGCGCGCCGGCGCCGGGCCTCCACGTCCAGCTCGCCTCGATCCACGACTTCGAGGCCGAGGCGGCGGCCCTCGTCGCCACCACCGAGGACGTCGACCTGGCGCGGCGGATCCGCCGCCTGGCCGCGGAGGCGGCGGCCCTGCGCGCGCGGATCGAGCTGGCGAGCGACCCGGCGGCCGAGCTGGCCCGGACCGAGCGGGTGCTGCTCGACCCCGTCGATCGCCGCATCGGGCGGGTCCGCCAGGCGCTCGCCGCGCAGGCCTTCACGCTCGACGACCTGCCCGAGGAGATGCGCGACCAGATGATCGGCGTGGACGGACGCCTGCGGGTCGAGGTGTTCCCGCGCGAGGACGTGGGCGACCCGGCCGCCCTGGCGCGCTTCGTGGACACCGCGCGCGAGGTCGAGCCCGACGTCGCCGGCCACGCGATCTACCTGCTGGAGATCTCGCGCTCGATGGTCCGCTCGCTGCAGCAGGCCCTCGCCCTCGCGACCGGGATCATCGCGCTGCTGCTGTTCGTGCTGTGGCGGCGCGCCGGCGATACGGCGGTCGTGATCGGCATCCTGGGACTGGCGCTGGTCGCGACGACCGCCGTCGCCGTGCTGGCGGGGATCCCCTTCAACTTCGCCGACGTCATGGCCCTGCCGCTGCTGCTGGGGCTCGGAGTCGACTCGAGCATCCACCTGGTCCACCGCTTCCGCACCGAGACCGGTAACGGGCGCCGGATGCTGGGCAGCAGCACCGCCCGCGCCGTCACCTACAGCGGGCTGACCACGCTGGCGAGCTTCGGGAGCCTCGCCTTCGCCCCGCACCGGGGCATGGCCACGATCGGTCAGCTCCTCACGCTGGGCGTGGTGCTGATGCTGATCTGCAACCTGGTCGTCTTGCCGGCGCTGCTGCCGCGCGCACGCGGCGACCGCTAGGGCTGGGCCTCTGCGCGGCCGAAGCGCCTCGCAAGCGCCCAGAGGGCGCGCGCAGTGAGGCGCAGCCGAACGAAGTCCACCAGGCTTGCGCCGGCCCGGCGGCGTCCTACCAGGGGAGCAGCGTCCAGGTCCGCGAGTCCTTGATCTTCGCGTCCGGGGGCAGGTTGCCGACCTTCACCCACTGCTCGGCCCACTCCTCGACGATCTTGTGGGCGTGCCCGTACCAGGTGGCGCGCCGCAGGTTGATCGGGCCGAACTTGCCGTGCTCGCGGTCCGTCCACTCCACCATGATCTCCCGGTCGCGCGCGCGCACCCAGCGCCCCTCCATCGCGACCTTGCCCTTCGCGGTCTCCTTGGCGGCGATCCCCGCCCCGAGCGGCGCCGCCACGACGGTGGCCGCCAGCCCAAGGGCGCCGAGCTCGGCCTTGTTGGGGACCAGCTCGGTGATCGCGAGCTCCAGCACGATGCTGTCGTCCTGCGGCTCGAGGATCACGTGGAAGCGGTGGTTCTTGTCCTTGAGGAAGGCCTTCCGGAACGTCTCCTGGGTGAAGTCGGCGAAGTTGGCGAGGTCTTCCTCGAGGCGATGGCCCTTCAGCGTGGCCTCGTTCCACCAGGTCGCCGCCTTCACGTACTCGGTGTTCACGGGCGCCACCACGAGCGTGCGATACTCGGGGTCGTTCCAGCCCTCGGCGAACCAGATCCGGTGGAAGGGGTACTGGTCGCGCTCCTCGTTGTACTCGACGTCCCGGACGAAATCGGTGGGCTCCTCGGAGGGACCGGACTTGCAGCCGAGGGCGGCCGCCCCGAGCAGCAGGGCGGCGCCCACTGCGATCAAGCTGACTTGGCGGCTGTGCATGGTGGTGACTTCCTCGGCCTCGCGGTTTTCGGGCGTGGGCGGGGAACATAGCGCGAGATCGGCGCCGGCTCTCACTGGAGCGGCCGGGGCAGCGCCGGAACCGCGCCATCGGCCTCGGCGCCGGCGGTTCCCGTCAGCACGACGACCGAGGCGGTCGTTCCGACGCGCAGCTTCACCGCCTCGGGGACGTCGACCAGGTGGATCCGCACGGGCACGCGCTGGGCCAGCCGGATCCACTCGAAGGTCGCCGAGATCTCGGGCAGCAGGTTGTAGCCCGTGCTGCCGTCGGCCTGGGCGATGCCCCAGCCGAGGCTCTCGACCCGCCCTTCGAGGGGCCGGTCCGGGTAGCTCATCAGGGTCACCACCGCGCGGTCGCCGGGCTGCATGTCGGCGATGACCGTCTCGCGGAAGAACCCGTGCACCCAGAAGCTGTTCACGTCCACCAGGGCGAGGAAGGGCTCGTTCGCCACGGCCTGGCTGCCGAGCCGCAGGGTCAGGTTCGTGACGTAGCCGTCCACCGGCGCGCGGAACTTCGTGAACTCGAGGTCGAGCTGCGCGGACTCCAGGGCGGCCTGCGCCGCGGCGACCTGCGCCTCGGCGGCGCGGCGCTCGTCGACCTTCAGCTCGAGCTCGATCTGCGAGACCGCGCCCGACCGATTCGCTGCCGCCTCTCGATAGCGCCGCTCGTCGCTCCGGGCATTCGACAGCTTCACCTGCGCCGTCGCGAGATCGGCCTGGGCCTGCGCCACGGCGGCCTCGAACGTGCGCGGGTCGATCTCGAACAGCAGGTCGCCGCGGCGCACGAGCTGGTTGTCCTCGATCGGGAGCTGCACCAGCGGCCCCGACACCCGCGGCGTGATCTGGATGACCTGGGCCATCACCTGGCCGTCGCGGGTCCAGGGGTGGACGACGTACTCCCAGTACTTCGCCAGGACGACGGCGGCCGCCGCCAGCACGATCGAGCCGCTGATCAGCCAGCGTCGCACGGGGCGGTCCCGATCAGAACGGAAGCCACAGGACTCCGATCAGGCTGGTGTAGAGGACCGAGAGGGACACGAAGACGAGCGGCGGAGCCACGAAGAAGCGCGAGAGCCGGTAGCGATTGAGCCCCAGGGCCGTGAGCCCCGCGGCCGCCACGCCGGGGACGGCGGCCAGCAGCATGGGCGGGAAGTAGACGCCGGCGATCGAGATCTCGTGGGGAACGCCGAGCACGTCAGAAGCGCGCCTCCCGCCAGGGCTCCCAGTCCACGGAGCCGGCAGCGGCAGCGTAGCCAATCGCGGCTTCCGACAGGCCGCGGAAGCCGCCCAGATAGCGGTAGAGCTTCTCGTAGTCCACGACCGGGCCGCCCTCGCCCGCTCCCGCCCGGACCCGGTCGAGCTGGTCTTCCATGCGGGCCAGCCGCGCGTGCAGGCGCGCGCTCAGGTCCGCGCCCGGGTCGAGTGCGGCCGCCGGATTCTCGGTCCAGAGACGGAACTGCTGCTGGGCCAGCAGGCGCCACTCGCGCAGCTCGCCGACGACCTCCTCGAGACGCGGATCGGACCGCACCCGGCGCCGGGCCTCGCCCAGCTCCTCGATCCGGAGCGTCAGGTCCAGCAGGTTGGTCACGAGGAGCCGGGCCTGCGCGCGCGTGGTGCCGGGAAGCAGGCGGTAGTCGATCCGATCGACCAGCGCGACCAGCTTGTCGGGCAGTGCCAGCAGGTCGGTCCGGTAGGCGGCGCGGCGCAGGCGCGCGAGCGGACCGCGGCTGCGCTCGGTCTCCGGAGCCAGCTCCGACATCAGGAATCCGGCCTGCCGGAAGAAACGAGCGAGCAGGCGCAGGAACACCTTCTCCGGACGCGGCGAGCTCGGGAAGTAGCCGACCGCCGCCGCCAGCGCGAGCGTGAGCAGGGACGACGCCGAGGTGTTCGCGTAGCTCGCGAAGCGGTAGCTCTGCGCGTTCTCGATCGAGGTGAGGATCAGGAAGAGCGCCAGGAAGCTCGCGCGAGCGCCACGGTGGCGTGGCTCCCAGAGCAGGTAGAAGCTCGCCGCCGTGACCGTGAAGAGCAGGAGCCCGAGCTCGGCATAGCCCGTCAGGTGCGGCATCACGAGAACGTAGGCGACGCCCCCGACGACGATCGCGGCGAGGAAGGCCGGGACCAGCGACGGGACGGTCTGGCGCGAGAGGACCGCGACCATCGCCCACAGCGTGCTGTTGTACCAGAAGCTTGCGTGGCCCGGTGGATCCACCCAGATCCAGACCCCGTAGCCGACCCACAGGGTCGCCACGACCGTGACGGCCGCGCGGACGCGCTCCGGATCGAGGCGAAGCCCCGATGCGCGCGCCGTCTCGGGGCGCCGCAGCGCGACGCGGCCCGCCCCCCGGAGGTCGCCGACGCACTCGAGGAGTGCCCGGCTGACGCGGTCGAGCGTGCGCAGCTGCGAGAGGAAGAGCTCGATGGCGGCCCGATCGAAGTGGCTCAGCGCGCGCAGCGCGTCCGGGCGCGCCGCGAGGTCGAGCGCCTCGAGCCCCGTGTCCGCCGCGTCGCCGGCCAGCGCGCGCTCGGTCCGCTCGAGGCGTCGCTCCAGCTCCGAGAGCCAGGCGTCGAGACCGGGCAGCAGGCGCGCCGGAGCGAGAGCCCGGATCTCGGGCAGCGTCGTGCGCCAGCGGCCCAGGCTCTCCGCCAGCTCCCGCGTGCCCAGCACGAAGCGCCGCCACGCGAAGCGCAGCTCCCAGACGGCGTAGGTGTCCATCTCGGCAGCGGCGAGCGCCTTCCCGACCCCGGCCAGCGCCTCGACCTCCCGCAGCCGCAGGCTGCGCGAGTCCGCCACCGACCCCTCCCCGGCCAGCAGCCCCCGGTAGGCCCGGAGCAGCCGAAGCTGGGTGTCGAGGAGCCCGCGGGCGGCCGTCTCGAGCGCCGCGCGGCTGTTCGTCGGCCACAGGAAGACGGAGACCAGGGAGTAGACGCCGATCCCCAGAGCGGTCTCCTCGAGCCGCGCCACCGCGAAGCGGAACATGTTCAGCGAGTCGGCGCCCGCGTGCACCATGATCGTGACGCAGACGAAGGCCGCGACGTACCAGGCGTAGGGCCGCTTGTCGCCCGCCATCATGTACGTGCAGAAGCCGAGGTAGACGGTGAGCGCCAGGAGCATCCCCCAGCGCGCCTGGGGGAACAGGGCCATGAAGGTCAGCGAGGCGACGAACGCGGCCGCAGTGCCGGCCATGCGCAGCGCGGCCTTGTTGAGCGACTGCCCCTCGCTGTCGAGGCTGATCATGACCACCGCGAAGCCGGCCCACTGGGGCTGGAGGAAGTCCATGTAGAGGGCGATGGCCATCGTCACCGCCAGGGCGAGGCCGGTCTTGATCGATTCGCGGGCGCGCAGGGAGAGCTTCATGGCGGGGCCGGCGCCGAGCATAGCGGCGGGCCCGCCGGCGCCCGTCCGCGGCCATCTTGGCTCCAGTCGGCCCGGCGAGCCCCCGAATAAGGGAGCGGGGATGGCGAACGAACGCGCGACGACCGGACGGGAGGACGGCGCCGCCTGGGTCGGGGGGGTGGAGCCCGTGGCCCCGGGCGAGTTCGACGCGCTCGCGCGGCGCCGCCTCGAGCTGCTGCTCGAGGCAGCGGTGGACATCCACGAGGCGCCGGATGCGCCCGCGGTGGCGGACGTGCTGCTCGACGCGATGCGCGCCGGAGCGGGCTACGCGCGCAGCGCCTTCGTGCGCCGCGCCGCGGACGGCGCGCTCGACGTGGTCTCGTTCCGCCCGTCCGACCGCCGCGAGGCCTTCGATCCGCGCCGCAGCCTCTGCCACTCCCTGCTCGAGGCAGCCTCGCGCGGCGAGATGGTGCGGGTGCGTCCCGGCCAGACGTCCCGACCGGCGGGCGACGACGAGCGCGCGCTCGGCGTCCGCTCGGCGCTGTGCACGCCCGTCGTCGTGGGCAACCAGGTCGGCGGCTACCTGTACTTCGACAGCCGCGCGGGCGAGACCGAGCCGGGTCCCGAAGGCGTCGCCTTCTGCGAGGCGCTCACCCGGCTCGGCGCGATGGCGCTCGGCCACCTCGAGCAGCGCGAGCTGCGCGAGCGGCAGCTCCGCCTCGAGGCCGAGCTCGCGGCCGCGCGCGAGGCGCAGAGCCTGATCCTGCCGCCGGGCGCGGGCGCGTTCGGGCCGGTGCGGTACGCGATGCACATGACGCCCGGCCGCGAGGTGGCCGGCGACCTGTTCGACGTCGTACCGCTCTCGCGCGGCCGGGTGGGCTTCTTCCTCGGCGACGTGGCGGGCAAGGGGATCGGCGCCGGCCTGCTGATGGCGCTCGGTCAGTCGCTGCTGGGCCAGGTGCTCGATGCCCGGGACGACCCCGCGGCCGCCGTCGACGCGCTGAACGAGTACCTGGCCCGGCGCCGCATCTCGCGCTTCGTATCGCTGTGGATCGGGGTGATCGACCCCGAGAAGTGCGAGCTCTGCTTCGCCGACGCCGGTCACGGCCACGCCATGCTGCTCGCCGACGGTGGCGACCCGCGCCCGATCGAGTGCGAGGGCGGACCGCCCGCCGGCGTGGTGGGCGAGACGCGCTGTCGCTCCGAGTCCCTGCCCTTCCGCCCCGGGGACCGCCTGGTGCTCTACTCGGACGGCGTCATCGAGCAGCGCAACAGCGGGGGCGAGGAGTTCGGCCGCGAGCGGCTGGCCGCGAGCCTGGGCGAGGGAGCGAGCGCCGCGGACGACATCGCCGCCGCGCTCGGCGCGCTGCGCGCCTTCTCCGAGTGCACCGACCAGTTCGACGACGACACCACGATCGCGTCGGTGGAGCTGCGATTAGGTTGACTTCGCTCGCCTGCGGCGCTTGCGGGGTGCCGGCGGCGGGAGTCAGGAGGCGGCCAGCAGCTCGGAGGCGAGGCGGCGGGCGAGGGCGCCGTCCACTTCGCCGCGGTGGGCCTTCATGACGGCGCCCATCACGCGGCCCAGGTCGCCCGGAGCCGAAGCGCCGGTGGTGGCGATGGCTTCCTGCACCCAGGCGCGGGTGGCGGCCTCGTCGGCGAGCTGCGGCAGGAACTCGCCGATCACGACCAGCTCGGCCCGCTCGGCGGCGGCCTGCTCGGTGCGGCCGCCCGCCTCGAACGCCTCGATGCTCTCGCGGCGCTGCTTCTCGAGCCGGCGCAGGATGGCCACGCACGCGTCGTCCGGCAGCGTGTCGGCGCCGTCCCTCTTCATCTCGGTGAGGAACGCGGCGCGGATGCCGCGCAGCGCCGCCACGCGCACCTCGTCACGCGCCTTGAGCGCCGCCCGGATCCCGTCGCTCACGCGCTCGGCGATCGACATCAGGCGAGGTGGTCCAGGCCGGCGCCCATCAGGTCGACGAAGTTGTCGAAGTAGAAGGCCTGCACCGTCGCCTCGGGGGCGCCGTCCAGGCTCTCCTCGAAGCGCTTGATCGGGTTGCGGCCGCCCTCGACGTGCGGGTAGTCCGACGAGAACAGGCACACCTCGGGCCCCGCCTGCTCGGCGATCCAGCCGACGTCCTCGGCGGGATACGGCGTGGCGCGGACCTGGCGGCGCACGTACTCGCTGGGACGCAGCGACAGCCGCTGGAGCCGCTCCTCGCGGCGGCGGAAGGCGTCGAAGGCCGACTCCATGAAGCGCATCCAGCTCGGCACCCAGGAGGCGCCCTGCTCGATCACCCCGAAGCGCAGCTTCGGGAAGCGCTCGAGCACGCCGTCGAAGATCAGCGTCGCGAGCGTCTGCATCGGGGCGGTGGGGATCGCCATGTAGTCGATCGAGCGGAAGTTCTCGTCGCCGCCGTGGAAGTCGGGGACCGGCGGGCCGCCGTTCTCGAAGTAGTCGGGGTCGAGCAGCTGGCCGTCGGCGGCGCGGTGGCCGCCGCCCACGTGGAACACGACCGGGAGCCCGGCCTCCTCGGCCTGGGCCCAGACCGGGTCGAGGCCCACGTGGCTCGGCGCGTGGCCGCGCGGGCAGCCGGTCGGCACCAGCAGCGCCTTCGCGCCCGACTCGATCACCTCGCGCGCCATGGCGCGCGAGCGCTCGAAGTCGCGCAGCGGCACGTAGCCCGTGGCCAGCAGCCGCGGGTCGGCGGAGCAGAACGCGAGCATGGCGCGGTTGTGGGCGCGCGCGAAGCCGTAAGCGTAGTCGACGTCGTCGCCGCGCTCGGCGGCCAGCAGCTTGCCGTTCAGGAAGGTGTTGAACACGAGCTGGCTGTGGAACCCGAGCAGGTCGATCGCGAGCGGGCGGTCTTCGGGCAGGAACGACCCGGTCGCCGCCCAGTTCTTGCGCAGCAGGATCTGCGCCTCGTCCTCGGCGCGGTAGGCGGGATCGGCGTGCTTGCCGCGGTAGTGGTCGATCAGCGTCTCCTCGCCCGGCTTCACGGTCGCGACGTAGATCGGCGGCAGCTTGGCCCGCGTCGCCGCGTCGGCGTGCGCGTCGAGCCAGTCGGGTGTCTCCATCACGTGCGCGTCGGCGTCGTGGATCGGCCGGTGTGCGTAGGCCATGAGGTCTCCTTGACTTCGCTCGCCTGCGGCTCGCTGCCGGTCTTGGGGAACTTCGCTCGCCTGCGGCTCGCTGCGCGGCGGCCAGACGGCCGCCTTGCGGGTTAGCTCTAATCGTCGGCCTTGGCGACCAGGACGGGGCAGTCCGCGGTGCGCAGCACGCGCTCGGCGACGCTGCCGAGCAGGACGTGCTTGAGGCCGCTCAGGCCGCGCGTGCCCATCACGACCAGGTCGGCGGGCAGCGCGCCGGCGCGCGCCACGATCGTGCTGGCCGTCTCGCCGGAGTCGAGCTCGACCTCGCCGTCGAGCCCGGCGGCGCGGACGCGCCCGAGCGCCTCCTCGAGCCGCGCCGAGGCCGCGGCGCGCACCTCCTCGACGAGGTTCTGGGGCATCGGGATCTCGTAGGGCGAGAGCATCTCCATCGGGATGTGGAACACGTGCAGCACGTGGATGCGGCCGCTCGAGCCCCTCGCCAGCTCGATCGCGAGGTCGAGCGCCCGGTCGGCGTGCTCGGAGAAGTCGTGGGGGACCAGGATCGTGCGGAAGCGGCTCATCGGCGTCGGACTCCTTCGCCCTCAGGGTACGAGCCGATCCGCGCGGGGGCCAGCACGGCAACCGATCCCGGCCACTGGGACCGGGCGTCCCAGCCTGCGGCGCAGCGCCCCAGGGCCGGGCCCGTGCGCCTCAGGAATGGCCCGGTCGCTGGCACAGGGCGTGCAGTTTCCGCACCCTGGAGCCGTAACGGGTCCCGTCGGGGGCCCGCAAGAGGAGGTGATCCCCATGGCCGAGACGGCCGAGAGCGTGATGGAGAGAGCGGTCATCACGGTGAGCCCCGAGACGTCGCTGCTGGACGTGCATCGCCTCTTCGCGGAGGAGCAGATCCACGGCGCTCCGGTGGTGGACGACCGGGAGGTGGTCGTGGGCGTGGTCACGGCGTCCGACCTGATCCGCGCGGTGGCCGAGGAGCACGACTCGGCCACCGGCGAGGCGCGGTACTTCCGCGACCTGGTGGAGTTCTCGGGACCCGACTGGGGCGCCGGCGCCGAGGACTTCCAGGACCGCCTGGCCCAGA
>JASJBO010000242.1 GCA_030066475.1 Myxococcota bacterium
GCCAGGATGCGGTCGACCTCGCGATCGCTGCGCGGCGCCAGGTAGCCCTCGGCCACGCCGCGGCGCAGCAGGTCGTGTGCGGCGTCGAAGTCGTCGAGCCGGAGGTCGCGGACCGCCACGTAGCGATCGCGGGTGAACAGCGTGCCGGAGCCGGAGTAGGTGAACAGCTCCTCGGCGAGACCCGCCAGGGTGCAGACGTTGACCGCCGGGACGCCGCCGGAGAGCATGGCGTCGACCTCGCGCAGCAGCGCGAGGCGGGCGCGCCCGAGCTCGCGCGGCCGTGCCAGCAGGCGCCGCAGCTCGCGCTGGTCGACGAACGAGAGGCGCTGTCCGTCCGAGCGCCGCAGGCCGCCCGCCCGGTCGAGCCAGACGAGCTTGACGAGCCGCAGCCGCAGCGCGATCTCCCGGCACTGGGCACCGAACGAGCGCCCCCCGGAGGTCACCAGGCCGAGCCGGGCGGCGCGGCGCAGCGATCGCCATACGGCGGCGGGGAGGTCCGGCTGGCGCGCGCCCAGGACGTGGCCCCCCGCGGCCGCCCCGAGCGGCTCGGCCCGGGTCGAGATCAGCACGACGCGGCTCCCCTGGCGGGCCAGCGTCGCGCTGACCCGGCGCAGCGGCTCGGGGTCCGACAGCAGTGCGGCCGGGGCCGCCAGGCCGAGCGTGCGTCCCCGGAACTCCTGGAGGTAGAACTCCCGCTCCGAGAAGGAACTGGGCGAGATCGGGCGCCGGCGTGCCATGGGCGCCCGATTGTGGCGAATCGGGCCCCTTGGGGCATCCAAGTGTGCGTCACCCCAGCCGCCTCGAGCGGCACTGAAGAGAGCGGTGGACCGCACCATCCCGACGCAGGACAGAGGTACGTGTTGTTTTCAACCCGCTACGGACAACGCTCCGTCGCTCCGATACTCCCCCTGTTGGCTCTCTGGTATCAGGAGACACCCCGGGGGACTGCGATTCACCGACCGGCAAAAAAGTTCTGGCCAAGCGCGGGGAAAGCGGAGAGAATGCTGGGCTGCTCGGCCGCCCCCCCGAACAGCCGGTGGCCAGCTGACCATGCAGATGCATCGGGCGCCGTATCTCCAGCGGTGCACGAGGAACTCGTGGAAGCAGACGCGCAGGTGGTTGGCTGGCGCAGCGCCCCCCCGGGTCGAACGCAACGCACCGGGGTTCCTGAAACCGACACCGGGCCGGCGGGTTCGGACGAGAACGAGTGCCCGAATCGAGGCGTAGGAGACCGACTGGAGTGAAGGTGGAGGATCGTCAGACGACGACCGCGGGCGAGAGCACTGCGCGCCCGCCCCACGGAGCCACGGCCGCCGTCGCGGCGGAGGAGCTGGACCCGGGGCGCGAGCGGCGCCCGCTCGAGTCCTACTTCCAGGAGATCGGCGGCACCCGCACGCTGCGGCGTGAGGAAGAGGTGGTGCTGGCCAAGGAGCTGGAGGCCGCCACGGCCCAGCTGCGCGGGTCGCTCTACGTGCTGCCCTGCTCGGCGCGACACGTGGTGGATCGCTGGGACGCCCTGCGCGCCCTCTCGCACACCGGCGCCAAGCTCTCGGAGTCGATGGGCGAGGAGGAGACCGGCGAGATCGCGGCGCGGGTGGAGCGCGCCGTCAAGCGCCTCCGAACCCTGCTGGCAGACCGCGAGAAGTCCCAGAAGCGGCGTGCCTCGGTCAAGACCCTCGAGAAGGCCGACACGAAGATCGCGGGCGAGCTCGACCGGGCCCAGCTCTCGCTGGCCGTGCTCTCGGAGCTGCGCGAGCGCACCATGCGCATCGCGACCGAGATGCGGCGCGCCCGGCGCGGCACGCGGCGCCTGTCCGAGCTCGAGGCGATCTCGGGGCTGCCGAAGGTGGTGTTCCTCGAGCGCTCGGGCGACGTGCTCGGGGCCCACGCGCGCATGACGGCGGTGAAGAACCGCTTCATCGAGCACAACCTGAAGCTCGTGGTCGCGATCGCGAAGGACTACCGCAACCTGGGCCTGTCGTTCCCCGACCTGATCCAGGAAGGGAACCTCGGGCTGATCCGGGCGGTCGAGAAGTTCGACCACCGGCGCGGCTTCAAGTTCTCGACCTACGCGGTCTGGTGGATCCGCCAGGCGCTGGTGCGCGCGATCCAGAACCACTCGCGCACGATCCGGCTGCCGTCGCACGTGCACGACCGGCTGCAGCGCAGCCAGCGCGTGCGCGCCGAGCTCACCGGCAAGCTGGGCCGCGAGCCCACCGCCGCGGAGCTGGCACCGGCACTCGGCACCGACGTCGACGCGCTCGAGTCGCTCGACCGGCTGTCGCGCGAGGCGATCTCGCTCGAGTCCTCGGTGGCCGGCACCGAGAAGCGGCTCGAGGAGTTCGTGGCCGACCCGGGGGCCAGCGCGCCCGACGGCGGCATCGACGGGGACCGCATGCGCTCGGGCGTCGGGTCGCTGATCTCGGGCCTGGCCGATCGCGAGCAGCTGATCCTGCGCCTGCGCTACGGCCTGGGCGGCGAAGAGGAGCACACGCTCGAGCAGATCGGCCAGTCGCTGGGCCTGTCGCGCGAGCGCGTCCGCCAGCTCGAGGCTCGTGCGCTCAAGAAGCTGCGCGAGACCATGCCCGCCCAGCGCCTCCATCCGATCCTGGAGCCCTAGGAGCGCAGCGGCGCCGCCAGGCGCCGTTGCGCTTCGGCTCCTAGAGCGTCAGGGCAATCGCCAGGGCGCCGACCACCCAGACGTAGAACGCGAACTGGTGGAAGCTGCGGGCGCGCAGCAGGCGCACGAACAGGGCCAGGGCGGCGACGCCGGAGACCAGCGCCATGGCGGCGCCCGCCAGCAGCGGTCCGGCGCCGGCCGCGCCCTCGGCGGCGAGGTCCGGCAGCAGCAGCACCAGCGCGCCGCCGATCGCGGCGACCGACATCAGGAACGAGAACTCGGCGGCCTTGAGCGGGGCGACGCGCAGCGCCAGGGCCGCCACGACGGTGGCGCCGCTGCGCGAGATGCCGGGCAGGATCGCCACGGCCTGGGCGCAGCCGATCCACCAGGCGGCCGCCCAGCCGGGCTCGGGCCGATCGGCGCGCGGCAGCGTGTGCCGCGTGGTCCAGAGCAGCACGCCGGTCACCAGCAGGCAGACGCCGGCCACCACCGGACGGTCGAACTGGGCCTCGACCCAGTCCTTGGCGAACAGACCGACGCCCACCGCCGGGAGCGTCGCCAGCGCGAGCTTGCCGCCGTACTCGAGCGACGCGCGCTCGAGCCGCAGCACGCCGGCCACCAGCTCGGCGATGCGGCGCCGGTAGAAGATCAGCACGGCCAGCAGGGTGGCGCCGTGCAGGACCACCTCGAAGCCGATGCCCGTGCTGTGGGCGCCCAGCAGCGCCTCGCCCAGCACCAGGTGGCCGGAGCTCGAGACCGGCAGGAACTCGGTCAGCCCCTGCACGAGGCCCAGGATCAGCGCCTCGAGCGTGCTCACGAGGCAGCTCGGGCCGGGCTCGGGGTGGCGGCCGGCCGGGCCAGCCGCGTGCGCAGCGCCTCCACGGCCACCCAGGCCGCCGGCACCACGAAGATCGTGAACAGGGTCGAGAAGAACATGCCGCCCACGACGGCGAGGCCCAGCGGGGCGCGCAGCTCGCCGCCCGCCCCCACCCCCAGCCACTGCGCCACCTCGCGGCTGCCCCCGAGCGCCACCGGGAGCATGCCCACGATGGTCGAGAGCGCCGTCATCAGGATCGGGCGGAAGCGGGTGCGCGCCGACTCGAGCGCCGCCTCCACCACGCCGCGGCCCGCCTCGCGCAGCTGGTTGGCGAACTCGACGATCAGGATGGCGTTCTTGGTGACCAGGCCGACCAGCATCACCATGCCGATCTGGCTGAACAGGTTGAGCGTCTGGCCGACCAGCAGCAGGGTCAGCAGCGCCCCGGTGAACGAGAGCGCCACCGCGGTCAGGATCACCAGCGGGTGCACGAAGCTCTCGAACTGGGCGGCCAGCACCAGGTAGATGATCAGCACCGCGAGCAGGTAGGCGAAGACGATCGCCTGGCTCGACTCGTAGAACTCCTCGGACTCGCCGGAGAACGTCACCCGGTATCCCCCCTCGTCGGGCAGGATCTCTTCGGCCAGCGCGCGCATCCGCGTGAGCGTGGCGCCGAGTGGGATCTCGTCCTCGAGGTCGGCGGTGACCGTGGCCGCTCGCAGCCGGTCGAAGTGGGGCACGCCCCGCGCCGCGGTGGTCTCGCGCACCTGCACCACCGAGGAGAGCGGGATCAGGCTGTCGTCTCGGCCGTGGACGTAGAGCAGCGGGATGTCGCCGGGCCGCGAGCGCCGGTCGCGCTCGAGCTGGACCATCACGTCGTAGGTCTGGCCGTCGAGCTTGAAGGTCGAGAGGTCCTGCCCGCCGAGCAGGATGCGCAGCGTGGTCGCCACCTCGCGCACCGAGACGCCCAGGTCGCTGGCGCGGTCGCGGTCGATCCAGACGTCGAGCTGCGGCTTGTTCATCACCAGGTCGCTGCGCAGGTTGCGCAGGCCCGGAACCTCCTCCTCGGCGCGCTGCACCAGCTCGTCCGCGTAGCCCGCGATCGCCGCGGTATCGGGCCCCTGGATCACCAGCGAGACCGGCGCCGCCCCGAAGCCGCGCCCGAGCGAGGGAATCTCGCGCGGGTAGGCCTGCATGCCGGGCACCTCCCAGAGCGCGTCGAACAGGTCGTCGACCACCTCGCGCGTCTCGCGGTCGCGCTCGTCGGCGAGCGAGCCGATCACGATGCCCTCGTTCACCACGCCGGGCGTGCCGATCCCGAGCGCCACCACCGAGAAGTTGCGCACCAGCTCGGGGATGGCCGACACGATGTCCTCGATCTGGCGCTGGTAGCGGTCGGTGTACTCGATGGTGCTGCCCTCGGGCGCGCGCGTGAACACGAAGAAGGCGCCGCGGTCGCTCTTGGGCACGAACTCGCGCGGCACCCAGCCGAAGAACAGCATCGCGAGGCCCAGGGCGAACCAGGTCGCGCCGAAGCCGAGCGTGAAGCCGCGCCGGAGCAGGCTCGGGGCCAGCAGCCGGCCGTAGCCGTTCGAGAGGCGGTCGAACGCCCGGGCCAGGGCCGCCTTGGCGCCGCGCTCCGCGCCCCCGCTCCGGCGCAGCAGGCGGGCGCACAGCATCGGCGACAGGGTGAGTGCCACGAAGCCCGAGATGCCGAC
This sequence comes from Myxococcota bacterium, assembly GCA_030066475.1. Next base: position 5,156 of record JASJBO010000242.1, read on the forward strand.
GGCCGCCGCCACCGTGACGCCGAACTCGCGGAACAGCCGCCCGGTGGTGTCGGTCAGGAACGTGAGCGGCAGGAACACCGCGATCACCGAGATCGTGGCGGTCACCACGGCGAACGAGATCTCGCGCATGCCGCGGATCGCCGCCTGCATGGGCGGCTCCCCGGCCTCGACCCAGCGCGTGATGTTCTCGAGCACGATGATGGCGTCGTCCACCACCAGACCGATCGCCAGCGCCAGCCCCATCAGGGTGAGCGTGTTGATCGTGAAACCGGCGAAGTAGAGGATCGCCAGGGCGCCCACGATCGAGACGGGAATCGCGACCGCGGGGATCAGCGTCGCGCGCATCGTGCGCAGGAACAGGTAGATCACGATCAGCACCAGGATCACCGCCTCGACCAGCGTGCGGACCACGTCGTCGATCGACTCGCGGATGAAGTGCGAGCCGTCGAAGGCGGCGGTGAGCTTGACGTCGTCGGGCAGCTCGCGGCGGATCTCGTCGAGCTCGGCGCGCACGGCGTCGGCCACCGCGATGGTGTTGGCGCGCGAGAGCTTGACCACGCCGAGCGCGACCGCCGGCTCGCGGTTGAAGCGCACCAGCTTGCGCTCGGTCTCGGGGCCCACCTCGACGCGGGCGATGTCGCGCAGCCGCACCGGCTCGCCGTCGATGTTCGCGACCACCAGCGCCTCGAAGGCGGGCGCGGTCTTCAGCTCGCCCAGCGTGCGCACGGTGAACTCGCGCTCGAGGCTCTCGACGCGGCCCGACGGGATGTCGACGTTGCCGCGCTCGAGCGCCGCGGCCACGTCGGTCACGGTGAGGTCGTAGGAGGTGAGCTTGTCGTTGTCGATCCAGATGCGCATCGACATGCGCCGCTCGCCGCCGATGAAGACGTTGCCGACGCCGGGCAGCTTGGAGAGGCGGTCCTGCACCTGCGTCTCGGCGATGCGCGAGAGCGCGATCTGGTCGGTGCCGCCCGAGAGCGCCAGCCACATCACGGGACGCGCGTCGGCGTCCTGCTTGGCGACCACCGGCTCCTCGACCTCTTCGGGCAGCTCGCGCCGGGCGCGCGCCACGCGGTCGCGCACGTCGTTGGCAGCCTGGTCCACGTCGCGCGCCAGCTCGAACTCGATCGTGATGCTCGAGACCTGCTCGCGCGAGAGCGAGGTCATGTGCCGGATGCCCTCGATCCCGATGATCTGGTCCTCGAGCGGCTCGGTGACCGAGGTCTCGACCACTTCGGGCGCGGCGCCGGGATACACGGTGGTCACCGACACGACCGGCGGATCGACGTTGGGCAGCTCGCGGTTCGGCAGCCGCAGCAGCGAGATCAGCCCGAACAGCACGATCACGAGCGACAGCACCGTCGCGAAGACGGGCCGCTCGACGCAGACCTCGGAGAGCTTCACGCGTCGCCGCCGCTGGGCGCAGCGGCGCTGGGCGGCGCGTCGGGCTCGGAGTCGGCGACGGCGGGCGCCTCGACGCTGCGCACCACGGAGCCCTCGCGCAGCTTGTGGGTCCCCGCCGTCACGACGCGATCGCCCTCGCGGACGCCGGTGCGGATCTCCACGCGCCCGCCGGCTCGCGCGCCCAGCTCGACCGGGACCCGCTCGGCCTCGTCGTCGGCGTCGATGCGCCAGACGAAGGGACCCTCGCGGTCGCTCACCACCGCCTCCTCGGGCAGCAGGAAGGCCTGGCGACGCCCCAGCTCGGCCTCGACGCGCGCGAACATCCCCGGTAGCAGCGCGCCGTCCGGGTTCGGCACGAGGCCCTTGATCAGCACCCGCCGCGTGTTGGTGTCGACGTTCGGCGCGATGAACGAGACCGTGCCGGGGAACGAGCGGCCCGGGTAGGAGGCCACCGTCAGCTCGAAGTCGGCGCCCTTGCGCACCAGCCGCAGCGCCCCTTCGGGGATCGGAAAGGCGAGCTCGAGCGGGTCGATCGCGTCGATGCGCACCAGGCCGATGTCGGGCTCGACGCGGGCACCGGGCGAGACCCGCTTGACGCCGACCACCCCGTCGAAGGGCGCGCGCACGCGGGTGCGCTCGAGCTCGACCCCGGCCAGCTCGACCTCCGCCTTCGCCACCTCGAGCTCGGCGCGGTCGCGCTCGAACTCGGCGTCGGAGGCGGCGTCGCGCCGCTTCAGGCGCTGGGTGCGGCCGAACTCCGCCTCGGCCAGCGCGAGCCGCGCCTCGGCCTCGCGCAGGCGCGCCACCTGCTCGCGGTCGCGCAGCCGGAACAGCACGGTGCCGGCCGCGACCGACTGCCCCTCGTCGAACTCGATGCCGTCGAGGACGCCGTCGATCTCGGTGCGCACCAGCACCGACTCGGAGGGCTGCAGCTCGCCCAGCAGGTCGGCCATCTCGCGGAAGTCCTCGCTGCCGAGCGTGGTCACCTCGACCACCACCGGCCGGGGACCCTCGAAGTCGCCCTGCTCCGCCGCGTCGCCGCCGCAGGCGGTGAGCGCCAGCGCGACGAGCGCGGCGCTCGCCGCTCGCGCCGGGACACTCATCGGGTCGAGCGTATCGAAGCGGGCCCCCCCCCGCCGGCCCGCGGGGAGCCGCTTCGCGCCGCTCTCGTGGCCTGTTATTCTGGCCGGCCTTCGTCGGCCCGGGGGGACCCGGGAGCAGGAGGAGCGAGCGGCGTGCAGATCGTGTGTCTCGACCTGGAGGGGGTCCTGATCCCGGAGGTCTGGATCGGGGTCGCCGAGCGCACCGGCATCGAGGCGCTGCGCCGCACGACGCGGGACGAGCCCGACTACGACGTGCTGATGAAGCAGCGCCTGGCCATCCTCGAGCGCGAAGGCCTGGGGCTCCCGGACATCCAGGACGTGATCGACTCTCTCGACCCACTTCCCGGCGCGGTCGAGTTCGTGGGCTGGCTGCGCGAGAACCTCCAGCTCGTGATCCTCTCCGACACCTTCTACGAGTTCGCGAAGCCCTTCATGCGCAAGCTCGGATGGCCCACCCTGTTCTGCCACAAGCTGGTGGTGGCGCCCGACGGCCGCGTGCAGGACTACCGGCTGCGGCAGAGCGACCCGAAGCGCAAGGTGGTCCGCGCCCTGCGCGACCTGAACTTCGAGGTGATCGCCGCCGGCGACTCCTACAACGACACCACGATGCTGGCGGAGGCGCACGCGGGCATCCTGTTCCGGCCGCCCGAGAACGTCGTCGCGGAGTTCCCGCAGTTCCCGGTCACCCGGACCTACGACGAGCTGCGCGCCGAGATCGAGCGGGCTCGCGACGCGCTCGGCTGAGCCGGTCCGGGCGGGCAGGAGGATTCCATGCGCATCGGACTCGGAGCGATCGCCCTCGTCGCGCTGCTGGCGCTCGCGGGCTGCGGGGGGAGCGAGGAGCCGCCGGCCGCCTCCACCCCGGTTGCGAAGCCGGCCGCCGAGGCGCCGGCTCTGACCCCGGCGCCGCCCCCCGCGAGCGCGCCGGAGCCAGCTCCGGCCGCTGCGCGCGCCGGCGACGCCGCCGCCGGCGAGGTCCTCTACGTGCAGTACTGCGCCTCGTGCCACGGGGCCCGCGGTGCCGGCGACGGCCCAGTCGGCGCGAGCCTCGACCCCAAGCCGGTCGCCCACAGCGACGGCGCCTACATGAACGCGCTCTCGCAGGAGCACCTGTTCAAGGTGATCAAGCTCGGCGGCCCGGCCGTGGGCAAGTCCGCGCTGATGGCGCCGTGGGGCGGCTCGCTCAGCGACGCCCAGATCTGGGACGTGATCGCCTTCGTGCGATCGCTCGCCGACCCTCCCTATCAGCCCTGAGAGCCCAAAGGAAGCGCGTGTCGAGCTCAACCCTGCGACTGACTGCCGAGGAGCGACGCGCCTGGCGCGAGGACGGCTTCTTCGTCCGGCCGCGCGCGTTCGACGAGAGCGAGCTGGAGGTGCTGCGCCGCGCCGCGGAGGGGGTCGACGCCGCGTCGCACCGCCGGATCGGCGGCGGTCGCGGCTACGCCATCGACGGCAATCGCTACGTGGACGTCGCGGACACCACGATCCAGTACGAACACAGCGAAGACACCGACACGCTCCGCGTGGTGGAGCCGTTCCATCCGTTCGACCCGGTCTTCGAGCGCCTGATCGACGACCCGCGGCTGGTGGAGCCGATGCGCGACCTGGTCGGCAGCGAGCGCGTCGCGCTGTTCACCGACAAGCTCAACTTCAAGCGGCCGCGCGAGGGCTCGGGCTTCCGCTGGCACCAGGACTCGCCCTACTGGAACCACTTCTGCACGCACGTCGACCGCTGCCCCAACGTGATGGTGGCGCTCGACGACGCCGACGAGGAGAACGGCTGCCTGCGGGTCGTGCGCGGCAGCCACCGGCGCGGTTCGCTGCCGGGCCTCGAGGGCCAGGGCGTGCTGGGGCCGCTGTTCACCGATCCCCGCTACTTCGACGAGGCCGACGAGGTGCCCGCGGTGATGCCGGCCGGCAGCCTGCTCTTCTTCAGCCCGCACACGGTGCACGGCTCCCAGCCCAATCGCTCGGGACGGCGGCGGCGCGCCTTCGTGCTCACCTACCAGCCGGCCGGTCACCGCATGTTCAAGATCGACGCCCGGCGCGAGGCCGGCGTCTCGCCGGCGGCCTGAGCCCGGGAGCGCACGATGAGCGAGTCGACTGGATCCACCCTGCTCGTGACCGGCGGCGCCGGCTTCATCGGCGCCAACTTCGTCCACTACCTGCTCGACCGCACCGACCAGCACGTGGTGGTGCTCGACCTGCTGACCTACGCGGGCAGCCTCGAGAACCTGAAGGGCCGGCTCGACGACTCGCGTCTGACCTTCGTGGAAGGGGACATCGCCGACCCCGAGACCGTGGCACGCGTCTATCGCGAGCACCGGCCGCGCGGCGTGGTCAACTTCGCGGCCGAGAGCCACGTCGACCGCTCGATCGACTCGCCGCGGCCCTTCGTGCGCACCAACGTGGTGGGGACCTTCGAGATGCTCGACGGCGCGCGGCGCCACGTCGAGAGGCTGCCCGAGGCCGAGCGCGCCCGCTTCCGCTTCCTGCACGTCTCCACCGACGAGGTCTACGGCACGCTCGGCGAGAGCGGGCTGTTCTCGGAGACCACGCCCTACGCGCCCAACTCGCCCTACTCCGCCTCGAAGGCGGGCGCCGATCACCTGGTGCGCGCGTACTTCCACACCTTTGGCCTGCCCGCGCTGATCACGAACTGCTCGAACAACTACGGCCCGCACCAGTTCCCCGAGAAGCTGATTCCGCTGATGATCCTGAACGCGCTCGAGGGGCGCGAGCTGCCGATCTACGGCGACGGGAGCAACGTCCGCGACTGGCTCTACGTCGAGGACCACTGCGAGGGGATCTGGCTGGCGCTCGAGCGGGGCGTCCCGGGCGAGAAGTACAACATCGGCGGCGGCAACGAGCGCACCAACCTGGAGCTGGTGGACTTCCTGTGCGACCTGCTCGAGGAGCGCCGCCCGGTCGCCGACAACGAGGCGCTCCGCAGCCAGGGCCTGTCCTCCTACAAGGACCTCAAGGCCTTCGTCGCCGACCGGCCCGGCCACGACCAGCGCTACGCGATCGACGCCGCGAAGATCGGCCGCGAGCTGGGCTGGACGCCGCGCCACGACCTCGAGAGCGGGCTGAGCGCCACGGTGGACTGGTACCTCGAGCACCGCGACTGGTGCACCGCCATCCAGCGCGAGCGCTACCAGCGCCAGCGCCTCGGCCTCCGCGACTAGCACGCACCCGACACCCGCCCCTGCGTTTTACCGAAGTTTCACAGGCGCCGCGCCCCGCAGGTCCGAATCGCACCCTATTCTCGCGCCCACTCAACCGTGTGCAGGGAGATGCTCATGTCGCTGCCGCTGCAGCAGGAATCGACGCCCGCGAAGTCCGAGCCGCAAGCCGGGGAGGCCGAGCGCGCCGCCAGGCCGCAGGAGCGGGTCGAAGCGCCGGCCGTCCTGTCCGAGGCCGACGGGCTGGCCGCGCGGGCCGACAAGATCCCCCAGGTCATCTACTGGGCGATCCACGCCTCCTGTCTGGCGGTGTTCTGGGTCGGCGTCGATGCCACCGCGCTGCTGCTGTTCGCCGCGACCTTCTGGGGCCGCATGTTCGGCATCACCGGCGGCTACCACCGCTACTTCGCCCACCGCAGCTACCGCACGAGCCGCGCCTTCCAGCTCGCGCTCGCCGTCCTGGGCGCGACCGCGATCCAGAAGGGTCCGCTCTGGTGGGCCGGCATCCACCGCCGCCACCACCGCTACGCGGACGGTCCGGGCGACACGCACTCGCCGCGCGACGGCCTCTGGTACGCCCATCAGGACTGGGTGTTCGACCCGCGCTGGAACCCCACGCCGGTCGAGCTGGTGCGTGACCTCGAGCGCTACCCGGAGCTCCGGTGGCTGAACCGCTGGCACTTCGTGCCGCCCGCCACGCTGGCGCTGCTCTGCTGGGCGATCGGCGGCGGCACCGGGCTGCTGTGGGGCTTCGCCATCTCGACCACGCTGCTCTGGCACGCCACCTACTGCGTCAACTCGTTCGCGCACATCTTCGGCAGCCGCCGCTTCGAGACCGAGGACACCAGCCGCAACAACTGGTGGATCGCGCTGCTCACCATGGGCGAGGGCTGGCACAACAACCACCACCACTACATGGCGAGCGCGCGGCAGGGCTTCCGCTGGTGGGAGATCGACGTCACCTACTACCTGCTGCGCGG
>JASJBO010000260.1 GCA_030066475.1 Myxococcota bacterium
CGCCCTCTGGGAGGGAGCACGAAGAGATCGTCGGCCTGATCGTCCGTCTCGTTGCGGACGAACCGCGAGGCGGCCAGGTAGGCGTCGATGGCGGCGCGGTTCGCCTCGTTCGCGGCCGCCAGCGGCGCGGCGGCGCCCGGGACGAAGGTGAGCAGCGGGGCGTGCGCGTCGATGATCTGCTGCTGGATGCGCACGGCCACCGTGGTGGGCGTGAGCGAGTCGAGGTCGAGCTCGAGATCCAGCGCGCTGGCGAGCAGGATCGTCGCTCGGGCGAGCTCGAGCACCGCCTCGAAGAACTTGACGTCGCCGTGGTCCACCTCCAGTCGGGGGGCGGGTGCGCCGGCCACCTGCTCGTGTAGCTCGATCAGGGGTGCCGAGTTCGGCGTCAGCGACACCTCGATCGCCTGGCCGGGGATCGCCGCCAGGTCGGCCAGCGACGCCTCGATCGCGGGCAGCCAGGCGGTCACCAGGCCGTGCTGGAGGTCGCCGCCGGTCGGCGCGTCGTCGGGCAGGTCGATCGGCAGCTCGCCGGAGCCCTCGATGCGGACCACCAGGTCGGCCGCGTCGAGCTGGCCGTCGTCGCGGAACACGAACAGGTGGGGCCGCAAGAAGGCGATCTCCCCGTCCGCGTTCACGTCGACCGGTGCGCCCTTGTATTGGCCCGCGGGATCCTGCTCCCAGGAGAGCACGTCGAAGACCACCTCGCCGTCCGAGAGCACGGCCAGCGCGAGCCGGTCGACCGACAGGCCGTCGTCTTCGCGCTCGAGCGTGCCCTCGAAGAGCGAGACGTCGACGTCGCCGGTCACCTGGATGCGATAGTCGCCGTGATCCGAGAGGGCGCGCCGGTAGCCGTCGATCTCGTTGCCCGTGACCGTGTAGCCGAACACGTAGGGGGAGCTTCCGGCGATCACGTCTTCGACCGGGGTGAACCGCCAAGCGACCGCGAGGATGTAGGCGCCCGCCTCGAGCGGGATCGACCCGAACGGGTCGTGCTTCGAGATCGAGCCGTCGGCGCGTCCGTAGGCCGCCAGGTCGGTCGAGAGGGGCGGCGCGGCGGTGAAGTCGACCAGGCTGCGACCGTCGGCGGTGAGCCCGTACTGATGGGCCGCGCCGGTCGTGCTGAAGCCGAAGCGATCCAGGATGCCCTGGAGGTTCGCCCGGAAGTCGGCCCCCGGGTCGTCTTCCTCGCCCAGGCGCGCGAGGCGCGTGTAGGCGCGGAGCAGCCGCGCCTCGCCGCTCGTCGGTTGGTCCTCCACCGCCTGCCGGCAGGCGTCGTCGGCCGCGACCAGGTCGGGCTGGGGGCAGGGGTTCTGCGGACCGCAGCTGCTGTCGACGAAGCGGAGCAGCAGGGCGCGGCAGTCCGACAGGGCCGTACCCTGCGCGGTGGCTACCCGGGCGGGCTGGAAGGCGGCGACCAGCGTCCCCAGCACGAGCGGCAACAGACAGGCGAATCTCAGCTTGACTCTCTCCGGCCGGCCGGATGCACTATGCGCTCTCGGGCGTCGTTTGACAACCGGGTGCATCCCCGCACTCGCGGCGCAGATCACAGCGGTGGACCGATCGGTCGCCGCACGACCCGCGGGCGGGGGCCAGATGGGGCAGAGCTCGCCACCCCATCTGGGAGGCGGCGGCGGAAGGCCCGTCGCTCAGCGCTCGCGCACGAACTCCACGAGCGCCTCGTCGGGCAGGGCGGCGCTCAAATGGAAGCCCTGGATCTCGTCGCAGCCCAGCTCGCGCAGGATGGTCAGCTGCTCCTCGCACTCGACGCCCTCGGCCACCACCAGGTTGCCGATGCTGTGGCCGAGTGCGATCACCGCGCGCACGATGCCGGCCGCGCCCGGGTCGGTGTGCGCGTCGCGGACGAGTGCGCGGTCGAGCTTGAGGGTGTCGATCGGGAAGCGCGTCAGGTAGCTCAGCGACGAGTAGCCGGTGCCGAAGTCGTCGAGCGCGATGCGCACGCCCATGGCGCGCAGGTCGCGCAGCACCAGCGCGATCTCCTCGTTGTCCTGGAGCAGCGAGCTCTCGGTGAGCTCGAGCTCGAGGTGGGCGGGGTCGAGCTGCGAGGCGCGCAGGATGCGGCCGACCCAGTCGCGCAGGTCCTCGCGCCGGAAGTGGACCGGCGAGACGTTCACCGAGACGCGCTCGATGCCCAGCTCCCGCTCGCGCCAGGCGCGTGCGTCGGCGCAGGCCTGCTCCAGCGCCCAGCTGCTCACGTCGATGATCAGGCCGCTCTCCTCGGCGACCGGAATCAGCTCGGTGGGGCTCACGCGACCGAGCTCCTCGTGCTCGAAGCGCAGCAGCGCCTCGGCCGAGCGGATGCGTCCGCTCGCGAGGTCGAGGCGCGGCTGGTAGTGGAGCCGCAGCGTCTTCTCCTCGAGCGCAGTGCGCAGCGCCGAGGCGAGCTCGAAGCGGCGCGCCGAGGCGGCGTTCATCGACTCGTCGTAGAACTGGAAGTTGTCGCGCCCCAGCTCCTTGGCGTGGTACATCGCCTGGTCGGCGCGGCGCATCAGGCTGTCGACGTCGGTGCCGTCCTGCGGGCACACGGCGATCCCCACGCTGCAGGTGACCGACACCTCCTGGTGGCCCACCTGGATCGGCGCGGTGAGCGCGCGCAGGATGCGCTTGGCGACCTCCGTGGCCTCCTCGCCGGCCCCCACGCGGGAGAGCAGCACGGTGAACTCGTCGCCGCCCAGCCGAGAGACCTCGGTCTCGCCCTCGCGCGGCTCGATGCGGGCAATGGTGTCGCTGGCGCGGACCTGGCGGCGCAGGCGATCGCTGACCTGGCGCAGCAGCTCGTCTCCCGCGCTGTGGCCCAGGGTGTCGTTGATCTGCTTGAACTGGTCGAGGTCGACGTAGAGCAGCGCGAGCTGCTTGCCGTCGGCCACGGCGGCGGCCATGGCGTGCTCGAGCCGCTCGAGGAACTGGTGGCGGTTGAGCAGGCCGGTGAGGCTGTCGTAGTTCGCGAGGTAGCGGACGCTCTCGAGCGAGCGCATCTGCTCCGTCACGTCCTGGATCGTGCCGAGCGGGCCGGCCGGCTGCGGGTCGAGCTGCACCCGGAGGTAGCGCGTGCTCCCGTCGGGGCGCGTCACGCGGACCTCGTGCGCGAACGGCTTGCCGAGCTGGGACGCCTCCTCCCAGCGGGCCGCGAGCGCGTCGCGATCGCGCTCGTCGACGGCGGCGAGGAAGGCCGCGCGGTCGAGCGCGCGCGCCTCGCGGCCGAGCATGCGGTGGGCCTCCTCCGAGGCGTCGAGCGCGTCGCTCGCGGGATCCCAGGCGAAGCTCCCGATGCGGGCGAGGCGTTGTGCGCGGTGGAGCTGGTGGTGCGCACGCTGGCGGCGCAGGATCCGCTCGACGCGTCGCAGCACGGCCTGCCAGTCGAGGGGCGCGTCCACCCAGTCCGCATCCTCCGGGAGCGAGTCGACGAGCTCGGGGGGCGGGGTCGCCACCAGCAGGCCGGGTCGCTCGGCGGGCGGCAGGCCGCCCAGCAGGTCGAGCAGGCGCCGCCCGTCTGCCGCCTCGAGGACGGCGTCGAACACGACGACGGCGGGGTGCCGGGCCAGGTGCAGCAGCGTCTCGTCGGCGTTCGGGGCCTCGGCGATCCGGAGGCCGCGCTCGGCGAACGCCACCCGCGCCAGGGACCGGCTCAGGCGGTCCTCCAGGGCGACCAGGATCAAGGGCTGGCGGGCGTGCGGCGGCGGCTGGGGCATGTGGGGAATCCATCTCCCCGCTGCATCGGCAGGTTGCCGGGCGCAGTGGAGGGATTCCCGTATGGGCCCTTTTCGCTACGTCCTCAGGACAGAATCGGCCGGAACAGCTCGATCTCCTGCTCGGCGATCTCGCCGTCGGCCAGCACCAGGGCGGCGATCGCCTCCACGAACAGCACCCGGTGCTGGCGCGGGACCAGCTCGGGCTCGACGTGGCCGGCCGCGTCGGGGTCGCGCAGCCAGCGGGCGACCTGGAGGCGCTCCGAGGGGTCGAGGTCGAGGCGGCCCACGAGCCGCTCGATCACGCCGCGCTCCTCGGGCTGGATCGCCTGGTCGGCCCACGCGAACGAGCACACGAACTGCATCAGACGCATGCGCTCGTCGCGTCCGAGCGGCTCGATGCGGCCGAGCAGCACGTTGGAGAGGTTGCGGTGGAAGCGGCCCGCGGTGCGCGGGTAGCGGCGCAGCAGCGAGGCGAGGTCGTGGCGCGAGAACTGGAGCAGGCGCACGTCGGTCGCCGCCGCCACGTCGGCCGTGCACAGCCCGGCGAACAGCGCCTCGGCGCCCACGACCTCGCCGCGCTCGAGCCGGGAGCGGTGGGTCTCGCCGAGCGCGTCGCGCGCCGTCATCTCGAGGCGCCCGTCGACCACCACGTAGAGATCCTCGCTCGGCCGGCCCTGCACCAGCAGCCGCTCGCCGGCGGACCGGCTGTGGATGTGTGTGAGGACCGCGGTCAGCCGCGCCTGCCGGACGCTCATGCCGCGGAACACCGGGATCGACTGCTGGGGGTTCTCGCCCAGGTCGAGGGTGAGCACGTCCCACAGCGTGACGATGCGCATGCGCGAGGCGAGCGCGGGCGTGAGCACCACGTCCACGAGCCAGGCGACGGCCAGCGTGGCCGCCGCCAGCGCGCCGAACTCGACCTGGTTGCGGAGCTGGCTGCCGGTCAGCACGAGCAGGCCCGAACACAGGGCGAGCGTGGTGTACGTCACCGGTCGTCCGGTGGTGCGCAACGCCTCGATCGCGCCGCCGCGCTCGTCGGCCCGCTGCCGCGCCTCCTGGTTGAAGCGCACCAGGAAGTGGATGGTGTCGTCGACCGCGATGCCCAGCACCATGCAGGCCACCAGCCCGGTGGTGGCGTTGAGCGAGATGCCGCTCAGGCCGAGGATCCCGAAGTACGCGATCACCGGCAGGGCGTTGGGGATCAGGGCCAGCGCGCCGACGCGCGGCGACGCGAACACCAGCGACAGGATCAGGTAGATCCCGATGAAGGCGACGCCCAGGCTCGCGGTCTGGCCGCGCGAGATCTCGTTCATGGCGCGGGCGGCGAAGACGGGGTTGCCGGTCACGGTGGCGTGGAGCGGCTCGGGCAGCTCGGCGAGCCGGGTCTCGAACGCCGCGATCTGCGCGGCCAGGGCGCCCGACTCCAGCGTCTTCGAGCGCACCGCGACCACGGCGGTCTCGAAGCGGCTGTCGACGAAGCGGTCGAGGGCGTCGCCGCCGGCGAAGAACAGCAGCTGGGTCACGAGCCGCCGCGACTCGGGGATCGCGAAGTGGGCCGGGTCGTCCTCGTGCAGGCCCCGGTTCACGAGCATCAGGTAGTCGACCAGCGAGGAGCTGCCGGCGACGTCGGGCTGCTCCGCCAGCCAGTCCTGGAACTCGCGCAGGGCGCGCAGGTTGGCCGGCTGCTTCCAGCCCTCGCGCTCGCCCGCCTGCACCACCACGTAGAAGCCGTTGGCGCCGCCGAAGTGGCGCTCGACCACGTCGTACTGCTGGCGCAGCGGGGAGTCGGGCGGGAAGCTGCCGATCACGTCCGTGCCGACGCGGATCTGCGCCATGCCCCCCACCGAGAGCGCAGCGAACAGCGCCCAGCCGATCAGGATCGCGCGGCGGTGGCGCAGGTCGAAGTCGCCCAGCCAGAGCGCGAAGCGGTCGAAGCGGCTGGCGTGGGCGGGGCGCGGCCGCGGCGCCGGCAGCCGATGCAGCAGCGCCGGCATGTAGCTGAGCGTCGCAGCCACCGAGCAGGCCACGCCGATCACCGCGTACAGGCCGAAGTCACGGATCGCGTCGAGGCGGCTCAGGGTGAGCGACAGGAACCCCACGCCCGTGGTGATCCCGGTGAGCACGATCGGCAGGCACTCGCGCGCCAGGGCGGCGCGCGCCGGCTCCGGGTGCGGCTCCTCGGCGCGCGCGTGCGCCTCGAAGTCGGTGAGCAGGTGGATCGCGTAGGCGAAGCCCACGGTGACCACGAGCACCGGGACCAGGGTGGTCACGAGGTTGAGGCTGCCGCCGAGCGCGGCGATCGATCCGAGCGTCCAGATCAGCGCGATGGCGATCGTGCTCGCCGGCACCAGCACGCCGCGCAGCGAGCGGAAGGCCAGCAGCGCCACGAACGCGACCGCGATGAACGCCAGCGGCAGCAGCCGCAGCACGTCTGCGAGCAGCAGCTTGCCCACCAACGCGGTGACGCGCGGGCCACCCAGGACGTAGGCCTCGAGGGCGCCGCGCTCCTCGGCGAGGATCGCCTCCGCCGCGAGGTCGACCTCCGGGGCGCCGCGCTCGAGCGGCGACAGCTCGATCAGGATCGCCGTCGCCTGGGCGTCGCGCCCGACCAGGTTGTCGACCAGCAGCGGGTTGGCCAGCGCCTCGTCGCGCAGCCGCGCCAGCGCCGCGGGCTCCTGCGGGATCGAGTCGAGGAAGGGCTCGATCAGCAGCTCGTCGCCGACGGTGCGCAGGGTGGCGGTGGTGGCGAGGCTCACCACCCGGTGCACGCCCGGCAGCGCCTCGAAACGCTCGCTGATGCGCTTCACGGTCGCCAGGTTCTCCGCCGTGAACAGCGGATCGCCGATCAGCGGCACGAACAGCGTGTCGCGCGAGCCGAACTGGCGCTGGATGCGGGCGAAGAAGGCCCGCTCGGGACCCTGGGCCGGCAGCAGGCGCGCCAGCGACGAGTCGAAGTCGAGCCGCACCGCCCCCGTGCGCGGGTTCACCACCTGGAGAGTGGCCAGCACGGTGAGCCCGAGCACCGCCGCCAGGACCCAGCCCGAACGAGCCATCACCGCCGCGGCGAAGCGATCCATCGGCTAGGAGGACCGCGGCCGACGCGCAGCGAGCCGACGCAGCATCGAGGTGGCCATCGAAGCTCCCTCGCAAGCGGAGTCTTCGGAGCGCGCAGCGAGCCGAAGGCGAGCGAAGTCCATCTAACGAGACGAGGACTCGAGGTAGCGCTGGCTGAAGAGCTCGCGCCTGAGCGGCTTGCCGAGGTTGATCTCGTCCACCAGCAGCTCGGTCGAGGTCTCGTCGCGCAGGTCGCGCATCACCAGCCGCTTCGGCACGCGGCGGCCCTCGATCGTCGCGACCCGGTTCGGGTCGGTGATCAGCTCCTTGCGCGGCTGCTCGCCCCGCTCGTAGTAGGAGATCTTGAGCGGGATGCAGGTCTCCCGGTCCACGTACGTGACGACCCGGTCGTAGGCGGAGCCCTCGTCCTCCTTGGGGTGCCCCTCGAGCACGTAGACGGACCGGCCCTGCTCGACGGCGTCCGCGATCCGCACGAGCTGGTCGTCGCGCCAGATGCCCTGCAGCCGGGCGATCTCCTCGTAGCTGAAGTCGGTGCCGAACAGCGAGCTCGACACCATCCGGGTGGTCACGCGCCGCGCGCGCTTGAGCTCGGGCATGTACATGAACATGTCGTGGCGCTCGCGCTTCTCGACCAGCAGCAGCCCGGCGCCACGCATGTCGGCCGGGGCCTCGAGCTTGATCAGGAAGCGCGAGAGGCCGTCGTCGAACTGGCGCCAGTAGACCTTGGCCTCGAAGTCGCTCTCGGAACCGACCCGATCGGTGGTGGTGAAGGACACGTCCTGCTCGCTGGAGCGGTCCTGGATCTGGCGCCGCACGCAGTCCTCGATCTCGCGGGCGGTCTCCAGATAGGCGTCCTCCGCGGCCACGAGCGGCAGGCAGAGCAGGGCGATCGCGAGGGTGGTGCAGCGGTTCATGATGGTCCCGGGGCGCGGCAGCGGCAGGATACAGCAGTCGGGGTCATGAGCGCCGCGGGCGCCGAAAGCGCCGCCGGGCGGCCTCGACGGCGGGCCGGACGTGACAGCCCTCGGCGTGGTCGTCCACCAGCCCCATCGCCTGCATGAACGCGTACACCGTGGTCGGTCCCACGAAGGTCCAGCCGCGGCGGCGCAGGTCGGTCGACAGTGCCTTCGACTCGGGCGTGTGCGCCAGGCGCCGCACGGCGGCCCAGGTGACCCGCCGCGGGCGCGCCTCGGGGGGTGGCTCGAACGACCAGAAGTAGGCCGCCAGCGAGCCCCACTCGTCGGCCAGGTCGCAGGCCCGACGGGCGTTGCCCAGCACGGACTCGATCTTGCCCCGGTGCCGCACGATGCCCGGATCGCGCAGCAGGCGCTCCACCGAGCGGCGGTTGAAGCGCGCCACCGCCTGGTAGTCGAACTCGCGGAACACCTCGCGGAAGCGCTCGCGCTTGCGCAGGATCGTCAGCCACGACAGCCCCGACTGGAAGCCCTCGAGGCAGATCTTCTCGAACAGGCGGTGGTCGTCGGCCAGCGGCCGGCCCCACTCGCGGTCGTGGTAGGCGCGGTAGTCGGCGTGGGGCTCGGCCCAGGGACAGCGCAGGGCGCCGTCGGGGCCGCGCCGCAGGCCGCGGGCGGCCGTCACGCGCGGCCCGCCGCGACCGCCTTCCAGTAGCGGTCGATCTCGGTGCGCACCACGGGCGCCAGCAGATAGATGCCGAGGATGTTCGGCACGCAGATCACGAAGACCAGCGCGTCCGAGAAGTCGAGCACCGCGTCGAGGCGCACGCTGGCCCCGATCGCCACGAACACGCAGAACACCGCGTTGAAGCCCATCTCGCCGCGCGGGCCCTCGCCCACCAGGTAGGTCCAGCCCTTGAGCCCGTAGTACGACCACGAGATCGCCGTCGAGAGCGCGAAGCACAGCGCCGCGATCGAGAGCGGGTAGGGCGCCCACCAGATGCGCCGCGCGAAGGCGGCCGAGGTCATCTCGATCCCGCCCAGGCCCTCGTGGAAGCCCGGGTCGAAGTAGCGGGTGGTGATCACCACCAGGGCCGTGGCGCTGCAGATCACCACGGTGTCGAT
Source organism: Myxococcota bacterium (assembly GCA_030066475.1). Next base: position 8,822 of record JASJBO010000260.1, read on the forward strand.
GAAGGGCTCGAGCAGCGAGACGTAGCCCTCGGTGACGGGGTGCTCGGTGCGCACCGCGGCGTGGGCGATGGTGGCGGAGCCGATGCCGGCCTCGTTCGAGAAGACCGCGCGCTGGAAGCCCACGATCAGGGCACCGAGCGCACCGCCCGCCACGCCCTCGGGCCGGAACGCGCCGCCCACGATCTGGCCCAGCGCCCACGGCAGCGCCTCGGCGTTGAGCGCGATCACGGTGAGGGCCGCCACCAGGTAGAGCGCCGCCATGAACGGAACCAGCCGCGCGGTGACGCGCGCGATGCTGCGGATGCCGCCCACGATCACCGCGCCGACGCCGAGCGCCAGCCCGATGCCCACCAGCCAGCCCTTGTCCGCCAGCCAGCTCGCCGACTCGCCGCCCGTCACCGCCACGAGCTGCGCGAAGGCCTGGTTCGACTGGAACATGTTGCCGATGCCGAGGCAGCCGACCACGATGCCGATTGCGTAGAAGACGCCGAGCGCCCGGCCCAGGCGCGGGGCGCCGCGCTCGCCCAGGCCGCGCTCGAGGTAGTACATCGGGCCGCCCGAGACGCTGCCATCGGCATTCTCTCGGCGATAGCGCACGCCCAACGTGCACTCGACGAACTTCGACGACATGCCGAGGAAGCCGGCGACCACCAGCCAGAAGGCCGCGCCGGGTCCGCCCAGCGAGATCGCGACGGCGACCCCGCCGATGTTGCCGATCCCGACGGTGCCCGAGATCGCGGTGGCGAGCGCCTGGAAGTGGGAGACCTCGCCCGGGCCGCTCGCCTGGGAGGGGTCGCCGCGCACCAGCCGGATCGCGTGACGGAAGCCGCGCAGGTTCACGAAGCCGAAGTAGAGCGTGGCGAACACCGCGCCGGCGACCAGCCACAGCACCACCAGGGGCAGCTCGGCGCCGGCCACGGGGACGCTGAAGAAGATCAGGCCAGACAGCGCATCGGCGACCGGGCGGAGCGTCTGGTCGATGGTCGCGTCGATGCCGCCCACGAGCGCGTCAGTCTACCCCAGCGATTCCCGCCGGCAGGGCTTGATCGGGAGTGCCCGCCGGCCGAAGAGACAACGGGTCCCGGCTCCGCAGCCCGAGGTCGGCGGCCCATCGCGGCCCCGTCGGCGGATCCGGCGGGGCCGCCACCTTCGGGGGCTCGCGCGGCTCAGCCTCGCTGCGAGCCGCCCGCGCCCCCGCGGCCGCGTCGCTTGGGGACGTAGAGGTCGGTGATGGTGCCGGCGGCGACTTCTGCCGCGAAGCCGACCGTCTCGGAGAGGGTGGGGTGCGGATGGATCGTGAGGGCCAGGTCCTCCGCGTCGGCGCCCAGCTCGAGCGCCAGCGTCAGCTCGCCGATCAGCTCACCCGCGCTGACCCCGACGATTCCGGCGCCCACCAGGCGTCCGCTCGCCGGCTCGAACAGCAGCTTCGTAAGGCCTTCCGAGCGCCCCACGCCGAGCGCCCGCCCGCTGGCCGCCCACGGGAAGCGCGCCACCTCGACCTCGATGCCGGCGGCCTTGGCCTCGGCCTCGCCCAGGCCGGCCCAGGCCACCTCGGGGTCGGTATAGGCCACGCCGGGTACGGCGCGCGGGTCGAACGCCGCGGGCTGCCCCGCGATCACCTCGGCCGCGACCCTGCCCTGGTGGGTGGCCCGGTGGGCCAGCAGGGGGCCCTCCGTGACGTCCCCGATCGCGTAGACGTGCGGGACGTTGGTGCGCTGCTGGGCGTCCACGCCGATGAAGCCGCGCTCGTCGACCCGCACGCCGGCCGCCGCGGCGTCGATCCGGTCGGCGTTGGACCGGCGGCCCACCGCCACCAGCACGCGGTCGAACTCGGCCCGCTCCGGAGCGCCGGGGCCCTCGAAGCGGGCGCGCAGGCTCACCTCGCCGGCCTCGAGCGAGGTCACGCGGGTCCCGGTGAAGACGCCTTCGTAGAGCTTCTCGACCCGCTTCTGCAGCGGGCGCACCAGGTCGGGGTCGACGCCGGTCATGAGCTGGTCGAGCAGCTCGACCACCGTCACCCGGGAGCCGAAGCCCTGGTAGACCGTCGCCATCTCGAGCCCGATGATCCCGCCACCCACCACGAGCAGCCGCTCGGGGATCTCCTCGAGCTCGAGCGCCGCCGTCGAGTCCATCACGCGCGGATCGTCGTGCGGGAAGCCGGGCAGCTCGGTCGGGCGCGAGCCCGCCGCGATGATCGCGTGGTCGAAGCTGACCGCGGCGGTGCCGTCGGCGCCGTCGACCTCGAGCCGGTTCGGGGTGAGGAAGCGGCCGCTGCCGGTCACCACCTCCACGCCCCGCTGCTTGGCGAGCCGCGCCAGCCCGCCCGTGAGCGTCGCCACCACCGCGTCCTTGCTGGCGCGGATCCGCTGCGGGTCGAAGCGCGGGGCGCCGAACTCGATGCCGTGCTCGCCGAGGGCCTCCGCCTCGGCCACCACCTCGGCCATGTGCAGCAGCGCCTTGGACGGGATGCAGCCCACGTTCAGGCAGACGCCGCCGAGCGTCGGGTAGCGCTCCACGAGCACGACGCGCTTGCCGAGGTCCGCGGCGCGGAAGGCCGCCGTGTAGCCGCCGGGTCCGGCCCCGAGCACCACGACCTCGGCGTGCAGGTCGCCCCCGCGCGTCACAGCAGGATCCGGCGCAGATCGCCGAGCAGGGCGGCGAGGCGCGTGGTGAAGCGAGCGGCGTCGGCGCCGTCGATCACCCGGTGGTCGTAGGACAGCGAGAGCGGCAGGATGCGGCGCGGCACGAACGCACCGTCGCGGTAGACGGGGCGCCAGTCCATGCGCGAGACGCCCAGGATCGCCACCTCGGGGTGGTTCACGATCGGCGTGAACTTGGTGCCGCCGATGCCGCCCAGGCTCGAGATGCTGAAGCCGCCGCCCTGCAGGTGCTCGGGCCGCAGGCGCCGCGCGCGGGCGCGCTCCGACAGCTCCTGGAGCTCGCCGGCCAGCTCGAACAGGCCCTTGCGGTCGACGTCGCGGACCACGGGCACCACCAGGCCGTGCTCGGTGTCGACGGCGACGCCCACGTGGAAGTAGTGCTTGAGGATCAGGTTCTCGCCGGTGTGGTCGAGCGAGCTGTTGAACTGCGGCATCTCGCGCAGCGCCGCGACGCACGCCTTCATCAGGAACGGCAGGAAGGTGAGCTTGGTGCCGCGCGCCTCGGCCTCG
>JASJBO010000261.1 GCA_030066475.1 Myxococcota bacterium
GAGACGCGCGATCCCTGCGGAGCCGACCCGGGCAAGCTGGTGGACTTCGCTCGCCTGCGGCTCGCTGCGCGCGCCGGTCTGATGGACTTCGCTCGCCTGCGGCTCGCTGCGCGCGCCTGCGGCGCTTGCGGGGGTGCCCGCGTAGGCCGTCGGAGCCGGCGCGGGGCGGGACGGGGGGGCGCTCGCCGCGGCGAAGGGTAGGAACAGAGCGGCCGTCAGGGCGAGGGCGAATGCCCCCGTCCAGCGGGTCGGCTGGCTCTGGCGATGGCTCACGCGCTCCCCTCCGGGCGGACGAGTCCGCAAGCCGTATCGGCCGTTCCGGGGTCCGGGTTGACGCTGGCGGCTCCCCGAGGCGCCCACTATCCTGCGCGCCTCGTCGGGAGGACCTGGGTTGGCCAACCACAAATCCGCACTCAAGCGCGCCCGCCAGGACGCCAAGCGGCGTCAGCGCAATCGGGCCGTGAAGAGCCGGATCAAGGGCGTGGTCAAGGCCGCCCGCGCCGAGACCGCCGCGGGCGGCGAGGCGCTCCCCGAGAAGCTCCGCGCCGCCGAGAGCGAGCTCCGCAAGGCCGCCAGCAAGGGCGTGATCCCGAAGCGCCGCGCCAGCCGCCAGGTCTCCCGCCTCGCCCGCGCCGCCGCCCGCGCCCAGAGCTGACGCAAGCGCTGCAGGCGAGCGAAGTCCATCTCTCTAGACTCCGCGGCGCCTACGGCGCCGCTGCGCGCTCCGCGGACTCCGCTTGCGGCTTCCCCCTTCGATCCGGGCGGAGCTGGCTACGCGAGCTTCGGTCGTGACACCGCCTCGCCGGCCTTCCAGCCCCGAAGACCCAAACGAGTTTGCCCGCGCAAGCGCCGCCCTCGAGGTGCGCCCGCGGCTCCCAGCGCCGAGCGGCGCGCGCAGCGAGCCGAAGGCGAGCGAAGTCCACCAAGCCGCCAGCGCAGAGCAACCTGTCCCTACGCGGGCTTCAAGCCGCCAGCGCCAGCACCAGCCGTTCGAGCGCGAGCTGCGGTCCCAGGCCACCCTGCCCCTTCAGGGCCTCGTCGGTGTCGTGGATCGCGCGCAGACACGAGCCGAGCCGGGCGGGCGCGTAGCGGCCGGCCTGGGCCTTGAGCTTGCGCTGCACGAACGGCGGACCCGAGACGGTGCCGCCGGAACGCGCGCGCAGCAGACGTCGGAAGTGGGAGGCCAGCGAGCCGAGCAGGACCGGCGGTGGCGCGCCGCCGTGGAGCAGCTTGCCGAGCACGGCGAGCGCGTCCCCCGCGCGCCCCTCGCCGATCGCGTCCGTCAGGTCCCAGATCGGCTCTTCCGCCACGTCGGCGACCGCGAGCGAGACGTGCTCCAGCGTGACCGGTCGGCCCGGCCCTGCGAACAAAGCCGCCTTCTCGAGCTCGCTGCGCAGCACCAGCAGCTGCGGACCGATGCGCTCGGCGAGCCGCTCGGCCGCCCCGGACGCCAGCTCGACCCCCTGGCGCTTCGCCTCGCTGCGCACGAACGCGACCAGGTCGCGGCCCGCGCGCGGCGGATCACACGCCACCAGCGCGGCAGGCTCGCGGAAGGCCTTCACCCACTTCGAGCGCCGGTCGATCGTCGCCGCCGTCACCAGCAGGACGCTGCCGCCGTCCCCTGCGAGCGATCCGACGACGTCCGGCAGGCACTCGGTGACCGCCTTCCAGGTCCCCCGCCCGCCAGCGGGCTCGCGCAGCCAGACCAGCCGGCGCTCCGCCATGACGGGCAGCGTCTGGATCGCGTCCCACAGGCGAGCGGGCGCGCACGCGTCGCCCTCCAGGCGATCGAAGTTGAAGTCGACCGGACCGGAGCCGAGCACCGCGGCGCGGATCGCCGCGACGGCGCGGTCGCGGAGCAGCGGCTCGCCGCCGGCCACCAGGTAGGCCGGGCGGATGCGGCCCTCTTCGAGCTCGCGAAACAGATCGCCGCTCACGAGCTCTCCGTCTCCCACTCGCCGAGTCGCGCCGCCAGCGCGTCGTATACGCGACTGGCGAGCGCCTTGGCCAGCTGGCGGATCGCCTCCTCACGGTTCTTGCGCGCGGCCTCGACGTCGGCACTGGTGAGATAGAGCTCCCAGTCGCGCAGGATGGTCGGATCGATCGCCAGCACGCTGCCGTCCCGGCGCGTCGCGACCAGGTCGACCGTCATGCGCAGCTCGAACTCGACGCCCAGCGAGGCCGAGGACAGCGCCCGAGCGGTGGTCGTCAACGGCTTGATGGCCCCGGACAGGACCAGGTCGGCCGCCGCCTTGTTGCGAACCAGAGCGACCGCGCCACGGCGCTGGAACTCGCGCAGCAGCGCCTCGGTGACGACGCTCTCGACTCCGGGCTCGAACGAGTCGTTGCGCAGCGTCTCGATCGCCACGCGCTTGACGTCCCCCAACGACCCGCCGTACGTCACCCACCGATAGCCACACCCCGCCCCGACGACGAGACAGACCACGACGAGACCAACGAGAGCCCGCGACCGCACGACGCCAAACCTAGCAGACCCCCGCCCCCGCCCAGCCGCTCGTCCCTAGGAGGCACCCCCGCAAGCGCCGCAGGCGCGCGCAGCGAGGCGAAGCCGAGCGAAGTCCAACAGGACGTCTTCGCCCGGCAACCCGTCCCTACGCAGGCACCCCCGCAAGCGCCGCAGGCGCGCGCAGCGAGGCGAAGCCGAGCGAAGTCCACCAGGACGCGTCCGCCCAGCAATCCGATCCCTGAAGGCTAGAACCTGAACCGGCCCAGCTGCTCCCGCAGCGCCTCCGCATCGTCGCGCAGCGCGGCGGTCGCCGCCGTCATCCGCGCCGCGGCCTCTTCGTTGGCGCGCGTCTGCGCGGCCAGGCTCCCGATCGTCTCGGCCGAGTCGGCGCAGGCGCCGGTCTGCTGCTGGAGGGCGTGGTGGATGTGCTCGACGGCGCCGCGCACCCGCTCCACCGACTCCCGGATGCGGCCCCCCCCGCGCGCCTGCTCCTCCGTCGTCCGGTGCACCTGGCGCGCCACCTCCTGCATCGTCGTCGTCCCCCGCAGCACCACCTCGTTGCCCGCCTCCTGCTCCCCCATCGCCCGCTGCAGCCGGTCCACCGACTCCCGCACCCGCTCCATCAGCTCCGACACCCGCCCCGCCGCCCGCGTCTGCTCCTGCACCGCCGCCACGATCTCCCCGATCCGCTGCCCCGACTCCCGCGCCGTCCCCGTGATCGCCTCCAGCGACTCCCCCGCCTCCGCCGAGCGCTCCACGCCCCGCAGCACCGACTCGCTCCCCCGCTCGATCGCCCCGATCGCCGCCGCGCTCTCGCCCTGCACCGCCGCGATCAGGCCCCCGATCTCCTTCGTCGACGCCATCACCCGGTCCGCCAGCTCCTTGATCTCGTCCGCCACCACCGAGAACGCCCGCCCGTGCTCCCCCGCCTGCGCCGCGATGATCGCCGCGTTCAGCGCCAGCAGGTTCGTCTCGTCCGCCACCTCGTCGATCACGTCCACGATCGCCCCGATCTCGCTCGCCCGCGCCCCGAGGCCCCGGATCACCCCCTCCGCCGTCTCCGTCGCCTCCCGGATCGCGTCCATCCCCGCGATCGTCTCCGCCACCCGCTGCTGGCCCCGCTCCGAGACCGACACCACCTGCGACGACAGCCGCGCCGTCTCCGCCGCCGTCGCGTCCACCGCCTGCATCGAGCTCGCCATCTCGTGGACCGACGACTGCGTCTCCGCCGAGGCCCCCAGCACCGCGTCCACCGAGCGGCTCATCTCCGCCACCCCGCGGATCATCTCCTCGATCGAGCCCCCCACCTCCGACACCTTCTCCGACAGCACCTCCGCCGTCTGGTTCAGCTCCTCCCCCGCCGCCCCCATCTCCAGCACCGAGCTGCTCGACTCCTCCACCGACTCCGTCAGCTGCTCCGCGCTCGCCGTGATCCCGCCCACCTGGCGCCGGATCGCGTCCGTGCTCTCCGTCGCCTGCCGGATCCCCTGCACCTGCGAGCCCGTCGCCTCCGCCACCGCCTCGCCCAGACGCGCCATCTCCGACGCCGAGCCCTCCACCCGGTCCGCCGTCTCCCGCACCCGCGACACCATCTCCCGCAGCGACCCCCGCATCCGCTCGAAGCTCCGACCCAGCTCCCCCAGCTCGTCCTCCGACTCGTAGCTCTCCCCCCCGCCCAGGTCCCCCGACGCGATCCGCTGCGCCTGCGTCCGCAGCGCCGCGATCCCGCGCCCGAGATCCTGCGCCACCAGCCAGGCGACGCCGAACGCCACCACGAGCGAGGTGAGCACCAGACCGAGCAGGACGCTGCGGACGCCGCCGAGCTCCGCGGTCATCGCGCTGGCGGGGAGCGAGACCGCCAGGATGCGCGCGCGCCCGGGAACGCGGCGCCACGACACCACGCCCTGCGGGCCGACTCGCATGCCCTTCGACGCCTCGGACGCCACCAGCGCGCCGCGTTCGGCGCCCGAGAGCAGCGCCGGCGGTCCGTCGAGGACGGCTCCGTTCCCGGTGTCGATCAGCAGCACCTCGGTGATCGCGCCCGAGAGCCGGGCGTCGTCGCGCGCCCGGCGCAGCGCGGAGTCCCCGTGGCGCGCCACGCGCTCGATCTGGCGCTCGAGCCACTCGGCCTGGGCCTTGCCCACGAAGCTCTGGAGCGGACCCGCCGCGCGGCTCTGCGCCACGAACGCGGCGAACACGACCGGCACGACGGCGGTGACCAGCACGCTGACCTGCAGCTTCCAGACCAGCGGCACGGTGCGCACGGCCGCGTCGCGCACGGCGGCGTCGCCCACCTCGGCAGCCAGCGCGCGTCCCAGCGGCTCGAGCGTGCGCTTCACCAGGAAGCTGAGCAGGACCATCGACAGCGCCCCGCCCGAGACCGCGGCCGCCACCATCACCGCCGCGTGGATCAGCAGGAAGTCGTCGAACAGCAGCTTCATGCTGGCCGCCACCGCGACCCCGCCGAAGCCCCAGAGCCAGCCCCCGTTCACGATCGTGTGGCGCGGCAGGTCGAGCGCGCCGGCGAACGCGGCGGCGGCGTCCTCGCGGGTCGCCTCGCCCCGCGCGTAGCGCTCGAGGTAGCCCATCACCGGAGCGTGGCCGTTGCTCTGGATCCGGTTCGAGACCAGCAGCAGCACCGCGAACCAGCCGCCGACCACCTGGACGAAGCCGTGCCACTGCGCCTCGGTCAGGTCGAGCAGCGCCAGCAGGTAGGCCGCCATCAGCACCGTGGTGGCGAAGCTCGACACCCCGGCGATCCACAGCATCCGCCGCCTGAACTCACGCGCCTCGGGCATGGCAGGCTCAGTCGATCTTGAGCAGGCTCTTGGCGACCTGCAGGACCCGGTTGGCCTGGATCGGCTTGGTCAGGTACTCGTCCGCCCCGAGTGCGAGCGCGCGCTCGCGGTCCTCCTGGGCGCCCTCGGTCGTGATCACGATGATGGGCATGTCCCTCAGATTCTCCTCGCCGCGAATCAGGCTGATCAGCTTGAGCCCGTCCATCACCGGCATGTTGATGTCGATCAGCGCCAGGTCGAAGTGGTCGCTCGAGACCTTGCGCAGGCCGTCCATGCCGTCCTGGGCCTCGACGATCTCCACCTGCTTGAGGCGCTTGAGAGCGAAGACCAGGAGCTGACGCATCGTCGGACTGTCTTCCGTGATCAGGATGCGGCGCCGATCCATGTCGCAGTTCCTCCCCGGGCGGTCGAACCGGCCGGTGCTCACTTGGTGAGGAGGTCGATGAACCCCTGGATGGTGTTGAGCTTGCGCTCCGACTCGCCGTACAGGCGCGCGGCGAAGATCGCCGTGGCGGCGTGGCCGGCGAGCAGCGTGAACAGCTCGTGGTCCAGCGCGCTGAAGCCCTCCTTCTGCGCGAGCAGCCGCTGGATCACGATCGCCCCGATCGGCCGCTCCTGGACCCGCAGCGGGATGCACACGATCGGGCCGCCGGGCTCGACCGCGTCCGCGGGCTCGGCACAGGCGGTGTCTCCCGACGCGACGGCCCCACCCACCATGCCCTCGCCGAGCCGGTGGCTGGAGAACTCCGCCAGGGCGCGGCCCTCGGACGCGACGGGGGTCAGCCGGTTGGTCTTCTCGTCGACCACGTAGATCGCAAACACCTCGGCGCCGATCAGGTTGATCACGATCTCCACGATGATCTGGAACACCTCGGAGAGGTCGAGGGTCGAATGGAGCTGGTAGCTGGCGACGTAGAGGCTGGCGAGATTGTTGTTCTCTTCCTCGATCTCGACGTAGCGCTCGGCGAAGTGGCGGTTCTCGTCCTCGACCTGCATGAGCCGCTCCAGCATGTCGCGGCGCTCGCCCTCGAGACTCTCGATGCGCATCAGCAGGTCGGCGCGGAGCTTGTCCCAGGCGGCGTCGTCGGAGGCGGCGAGCTGCTGCTCCTGCAGCTGCGCCACCTGACGCCTGAGCTGCTCGTTCTGCTTGAGCAGCTCCTTGGTGAAGTCCGCTCCCCGCTTGAACACGGAGAGCAGATCCTCCGCCCGCGAGAACAACCCGTCTCTCGAATCACTCATGCGAGGCCCCCGCGCCCCTGGTCGAGGGCGCCCTCTCGATCCCGTTCTGGATCGCGTCCGGCATCGAACCGAGCGGCAGCACGGCGTCCACCGCGCCCGTGCGGATCGCCTGCTGCGGCATCCCGAACACCACCGCCGTCTCCTCCGACTCGGCCACCACGCGCCCCCCGCCGGCCTGGATCGCCTCCACGCCGACGCGGCCGTCGTCGCCCATCCCGGTCAGCACCACGCCGAGCAGGTCGCTGCCGAAGTGCTTGGCCGCGGACGCGAACAGCCGGTCGACCGACGGCGCGTACTTGTCGGCCGCGACGGCGGGGCCCACGCACGCGACCGTCTCGCCGCCGGCGCGTTCGAACTCCAGGTGGCTGCCCCCGGGCGCCACCAGCACGGTGCCGGGGCGCAGCGCGTCGCCGCTCGCCGCCTCGCGCGCGGCGAACGGCGTGAGGCGGTCCAGCCGCTGCGAGAAGCCGCGCGTGAAGCCTGGCGGCATGTGCTGGGCCACCACCACCGCCAGGTCGGGCGTCTGCACGAACGAGCCGAGGATCTGCACCAGCGCGGCGGGGCCGCCGGTCGAGGAGCCGATCGCCACGATGCGCGGGGCGCGCGCGCCCGCGGCCCGCCTCCCCCGCGCCGGCACCACCGGCGGCGCCGCGTCGAGCCGCTCGCGCACCTTGTCGATCCGGAGCTGGCGGATGGCGTGCACCTTGCGCAGCAGCTCCTGCTCGATCTGCTCGAGCTCGGGGCCGGCGCGCGGCGTCGGCTTGGCGATGAAGTCGACCGCGCCGAAGTCGAGGGCGCGGAACACGTTCTGGTCGTCGTTCCGTCCACTGATGACGATCACCGGCGTGGGCCGGCGGCTCATCACCAGCCGCAGGTAGGTGAACCCGTCCATGCGCGGCATCTCGAGATCGAGGGTCACCAGGTCGGGCTCGAGCTCGAAGGTCTTGCGCAGCGCCTCCTCGCCGTCGGGGGCGGCCGCGATCACCTCGACCAGCGGCGAGCGCTCGAGCATGCGCGTGATGGTCCGCCGGCTGAAGGCCGAGTCGTCGATCACCAGCACGCGGATCGGGTCGTTCGCCATCACTCGCCCGACTCCGGCCCGAGCGCGGCGATCGCGTGCCGCGCGGCGTCGTGCCAGCGATCGTGAGTATCCGGCTTGGTGTAGACCATGTCGTGGCGCAGGTGGCGGATCTCGAAGTCCGTCGACAGGTTGATCAGCGACTCGGAGTGGCCCAGCAGGAGGTAGCCACCCGGCCGCAGCTTGTCGTGGAACGTCGAGACCAGCCGGCGCTTCGTGTCGAGATCGAAGTAGATGATCACGTTGCGACACAGGATCACGTCGAGCGAGCCGAGCAGGGCGGCGCGCGAGTCGTCCACCAGGTTCAGGTGCGCGAAGTTGACGTGCTTCTTGATCTCGTCCGAGATGCGGTAGACGCCGTCCTTCTCGACGAAGTACTTCCGGCGCAGGGGGGCGGCGGTCTCGCGGAAGGAGGCCTCGCGATACACCCCGCGGCGCGCCTTCTGGAGCATCTGGCGCGAGATGTCCGAGCCGTAGACGCGCAGGTCGCGTCCCGGCTCGAGGCCCGCCTCGAGCGCGAGCATCACCACCGAGTACGGCTCCTCGCCGCTCGAGCAGCCGGCCGACCAGACCGAGACCGGGCCGGTCGCCGCGCCCCGCCGCGAGCGCAGCGCGGGGATGATCTCCTCGACCAGCGCGCTGAGCTGGGCCCGCTCGCGCAGGAAGTAGGTCTCGTTCGTGGTGAGCGTGTCGATCGCCCGGCCGAGCTCGCTGTCGCCGCTCGTGTCGCTGCGCAGCAGGTAGTGGTAGGCGCTGAAGCTGCGCAGACCCAGCTCGACGAGGCGGCCGCACAGGCGGCGCTCGAGCAGGAAACGGGACTCGGACCCGAAGTGCAATCCGCAGCGCTCCTTGACCAGGGCGCGCAGCATGCGGAACTCGGCGTCCGTCATGCGGGGCTGAGCAGCTGCGTGGTCGCGCGCCATCGCCCGCTCAGGCCTCCAGTCGGGCCAGGGCGCGCAGGATGGTGTCCCGCACGAACTCGTCCTGCTCGCGCTCGAGGCGGCGCAGCACGGCGGGGACGGCGTTGCACACGCCGCGATCGGCCAACGCCTGGATCGCGTCGGCGCGCACGGTCCAGTGCGGGTGCGAGGCGAGCGGGAACAGCTCGGCCAGGTCGTCGGCGTCGCCGTGCGCGGCGATGCAGCGAACGACCGCCTGGACCAGCTCGGGCGCCTCGCCGCCGAGCAGGCGCCGCAGCGGCAGCAGCGACTGCGAGCCCCCCAGCGCATCGAAGGCATCGACCACGGCCAGTGCCACCGGCCCCACGTCGTCCAGCCCGCGCTCGAGCACCGGCAGGACCCGCTCCGCGACCTCGCCCGGCCCCACCGTCGCACCCAGCTCGCCGAGCGCGCGCATCGCGGCCGCGCGAACCGCCGCGTCGTCGTCGGCCGCGAGCCGCTCCAGACCCTCGGCGGCCTCGCGCCCGCCGATGCGGCCCAGCGCCTGCGCGACCGCCGAGCGCACCTCGCTCGCCTCGTCGGCCAGCGCCAGGCGCAGCGGCTCGGGGAGCGCGCCCGACGAGAGCCGCGCCGCGGCGCGCACCGCGTGGGCCCGCACGCCGGGACTGGGATCGCTGATCAGGAGCGCGACGATCGGCACCTGCTCGGCGCTGCCCACCTCGCCGAGCACCCGCGCGATCGCCAGCCGCGCCGCCTCGGAGGCGCCTTCCAGCGCGTCGCTCAGGGCACCCGCCGCCTCCCGCGCGACCCCGGGCGAGCAGCGGCCCCGCCCGGCAATGGCGGCGAGCGCCTCGATCGCAGCGGCGCACTCGACGTCGCTCTCGGGATCCGGATCGTCGGCCGCGCGCCGCAGGCAGCGCACCAGCGGGCACAGCGCGTGCGTCTCCTGGCGGCGGCCCAGGGCCTCCGCCGCCGACGCGCGCGTGGCGAGGTCGTTCTCGTCGAGCGCCGCGAGCAGCCGCTCGGCGCCCGCCGCGCCGCGCGTATGGCCGAGCGTCTCGCAGGCGATCGCGCGCTGCGGACCGTCGAGGCCCGCCCAGCTCGCGTCGATCGCCTCCTCGGCGACCGCCGCGAAGTCGACCAGGGTCCCGATCGCCACTTCGGCGAGGGCCTCGTCGCGCGCGGCCCGCAGCAGCGGGACGACGCTGCGCGGCGACGGGATCAGCCCGAGGAACTGCACCAGCATCAGGCGCACCTGGAGCTCGGCCTCCTCGAGACGCTCGAGCGCGAAATCGAGCAGCTCCTCGCAGCCGGCGGCCGTCTCGCGCACGCGCGCCACCAGCCCGTCGCCGGCAGCCGGCTCGCTCCGCGCGGCCACGCGCACCAGCGCCTCCATCGCCGCTTCGCGCGTGGACCGCGACGACGCGAGCAGTCCCTCGAGCAGCGCCTCGACGCCCACGGGATCGTCGCTGCGGCCCAGCACCCCGAAGGCCGCGGGACGCAGCATCGGGTGCGCCAGCGCGCCGCTGAGCTCGTCCGCGGCCAGTGGCACCTCGAGGCGCGCCAGCGCTCGCAGCGCGGAGAACCGGACCAGCGGGTCCTCGTCGTCGCGCAGCGCGCGCTCGACCAGACCGCGGACCGCGGCGTCGCCGCCGATCGCCCCCAGTGCGTCGGCCACGGCGCCGCGCACGTTCGGGTCGACGTCGTCGAGCATCTCGACCAGGCGCGGCGCGGCCTCCTCCGCGCCGATCCCGGCCAGCGCGTCGACTACCAGCTTGCGGACGTCGACGTCGGCGTTGGCGGAGGTCTCGAGCAGCGGACCGACCATGCCGCGGCCGCTGCGCACCAGCGCCTCGACCGCCGCGTTGCGGCGCCCGGGGTTGTCACCGTCGGCGAGCGCGCGGACCAGGTGCTCGGCGACCGGCCAGGCGGCCGGCGCCGTCACGAGCCCGTCGACCGCCGCCTTGCGCACGCGCCAGCTGTCGTCACCCAGGGAGGCTGCCAGCATCGGCATGGCCTCGTCCCGAGGCAGCGCCCGGGCGCGTTCGATCGCGAGACGGCGCACCTCTTCGTCGCCGCTCTCGAGGTCACGGCGGATGCTCTCGCGATCGCGCGCGTCGAGCGGGAGGGTCACGCACTCCCCCGCGACCGGGCCACGCGCAGCAGCTCCGCCGCGACGAAGTCGTGCGCGTCGCGCACGCGCGGGTCGATGCGTCCGCTCAACAGGGCGCGGCCCTCGTGCAGCTCGTCCTGCATGGCGTCGAGGACGTTTCCGCCCCGGATCGCCGTAGCGAACTTCTCCGGGTTGTAGAGCACGATGTCCGACACGATGATGCGCGCCAGGCGCTCGGCTTCGGCACGCGCCGGGGCCAGCTCGTCGACGGGCGGAGCCGCCACCGGCTGGACGGCGGGCGCGGGCTCGAGGGGCTGGTCGAGCTCGAGCGGCTCGGGCGCCGGGACCTGCGCCGGCGGCGCCGCGGCAGCCGGCATGGCGGGCGCGGGCGGCGCCCCCACGCCCGGCGCGACGGCGGGCGGCGCGGCGGCGGGCGCGGACGCGGGCGCAGCGGCAGCAACCTCTACCGCGACCGGCGCGGCGGGCTCCACCGCGGGCGTCTCCAACGAGAGCGGCGCGGCGGGCTCCACCGCGGGCGTGTCCAACGCGAGCGGCGCGGCGGGCGCGTCCACGGCCGCCGGAGCGACCGGCGCCACGGCGGGCGGGTCCACGGCCGCCGGAGCGACCGGCGCCACGGCGGGCGCCTCCACGGGGACGGGTGCGGCAGGCGTCTCGGCGGGCGCCTCCACGGCCACCGGAGCCGCGGCGGGCGCGGACTCGCGCGAGAGCAGACCGACGCGTTCGCAGACGCCGCGCAGGGCCTCGGGCAGATCCTGCGCTTCCACGTAGGCGTCGGCACCGTACAGCTCGTTGGGCAGGCGGCGGTAGCGCTGCTCGTTGTGGATCGCGCCGATCAACGCCACCTGGATCGAGCGCAGGCTCTCGTTGCGCTTGACGATCTCGCAGACCTGGAAGCCGAACATCTTCGGGAGCGCCGCATCGAGCAGCACCAGCCGGGGCAGCGTGCGCTGGATCCCGAGCATGGCCTCCACCCCGTCGTGCGCCACGACGACCTGGAGGCCCCAGCCCTCGATCGACTCCACCAGGACCTTGCACGCGTCGGGATTGGCGTGCGCCACGAGCACGAGCCGCTCCCGGTCGAGGCGTTGGACGTCGTGCAACGGCGACGCGCCGGGCACCCCGGTACTCACGTGCGGGTCGGCGGCAGCCGGTGCGACGGACTCTGAGCCCGGCAGTCCCGCTGCGCCCGCCGCTGGCTCGCCGAGGGGCGCCGGAATCGCAGCCGCCTCGCTCGCGAACGACTGGACGTCGAGCTCGGGAGCGGCGACCGGTGCCGGCTCGGGCGACGCGAGGGGCGCCGCCGCGGGCCCGGCTGGAGCGGGCGGGGCGGGCTCGGCCATCGGGTGCGGAGCGGGCTC
>JASJBO010000262.1 GCA_030066475.1 Myxococcota bacterium
CCCGTCGGTTTGCACCGTCACCCCCCCGAGCTCGACGGCGACGTCGGGTGACCACTCGAACGGATCGACCGCCCACGCTTCGGAGGTCACCGCCAGCAGCGCGCACGTCACGGCGGCCGCCGCAGCCCTGGCCGCGGCGCCTCGCAACACGGACCCGCTCATGTCTCCTCCTCACCCCCGCGATCGGACGGGCAGGGCCTCCGTCACTCCAGCCGCCGTGAGATCGACGTTGTTCGATCCCTGCGAGAGCAGCAAGAACGGTGCCAATCCCGATCGAAGCACGAGCGCCCGGGCGCGGCCTCGTGCACGCCGCGACGCCGGGTTGCCGCAGCTGTGGGACGAGGCGCCCCAGGGCGCACTGGTGCGACCCGCTCCGACGCGACGGCCCCGCGGATCCGGGTTACCGTACTCTCAGTGCCCCCGAGCAGCGTCGCCGACAACGCCTGGCTGCGGCTCGCGCGCGGCAACGACACGCTGCTGCTCGGCGACCGCTCCCCGGCCGCGCCCGCCGCCGGCATCGCGCTGGTTCCGTTGCGCCTCGACTGCGCGCACCACCGCGGTGCGCTCGGCTTCGTGCGCGATGCGGTGCATGCGGTCGGCCGGCTGCTGGGCAGTGCCCCCTCGCGCTGGCTGCCCACCCCCAGCGAGCTGCGCTCCGATGCGGGCCTGCGCCGGCGCCTCCTCGAGGAGTCGCCGACGCGGGCCTGGGGCGGCGCGCTGGTCGCGGCGCTGCGCGACCTCGCCCGGCAGTCGCGTGGCCGAGCCGTGCTGGTGCTCGAGGGGATCGACGAGGCGTCCGACGAGGTCGCAGCGGTCCTGATGTCGCTGCTCGAGCGCAGCCAGCTGCTGCGCATGCCGGTGCTGATGACGTCGGCCGCCGCCGACCCCGCGGGCCGCACGGCGCGCGAGCTGGTCGAGAGGTTTCTCGCGCGCGAGGGCGTAGACGCCGTGCTGCGCTCCGCGCCCGAGGGCGCGCCCGAGCCCCGCTCCGGGGCGGACGCCCGCTCTCCCGACCGGTCCCGGGCGATTCCCGCCGAGGTGCTCCGCGTCCTGCGCGCGCTCGCCGTCGCGAGCCCGGACGCGCCGGTCGAGGCGCTCGCCGCGCTCCTCGACCTCGATGCGATCCGCGTCCTGGAGTCGCTCCAGTCCGCGCGCGATCTGGGCGTCGACATCCGCGAACGCGGCGACGGGCGCCTCTCGTTGGCGCCCGAGACGGCCGAGACGCTCGCCGCCTCGCTCATGCCGTCGCTCGTGCGCGCCTATCACCGGCGGCTCGCGGCGTGGCACGGGCACGAGGTGGAGCCCGCACCGGAGCCCGGGCAGCCGCCCCGGGGTGAGCTTCCTCTCGAGCCACCGGCCCCGGAAGCCGAGCCGCGTCGCGCGCCGCGCACCGAGCAGGCGGCCTCGCACGCCGAGGCCGCGGGCGAGCCGCAGCTCGCGGCCGCGCAGTACACGCGCGCGCTCCAGGAGGCTGCCGCGCTGGACCTGGCGCCGCAGGCGCTCGAGTACGGCCGCAAGGCGCTCGCGCTGATCGAGCGCCTGCCCGAGAGCGAGAGGCGCCGCGGACTGCACGTCGACGTGCTCGCGGCGCTGGCGTTCGTCCACTGGCAGGCAGCCGGCACGGATGCGGACGTCTCGCTCGACGGCGCCTGCGACCTGCTCGACCGCGCCACGGATCTCCTGCGCGAGTCGGATCCGCCGTCGGCCGCTGCCGAGCTCGACGCGCTGCGCGCGCAGATCCTCTACGACGTCGGATCGCGCGAGGCCCTGGAGCAGGCGCTCGGCGCGGTCACGCGCGCGAGTCGCGCGTGGCAGGAGCAGGGCAAGCCCGTGCGCGCGGCGCGCCTGCTGAACGACGAGGCCGCGATCTGGGTGCGGCTCGGCGATCCGCGGCGCGCGCACCGCCTGCTCACGAAGTCGCTGGAGCTGTTCGGGCGCATGGCGCGGGACGACGACACGGCGCGCCTCGAGGAGGCGGAGACGCGGCACCTGCTGGCGCGGCTCCTGTTCCACGTCGATGCGAAGCCCGGCCGCGAGGTCGATGCCGTGGACGTCGCGCTCGACCACGCCCGCGCGGCCGGTCGGATCTACACCGAGCTGGACCAGCCGCGCGATGCCGCGCGCACGCGCGAGACGCTCGGGCGACTCGCGCAGCTCCTCGGCGACACGGAGCAGGCCGAGGCCGATCTCCTCGCCGCCGCCGCCGCGCAGCAGGAGCATGCCGATCCGCTCGGCCTCGCGCGCACGACCGCCGCGCTCGCCGAGCTCTGCGCCGCGCGCGGCGACGCGGCCGGCTGCCTCGACCTGCTCGGCCGCTCCGTCGAGCTGAACGCCAGCAGCGGCTCGCCGCTCGGCCTCGCCTACAATCGCCGGGCTCTCGAATCCCTGGCGCCGGAACTCGAACCGGAAGCCGCCGCCTCCGTCGACACGCTCTTCGCCCGCCTGGAGCAGGCCGAAGGCCTCGTCGGCCGCACCAAGCTGCCCGACTGAGTCGCGAGCTCCACGGCTGCGTGTGAGTTCTGGATCCTCTGGGTGCCCCTGAGCTCTGTAATACGGCCTTGCGAAAATCTGTCATCGGTTGTATTACGTCGACGACCATCCACGGAGGCCGAGATGAGACGAGGACCGACATGAGCGACGAGCGAGCACTGACCGAGCTGATCGAGGATGCGGTGAACAAGGGCGCCACGAGCGTCGAGGAGATTCACAAGCGAATCGCCGAGATGCCGCTCACCGTCCTGGAGCGGCTCGGGGTCTTCGAGCGGACGGCGAGCGACGTCAAGGAGATCCAGGAGACCTCGATCGGAGCCGTCTACGAGCTGATCCGGGACGTGAACCACGAGGTCGCCAAGCTCGCGCGCGAGCTGCTCGAGAAGCAGGAGCCTGGCGAGTCCGGGAAGGCCTAGGCAGCCGTGCCCGAGCTCAGCGATCACGACCCGGAGGACGTGCGCCGGGCGATCCGCCGCGAGGCGCTCTCCGTCCTGGCTCACGGGCTGCTGCTGCCGTTCGGCTTCCACCGGAGACGCCCGCAGCCGCAGCGGCGACGCGAGCAGCGCACCGTCGTCTTCGTGCACGGCCTCGGGGCCAACCGCTCGGGCTTCCTGCCGCTCCAGGCCTACCTGCGCCTGCACGGCCACGGCCGGCAGATCGCGGTCAACTACCGCAGCTCGGGCTCGCTCGAGCGGCTGGCGCTGCGACTGAAGCGCGAGATCGACGCGGCCGTCGGGGGCGGGCGCATCGATCTCGTCGCTCACTCGATGGGCGGCCTGGTTGCGCGCTTCTATCTGCAGCAGCTCGGCGGCGCGCGGCGCGTGGATCGGCTCATCACGCTGGGGACTCCGCACCAGGGGACGCACGCGGCCAACTTCATCCCGTCGGCCCTGGTGCGTCAGCTCCTGCCCGACGGCCCTTTCATCCGGCACCTGAACTCGTTGCCCGCACCGGACGGGCTGCGGGTGACGTCCATCGTGGCCGGGCGCGACCTGCTGGTGCAGCCGGTCGACGCGGCGCGCTGTCCCTTCGGCGAGGTGGTCCGTTTCGACGATGCCGGGCACCTGGAGCTCCTGTTCCGGCCCGAGGTCTTCGCCGAGATCGGCAGCCGGTTGCGCGCGCGTCGAGCGCCGGGGCGCGGGGACGGCTCCGAGCCGAGCTCGCCGGTCGCGAAGTAGAGACAGCCTGGTCTCCGACTGCGGCGTCCCAGAGGCTCGGACCCCAGGCGGCGCAGGACGGGCGGGTCGCCGTGTCGCAAGACGTCAGGCAGCCGCCGAGGTGCCGCTTCCGTCCCGAACGGCGCTCATGATCAGCCAGCGACCCCTGCCGTGCAGGACGCGGGTGTTGGAGAGCCCGGTGTCCTCCATCCACCGGGCGAGCTCGTCGGACGTGAAGTTGGCGAGACCCCAGAAGCGCGCCTGGCGCCGGTCCATCCACCCGACGAGCCGCCCCTGGCGCCGCCGGAAGGTCGCGACGCTGAAGCGACCCCCGGGCGCCAGGACGCGCGCGATCTCGCGCAGCGCGCCTCGGGCGTCGGGGAACAGATGGAGGGCGCCGCAGCAGTTCACGAAGTCGAAGCGACCGCTGGCGAAGGGGAGGCTCATGGCGCTGCCCCGTACCAGATCGAGGTTGCGCAGTCCTTCGGCCCGCCGGAGCGCGACCGCCTCGCGGAGCATCGGCACCGACAGGTCCAGCCCGACCGCGAAGCCGCCGGGTAGGGCGTGGGCGAAGCGACGCGCGTAGATGCCCGGCCCGCAGGCCAGGTCGAGGACACGCTCCTGGCCGGAGAGCCCCGCGCTCGCCTCGACGAGCGCGCGCTCGCGCTCGAACGAGATCCGCGTGGCAAGCCTGAAGACCGGGTTGCGTCGCCACAGCCGGCTCTCGTAGATCCGGACCAGCGGCGACCACTCCATCGCGGCCTGGCCCCGCCCGCGCGCCTGCCGAGCCTCCGTCACGGCACTTGAACATAGCGTCTGCCGCAGCGCAGGCGTTCGTCGTCGACGACCTGCTCGACGGTGTCCCGTGAGATGAGGACGACCCGGGATCCAGTCGGGTCAGGCGGCGTGGCGACGATGGCTCCCTGCAGGCGGGCCCCGGGTCTCACGCGCCGGGAGCGCGCTGCTGCGAGGCGCCCAGGCGCTCCAGGTTGGCCTCGTGGGTCGCGCGCGAGATGCGGTAGGCCGCGACGAAGAGCAGCGAGACGATGTAGAGCGCGAAGATCGTCGGCGCGTAGACGAGCCCGAGGTCAGCGATGACCTCCGCCTCCACCTCGCCGGGCCGGGCGTCGCGCGGGAAGTCGATGACGCTGAGCAGCAGGGTCGCCGTGAGGACGCCGATGCCGTGCACGGCCTTGGCCACGAAGCTGCGCGCCGCGAAGAAGACGCCCTCCGAGCGCCGGCCCGTCGTGATCTCGCTGTCCTCCACGGTGTCGGCGACCATCGACGACATCAGGATGGACGCCGTCACGATCAGCGCGACCTCGACGGCGGTGAAGACGAAGAGCGCCGGCACGAGCGCCGGCGAGCCGTTGGGCGGCATCAGCCCCAGCAGCCGGCCCACGATCGGCACCGGCGCCAGCACGGCGGCCAGCGCCGAGACCCAGACCGCGGCCGGCTTCTTGCCCAGGCGCTCGGAGAGACGCGGCGCCGCGATCAGCCCGACGGTGGCCGAGACGAAGGGCCCCATGGCGATGACCCCGATCTGTTGGGTCGTGAGCTCCCAGAAGTAGGTGGTGAAGTAGATGTTGAGCGACGTGGAGAGGCCCGCGGCCATGGCTCCGAAGATTGCGGCCACGAAGAGCACCAGGAAGGAGCGGTTGGAGAGCGTCTCGCGCAGCTCGCGGGCCGTGCGGCGGGCGCTGAAGGGCCGCTTCTCGGGGGGGCGCTTCAGGGTCGGGATGTGGCGGTGCGTGCCCAGCGCCGAGACGAGGATCGCCACCACCATCACGACGGACGAGACGACCCCGTAGGCCCGCCAGCCCAGCGGGTTGAGCTGTCCCACCGGGTACTCCGGCGTGGGCCGGAGCAGCACGAAGTAGGCGATCACCGCCATCGTGAGACCGCCCCACCAGCCGAAGAAGTAGCGGAAGCCGAGCATCGAGGTGCGCTCGTCGTAGTCGTCGGTGAGCTCGGCCACCAGCGAGGAGCTGGGGATCTCGTAGAGGGTGATGGCGGTGCGCACCAGGACTGCCATCCCGATCAGGTAGGCCAGCAGCGCGGTCGGGCCGAGGCCCGGCGGCGGGTTCCAGAGCCAGTAGAACGAGAGACCGACCGGGAGCGCCGACGCGTACATGAAGGGATGGCGGCGACCCAGGCGGGAGTGGAGGTTGTCGGAGGTGTAACCGACCAGGGGGTCCGAGAAGGCGTCGAAGACGAGCGCCACCAGGATCGCGGCGCCCACCCACTCGGCCGGGAGCCCGAGCACCTGGTTGTAGTAGAGCAGCAGGAAGAAGGCGAAGCCGTTGTCCTTGACCCCGTAGGCCACGGAGCCGAACCCGTAGTAGAGCTTCGTCGAGAGCGCCGCCATCTCCCGAAGCCTACCGCACGCCGCGCAGGCCCTCGGCCCGCATTCGCGGCCGGCGACCACGTCGTCCTGGTGCGCGCCGACGGGAGTGGGCTGCTGCCCTTCTCGCCGCGCGAGGGCTCGGGGCCGAACCTGCTGGTGGCGCCGGGCGGCATCGCGATCGACGCGGCGTCATCTACCGCTTCGACGAGGACGAGGTCACCGGCCTCTACGCGCCCACGCCGCTCACGAGCCCGGGCGATCTCCCCGAGGTCACCACCGTCCTGCCGGGCCTCGCAGTGTCGCCCGTCGCGCTGCCGGAGCCGACGCGCGGCTCGGGATCCTGAACGATCGGGCGCTCCGCGGACTGCACGTGCGTCGGCACGGTGATGAACGCGATCGCGACGAACGCACCGAGCCTCGGCACCGTTCTCGACCTGGCGCTTCTCCTCGGGGTCACGCCTCGTGCTGGCGAATGAACGCCGTGGTCGCTTCGACGTACGCAGTCGGGTGGGTGACGTGCGGGATGTGTCCAGCCGTCGGGAACGCCAGGCGCTCCGCCCCGCGCAGCGAACACGAGCGCCTCCGGATCCCTCGCCTCGTCGAGAAAGGTCGGAGCGTTGTCGATCGTCGTCTGCCGGAACTCCTCCGGAAGGCGTTCCCACTCGCCTGGCGCCAGTGCCCGCGCCATGAAGTCCTCGGCAGCGCGTGTGTGGTCCCCGGACTCGAGGGCTTCGACCACGGCGGCCATCCATGCGCCGACCTCGCCGAGGATCGCCGTCGCCTCGGCATCTCCGGCCAGGAGGGAGAACAGCGGGGGTTCGTGGAGGACGAGCCCTCGAACGAGACCCGGTCGCTCCGCAGTCAGCCGAAGTGCGATCGCGCCGCCAAAGGAGTTGCCCACCACGTACGCAGGCGCGATGCCGAGCTGCTCGATCAGGCCGGCGAGATCGCCGACGTCCTCGCGGACGCTGCCCGGTCCCGGTGGGGACTCGCAGTCGCCGTGCCCTCGCCGGTCGTAGCGAGCCACCCGAAACGACTCGGCCAGGCCGGGCACGACGCGGTCCCAGTTCCGATGCGAGCCCCAGGACCCATGGACGAGAACGAGCGCGGATTCGCCCGAGCCCGCCAGCTCGTAGCGCAGTCGCACGCCGTTCACGGTCCGATCGGGCATCCGGCCTCGCCTGGACGATTGTAGGCCCATCCCATCGAAGCCGCCGAACCCGCGGGGCCGAGGCTCAGAGCTCGAGGATGAAGAAGCTCGGCGGCAGCCCGAAGAGCATCTTCCCGACGTCCTCGTAGCGCGCGTAGGTCTTGTCGACGTGCTGGGTGAGCACGTGGACGTCGCGCCGGTGGCGTTCGAGCTTCTGGCCGATGCGGATGGCCGTGGTGCCGGCGACCTCGCAGACGAGGTCCACCGCCTCCCCGCAGGCTTCGGCGCCGAAGCAGGCGGCGAGCTGGCAGCGGCGTTTCGCGGCCTCGCCGACGTCCCCGAGACGTTCGGCCTCCTCGAGAGCCTGCGCGATCGAGTCCGCCAGGAAGACGCGACTCGCATCGACGAGCGCCGTCGCGCGGGCGGCGTGGTGCTGGGCCCGCTCGCGATCCCGCAGCTCGGTCCGCCCGTAGGACGGCGTCTTGCGCGCCGCCAGATCGACGAGCTCGTCGATCGCTGCGCGCGCGACGCCGAGCGAGACGACCGTCTCGCCCTGGATCCCCGGCCACGGGACGGTGCGGTAGACCGGACCCGAGAAGGCCGGGCCGCGCTCGCGCCCCCGCTCCACCAGGGCGACGCGGTGATCCGGGACGAAGACGTCGTCGACCACGACGTCCGCGCTGAACGTCCCGCGCATCCCGACGGTGTTCCAGGTATCGACGATGTCGACCTCGTCGCGCGGGACGAAGGCCACCAGGGGGGGAGGGTCCTCGCGGTCCGGGTCGAAGCGGCTGGCGTCCTCGGCGACCTCCAGGATCGGAACGCCGAACCACTGCGCGCGGTTCGCGCCGCTCGCGAAGGCCGTCCGCGCCGTGACCCGCCAGCCGCCCGCCACGCGAACGGACGGCCCCGGCGGAAAGAGGCCCCCGGCGAGGATCGTGTCCGGGCCTCGCGCGAAGACCTCCTCGCCGCCCTCCTTCGAGAGCCACGACGCGAAGCCCCCCATCGAGCAGCTCTGGTTGAGGTTCCACGCCGCCGCCGCGTCGATGCGCGCGACGGCCTCGACGACCGCGTACTGCGTCGCCGGGTGGAGCTCCAGCCCTCCGAGCGCGGCGGGCACGAGCATCCGGAAGAGGCCCGCGTCGAGCATCGCGTCGTAGGCGGCGTCGGGGAGCCGTCGCTCCGCCTCGGCCCGGTCGCCGGCCTCCTCGAGCACCGGCCGGATCCGCTCCACCTTGCGCAGCAGCGTGTCCCGCGCCTCGTCGCTCGCCGGGCGATCACGCGCCATGGTGCTCCTCCGGTCCTCCGCGAGCGCCTCGAAGTCTACGCGCTCCGCGACCTATACTACAGGCCGAGCGGACGGGCATTGGAGTCGGCGTGAGGACGGACGGGAGCGAGCGCGCCGAGCGCACCGAGCGCAGACTGGCAGCGATCCTCAGCGCGGATGCCGCCGGCTACAGCCGGCTCATGAGCGACGACGACGAGGGCACGGTTCGCACCCTCCAGGAACGCCGCGGCCGCATCCGACGCCTCGTCGACGACTTCCGCGGACGCGTCGTCGACGCGCCGGGTGACAACCTGCTCGCCGAGTTCCCGAGCGCCGTCGGGGCCGTCCGCTGCGCCGTCGAGATCCAGCGCGCCCTCGCCGAGGCGAACGAGGGGCTCGACCCGGGTCGGCAGCTCGTCTTCCGCATCGGGATCCACCTGGGCGACGTGCTCGTCGAGGGGGGCGGCATCTTCGGCGACGGCGTCAACGTGGCCGCGCGGCTGGAGCGACTCGCCGAGCCGGGCGGGATCTGCCTGTCCGATCTCGTGTACCAGCAGGTGCGGCGGAAGCTCGACCTGCCCGCCACCGATCTCGGCGAGCAGAGCCTGAAGAACCTCGACGAGCCGGTGCGCGCCTATCGGGTCCAGCCCGGCCGCGGCGAGGCGAGCGCCGTGCGCGCGGCGTCGCGGCCCGCGCTCACGCCGCCCGACCAGCCGTCGCTCGCGGTGCTGCCCTTCGTCAACATGAGCGGTGACCCGGCCCAGGAGTACTTCAACGACGGTCTGAGCGACGACATCATGACCGAGCTCGCCCGGATCCCGGGGCTCTTCCTGATCAGCCACGCCTCGATGATGACCTACAAGAAGACGGCGGCGCGGCCCGTCGACGTCGCGCGCGAGCTCGGCGTCCGCCACGTGCTGGAGGGCGGGGTCCGGACCAGCCAGAACCGCGCGCGGATCCACGCCCGACTCGTCGAGGGCGCGACCGGGCGGATCGTCTGGGCGGAGCGCTTCGACCGCGAGCTCGAGGACGTGTTCGCCGTCCAGGACGAGATCGTGGACGAGGTGGTCACGGCGCTGGACGTGACGCTCGTCGGTGGCGAGAGCGCCCGGACCCTGCGCAAGCACCTGCGCAACCCCCGGGCGCTCGGCCTCCTGTACCGGGCGAGCCACCTGATGGAGCGCTTCAACCGCGAGGACATGGAGGAGGCGCGCAGCCTCTACGAGGAGGTGGTCCGCCTCGAGCCCGAGTCGCCCATGGCCTACATGTGCAACGCCTGGACCTACTACTTCGAGGTGGAGCGCGGCTGGAGCGAGGCGCCGGAGCGGACGCTCGACCAGATGGCAGCACTCGCCCACCGCGCCCTCGAGCTGGGCGACGTCTCGGGCTACGCCAGCCTGATGCTCGCCCATATGCACCTGATGCGGCGGGAGTACGACGAGGCGCTCGACGCGAGCGAGCGCGCCCTCGCCGAGCGACCGAGCTGCCAGGGCGCCTACGGCCTCCGGGCGAACATCCTGAACTACTGCGGCCTGCCCGACGCGGCGATCCCGCTGGCGAAGCAGGCGATCCGCCTGTCCCCGGTAGCGCAGACCTTCATCCCGGAGGTGCTCGCCACGGCGCACTACCTGCGCGGCGACCTCGAGCAGGCGATCGAGTCCGCCCACGCGACGCTGGCCCAGGCGCCGGACAACGCCAACGCGCGCCTGGTGCTCGTCGCCGCCCTCGTCGAGACGGGCCGCCTCGAAGCCGCGCGGGACGCGGCGCGCGAAGTCCCCTCGGTCGATCCCGGCTTCACGCTCCAGCGCTTCGCCCGCTGCCATCCCCACCGCGACCGCGCTCCGCTCGATCGGCTGCTGCACTCCCTCGCGCGGGCGGGGCTCGGGGACACCGACGCCGCAGGCGCGACGCCGCAGATCGATCTCGCGCCCCCCCACGCCTCGTCGCGTCGGCGCGTCGCTCCCCGGCCCCGCCGCTGACCGGTGGACTTCGCTCGCCTGCGGCTCGCTGCGCGCGCCCTCCGGGCGCTTGCAGGGGGCTTCTGCCGCGCGCGCTCCTAGGCGAGCAGGTCGACGAGGCGCCCGCGCATCTCGGACGCGGTCTCGAAGAAGCGCAGCGAGGCGTTGAACTGGTGAGAGGCATGCATCTGCTGGACGATCTCGTGGAGGAGGTCGACCTCGCGGGCATCGGGCTCCCTGTGGACGTGCGCGGTGGAGCCGCCGCTCGCGACCGACGTCTGCGCGACGCGCAGCGGGCGGAACGAGTCCGTCATGAGGTTCGCGACGTTGTGGGCCGACGCGGCCATGCGGACCTCGGCGCTGCGGATCCCGGAGGCGGCGATCGAGAGGGAATCCATCCCCTGATGGATCGTCCGGTTCCGCCGGGCGGTTGAGAGAGGCGGCCCGCAGACTGCGCGTCCGCTGCCTGCGGCGCGCGGGTCGGATGCGCCGCCCCTTGCCCGAAGCCCGACTCCTCCATCGGCATGCGCGGCTGGCGGTTGCGCTCGCCCGCGGCGGCCATGCGCTTCATCTGCGCGTAGAGATCCTCGCCCACCACCGTCGTCACGACGATCTCCATCAGGCTCCGGTCGGGCAGCGGGATCTCCTGCGGGAACAGCGTGTGGCGCGCGAAGCGGTGGCGCAGGATCAGCGTCGAGGGATCGATCCAGGTGCGGCCGCCCTTCCAGCCCGAATCGGGAGCTCGAGCTGGCAACCGGGTGCGTTCCGCACGTGCACCTCGGCACGCCGAGTCAGGACCGCCTTCTCCTTGCTGTAGGATCCGTCCGGCTCTCGGTCCGAGAAGGCGCGGGACGCGATCATCTGTTCGTAGGAGGTCCAATCGGCCGTCGTGACTTCGATGGGCCCTCCGGCCTCCCGCAGCCGGTCGGCCACGACCTGCGCCCGAAGGTTCGCGAGGTCGCGATTCAACTGGCGCGAACGCACCTCCGTCTCTCCGTCGAAGGGCGACGAGCTGGCCATTCCCACGATCGTGACTTCCACTGGCTGTCCGCGCTGTCCGGCGCATGCCGCCAGTCCAAGCGCCAACGCGTCCAGCTGCGCCTCGTACGCATCGGACAGGTCGACTCCTGGCCCCCGCTTCTCGAGTACCGACTCCGGGGCGGCATCCTGGTCCCAGGTGACGAAGAAGGTGGCCATGGAGCCGGCCCCTTGCGGGGTCTGGTGGGGCAGGACCGAGACGAGCAACGGAGCTGCCCGCTCGCTCTCCTCGTTCCCACGTGGCGGGTCCCCGAGAAGGGGGAGCACGAGCGAGATGCCGAAGGCCGTGACGAACACGAGGCCCGCCGTCCCTCCCAGCCCCGCGACGGAAGGCTCTGCGGCGTACTCCAGCACGGAAGAGAGCAGCTTCGACGCTTCTCTGACGACCGAGATCAGAACCGCGACGCCGAGAACCGCGCCGCCGTTGGCCGCCAGCAGCCCCAGCACTCCTTCGGCAAGGAGTGAGCCCAGATACAAGGCGGCAAGCACGGACGCAGCGAGCGTCAGAATCTGAAGGGCGTACCGG
>JASJBO010000263.1 GCA_030066475.1 Myxococcota bacterium
GAGCGCGGGATGGCGCTAGAGTGCGCCATGCCGCGAGACTTTCGACGCTACGAGCCGGATCAATCGCTTCTGCTGCCGCCTTCGCTTCGGGACTGGGTGCCCGAAGGCCACCTGGCGCACTTCGTCTCGGATGCGATCGAGGCGATGGACCTGAGCGCCTTCTACGCGCGCTACGGGGACGAGGGCCCGGGCAACCAGGCCTTCGACCCGCGGATGATGCTGAAGGTGCTGGTGTACGCCTACGCCACGGGGACGTTCTCGTCGCGGAAGATCGCGGCGAAGCTGCACGAGGACGTGGCGTTCCGGCTGCTGGGGGCGGACAACTTCCCGTCGCATCGCACGATCTCGGACTTCCGGCAGCGGCATCTGGCGGAGTTCCGCGAGCTGTTCGTGCAGCTGGTGCAGATGGCCGGCGAGGCGGGGCTGGTGAAGCTGGGGACGGTGGCGGTGGACGGTTCGAAGGTTCGGGCGAACGCGAGCAAGCGCAAGGCGATGACGGAAAAGCGGATGAAGCAGGAGGAGAAGCGGCTGCGTCAGGAGATCCGCGAGCTGATGGCCCGGGCGGGGAAGACGGACGCGGTGGAAGACCGGCGTTATGGGCCGGATCGCCGGGGGGACGAGCTGCCGAAGGCGCTGGCCGATCGCCAGCAGCGGCTGGCAGCGATCCAGGCGGCGAAGCAGCGGCTGGAGGCGCGGCAGCGAGAAGAAGATGAGAGTTCGTAGGAAAAAGAAGCTGCGTTCCTGCAAGACGTTCGGGTATGGGCGTCATGTCAAGCCCCCATGGGGAGCCACGGGAGCCTCCCCGCGACGGGCTCCAGGCTTGGAGCGGAAGCGCTTGGTTGCGCGACGGTTTCGCAGCGCGACGATGCTGGCCAGCGCCGTGATCCCGCCGAGGGTCGAGTCCGGCTCCGGCATTTCGAGGGAGCCGCTGTCGCACGCCACTCCGCCGCGCTCGGGCCGGGGCCAGCCACGCTGATCGGTGGGTGGGCAGTACGCCAGGATGCCCGCATCGATCGCGATCGAATCCTCACCGAGGTTCCGGCTGCGGGTGGTGCCCCCGTTGTGCCCGCCGAGCCCGCGCTGGAGCTGGACGTCCAGGAGCGCGTGCGCGCCCGTCTGGTCGGTGGGGTGCCCCAACTGGCAGGTGCCGTCCGGGTGTCCGGAAACGTCGAAGCTCTCGATGTTCCCGCCGAGGGACGTGATGACCGCTGGAGCCAGCATCTCGCCATCACAGGAGAGCCCGCCGTAGATCTCGCACTCACCGTTGAAGATCGTGTTCACCGTCGTGAGGCGTCCTCCGGAATAGCGGGGGACCCGGGCCCCTCCGCACGAGGCGTGTTCCCTGCTGCCGTATGCCTTCTTGACGGAGGCGATGCCAGCGACCGTGCAGTTGACCAGCAGCACATCGCCGTCGCTTAGGATGCTTGAATCGATGGTGGAGTTGATTGCTTCCGCGTAGGCCCCCTGACCGACGTAGAGATATCGGAGGTAGGAACGTTCGATTCGGACATCTGTGCCCTTGCCGCCCGCGCTTGTCTTAAATACGGTCGAGTCCAGCACTCGTAGGGTCGGGGGCGCCTCCTCGATGCCAAAGGCGGACGCGGTTCCCCTTGAGGGAGGGCCGCCACCCCAGTGGTGGGAGTCTCTGAAGCGAACGTTGCGCACGGTGGCATCTGCTCCGCTCTCGACGCGGAGTACGCCCTCGATCGTGAGATCCGAGAGTTCGACCCGGGTCCGGACCAGCGCCGAACACGCGCCCGGGTCGCATGCGCCCGCTCCTCGTAAGCGCAAAATCACCACTTCCCCGAATTCCCCGGTGAGCTCGCCTCCTGCACCGTCGAGGATCAGATCCGCGTCGACCACACGTTCCTCGTCGATCACGATCTCCTGGCGGGGCTCGCAGAGCAGCTGGTGTGGTCCGGGATCACCGGATTCGGCCGCCGAGAGTGCCGCATCGAAGCCCGCCGTCGAGCACTCGAACTCGGCTGCTCGGGTGGGTTCGGGTGCGAAGAAGAGTGGCAGGGCGAGAAGAGCCAATGCTCTCGGGCGACGGGGCATGGGTCTCTCCGCGTGCGGCGCTCCAGCTTGCTAGGCGCTTCATCCTAACCGCCTCGGGCCAGGCGCGCCACGGGTGCTAGGGCGGCCCTCGATGGTTCCCTCGTGCTGCTGGAGCCGCGTCGTCCGCGGGCGCGCGATGCTCACCCATTGGGCACTCGGATCGTTCTCACCCGGCGAGCTCGCCTAGCTACTTCCTGTCGCAGAACCCCGCTGCGAGCGGGCGTTCGAAGCGGTGATCGCTTCCGCAACTCGCAAACGGTGGGCGATCTGGGGCGCGCGGCGGCCCAGGATGCGGGCTTCTGGGGAGCGGAACGGCTCGCGAATCGGGTGGAGGGCGTACGTCTCCCGCCGCGCCGGAATCGCAGGCGGGGGTGGGTCAGGCGAACCCGCGCTCGAGGCGATGCCTCGCCAAGACGACGAGGTTGAAGCTCGTCACGCAGGCGCCGACGTAGGCGTGGAACGAGGCCAGGCCCGCACGGGCCTTTCCCCCTCGTCCTGCGTCGATTTGACCGAATGCGCCCTATCGGACCCTACCCGAGACCGCAGGGCTCTCGAGCGCGAGACCTGCAACTTCGTCCACGACATCGCCTACCAGCTGCCGATGCACATGATCTCCGACATCGTGGGCATCCCGGTCGAAGACCGGGAGTGGCTCTTCGATCTCACCAACGAGTTCCTCCAGGCCGGCGACACCAGCAGCGGAATCTCGCACGAGCGGCACATGCAGGTTCGGGTCGAGATGTTCCAGTACGCACAGAAGCTCGGGCAGGAGAAGCGCTCGAACCCGCAGGACGACGTCTGGACCATCCTATCGACGGTGGAGGTCGAGACCGACGACGGCGAGCGCTCGGCGCTGAGTCAGATCGAGCTCGACATGTTCTTTCTCCTGCTCACCCTCGCCGGCAGCGAGACGACCCGCAACGCGATCTCGTCGGGGCTGCTCGCGCTCCTCGACCACCCGGATCAGCTCGAGACCCTGCGCCGCGACCCCGGCGCGATGCCGCCAGCCGTGGAGGAGATCCTGCGCTGGTCGTCACCCGTCTCGTACTTCGCGCGGCGCGCGACACGCGACACCGAGGTCCGCGGCGTGCCGATCGCGAAGGGCGACCGCGTCACGCTCTGGTATCCCTCGGCGAACCGCGACGAGAGCGTCTTCGAGGACCCCTCTCGCTTCGACATCGGCCGCTCGCCGAACCACCACGTGGCCTTCGGCGGCGGCGGACGGCACTACTGCCTCGGGGCGAACCTGGCGCGCCGCGAGATCGCCCTCCTCTTCGAGGCGCTGCTCGCCCGCACGGGCGAGATCGAGGTCACGGGCCCACCCGTCTACACCGCGCTGAGCCTTCACAACCCCATCTTCGTCGCGCCCAAGGACATCCCCGTCCGGCTCACGCCGATCGGGGCCTGAGGCTTCGGCCCGGGGCTCCTCCGAGTGCGGGCACCAGCGCGTCGAGCGCGCGCGACCCGCGATTCCCCGGCTACGGCGCGCGGTAGAGGACGAAGTAGAAGTCGCCGATCGAGACCTGGCCCTCGAACGGGCCGTCGGTCGAGCGGAAGAACACGAGGAAGTGTCCGTCCTCGCTGATTCGGTCGCGCGCCTGCACGGCCGTGTGACCGGGGCCCCTGCTCCCGTTGGTCACGATGATGATGCAGTCGTAGGTCTCGGGGCAGAGGGTCGGGTCGTTCAGCTCGAGCTCGTACACGCCGCCGGGCGCATCGGGGTCGTTTACGAAGCTCACCTTGAAGTTGCCGGTGTCCGCGCGCGGCGGCTCGCGGTCGGGGACGAAGCCGAAGGCCACGGGCACGAAGGGCGAGAGTCCGATGCCCAGGTGGGACCGGTTGACCGAGCGCTCCTGGATCTCGGAGGCGCCGACCGAGTCGGCTCCCAGGTCCGATGCACCGACGGAGCCGTTCAGGATCGTGAACGTGTCGACGGCGTCGTCCGCGATCTCGCTCGACGTCACGGAGCCGTCGACGATGTGCGTACCGTTGACGGAGTTCGGTGCGAGCTTGATGCTCGTCACGGAACCGTCCCGGAGTGCGCTCGTGGCGACGCTCTGGAGGGCGAGATCGACGTCGCCGATCGTGCCGTTGGCAATCGTGCCGCCGGTGACCGACTCGGACGCCAGCTTGTCGGTATCGACCGCGCCATCGGCCAGGAGCTCGGTCGTCACGACGCCGATCTGGTCCATGCGGAGGATCGACTCGGTCTCGATGCCCACGAGCTCCTCGGCCCTCGCGGCGTGTAGGGCGTAGGGGACGGAGCCGAGCGGCTGGCGCGGCGCCAACCGCTCGAAGTCCGGCTCGCCCGACCGGCGGATCTCGACCTCGAGCCAGGGAGCGGACGGGCGGTCGAACAGCTCGGCGTCGAGAGCGGCAGCGAACTCGCGCGAGGTTCCCGAGCCCACCAGCAGCTCGTAGAGTCCTCCGATCACCTCGACCGCGAGGTGGACCTCCCGGTAGAGGGGGCGCCGGAACTCGACCTCCTCCTCTTCGTCGCACGGCAGCACGCTGGTCGGGCAGAGCGTGATTCGGAAGTCGACGCTGCCGTCGAGCTCGACGCCGTCCGCGTCGAGCAGGACGCCCTGGAAGGACAGGACGCGGGGGCTGTCGGCACTCGCGGC
This sequence comes from Myxococcota bacterium, assembly GCA_030066475.1. Next base: position 4,683 of record JASJBO010000263.1, read on the forward strand.
GAGGGGAGCGCCGGCTGCAAGGAGGAGGACGGGAGGCAGGACGAGAAGCAGCGGGGTGGCAGGAGGCAGAAGCGTGGACGGGGTGCGCATCGGTTCCTCCGACGAGAGCCGTCTGCCCTCACGCCCCCGCCCCAGGCTGCCACGGATCGCCCCGTCGAGTCGACCGGGCCCGACCGCCGGACGGCGCTCGGCCCGGGGGCGACTCCGGCATGCCTTCGAGGCCGGTTTGACATCAAGACATCATAACTATATGATTTTAGCATCATTCGAGGTACGGATGGGCCGCCACACCCTGACCCTCGACGAAGACGTCGAGAACCTCCTGGACGAGGAGCAGAAGGAGACCGGGAGGTCCTTCAAGGCCGTCGTCAACGACCTCCTGCGCGAGGTCCGACAGCGAAGGCTCGGCGACCGCAAGCGGAGACCTTCGCGTCGCTACGCGGTCGAGCCCCTCTCCGTGGGTCGCGTCCGCCACGAGGTCGTGAGCGTCACCGAAGCACTCGAGCTGGCCGAAGGCGACGCGTTCCGGTGATCCTCGTCGACGCGAACCTGCTGCTCTACGCGGGAATTCGTGAGTATCCGCAGCACGCGTCTGCCGCGGCTTGGCTCGAGGAGCGGATGAACGGAACGCAGGCGGTGGGTCTTCCCTGGCCGAGCCTGCTGGCGTTCCTCCGCCTCGCGGTCAACCCCCGAATCCACGAGTTCCCGCCTGCCCGTGCCGATGCCTGGCAGCTGGTGCGCGAGTGGCTCGCCTGCGATCCCGTGTTCGTCCCGGTCCCCGGACCGCGACACCACGAGATCCTCGAGCGCCTCGTGCTCGAAAGCTGCCAGCAGCACCGCCACATCCCCGACGCCCACCTGGCGGCCCTCGCCATCGAGCACGGGCTGATCCTCGCGACCCACGATCGCGGGTTCGCGCGCTTCGACGGCCTGCGATGGGAGCTGCCACTCGCGACCTAGGCCGGAGCACGGAAACGAGCACGTCCCGCGTGTGCGGCACGATGGGTCCCGAAGTAGCATCGACCGGCGCGTTGGCGGTCGAGCCGTGACGACGCGACCGCTGCCACAGGAGAGGATCGGGTGAGCCCCCCGCGATCGCCGGCACGAGTCGCGCTGAGGATCGCGCTGGCGCTCTCGCTGATCGCGCTCGGGGCGGCCGCGGTCGAGTGGCTGCGCAAGGAGCCGCGCAGCGCGCCGTGGCTCTTCTCCCTGCCGCTGGCTGCCGATCTGCCGCTGCTCCTCGACCTGTCCGACCCCGGCGAGGCGCGTCGCTGGTATCGCGGGCCCGCTGCGGAGTCGGAGGTCGTGCCGGGCACGGGGCTCGGCCTGCGAGGGTCGGGGCCCGGGATGCACGCGTCCCGCGCCGTCTCGCTTCCAGCCGGCTCGCTCGGCAGCATCGTGATCGAGACGGCAGCGCCCGTGGCGCCGATCCACATCGGTGTCTACATCAAGGGGCGCACGAAGCCGCACTACGGGGTGCTCGCCGAGCGCGACGCCGGGCGCCCCCGGCGCCAGACCGCGTTCTTCGGGACGGGCCGCTGGGAAGAGCGCGCCATCGAGGGCATCCGGCTGACGCCGGCCGAGGGAACGGAGCGGCTCGTGCTCGAAGTCGTGCAGATCCGCGGATCGCGCTGGCCGCCGGCGAGCGAGCTCGATCCGCACGCTCTCGACTGGCGGGCTGCGTTCGGGAGCGCCGAAGGCAGGATCGAGAACGCGCTGCTGATCGTCGTCGACACGCTGCGCGCCGATCACCTCTCCCTGTACGGCTACGGGCGGCCGACCAGTCCGCACCTCGACCTGCTGGCCCGCTTCGGGACCGTGTTCGAGGCCGCGCGGAGCCAGGCCGCCTGCACCTTCCCGTCGGTCAACTCGCTGCTCACCTCGCGTCCTCCCGAGGAGTTCCTGCGCCGGCCGGCGGAACGCTTCGCGCGCCTCGACGCCTACGAGCCGATCGCGAAGCGCCTGCGCGACGCGGGCTGGCGGACGTTCGCGGTCTCCGCCAGCTGGGTGGTGCGGGCGACCGAGTCCCCCCACAACGACTGGGGAGGAGGCTACGCGGCCGGCTTCGGCGACTTCAGCGAAGCCTGCGCGGGACAGCAGGCCAGCTGCGTCAACCACCAGGCCCTGGCGCGCATCGACGCGGCCGACGGTCCCTGGTTCGGCTTCCTCCACTACCTGGACCCGCACGACCCCTACGACCCGCCCCCGTCTTTCGAGCGCCGCTTCGCCGGGCCGTACGACGGCGACGAGGAGTTCGCCCGGGGCAACCCCAACCCGATCTTCCACGCGCTCTACCGCGATGGGGTGCCCCACGGCGCGAGCGCGTCCGACGTCGCCCACCTCACCGACCTGTACGACGACGAGATCCGCTACTTCGACGCGCAGCTGGCGTTGCTGTTCGCGGCTCTCCACGAGCGCGGACTGCTCGGGAGGACGGCGATCGTGCTCGCTTCGGACCACGGAGAGGGCTTTCTGGACCACGGACACATGAAGCACTGCCGGACGGTCTTCGACTTCGAGACCCGGACCCCGCTGGTCTGGTGGGTCCCGGGTGTGCCGGGGGGAACGAGATCGACCGCCGTCGTGCAGAACCTCGACATCGCGCCCACGCTCCTCGATCTCCTGGGCGTCGAGCCCCCGACCCGCTCGTTCGCCGGGCAGAGCCTCCGACCGACCCTCGAGACCGGGCGGGCCGTCAACACCTTCGCATTCAGCGAGCAGAGCGGACTGCAGAGCGCCGACGACGGCCGCTACAAGCTGATTCGCGACCGCCGGGACGGCAGCGAGTCGCTGTTCGACCTCCGCCGCGACCCGGGCGAAGCGCGCGACCTGGCGTCCGACCTGCCCGAGCAACGAGCCCGCCTCGGCGGCGCCCTCGACGACTGGACCCGCACCACGCCGGCCGAGGCGCTGCAGCGGGCGGACGACCTCGAGGCGCGGCTCGAGGCGCTCGGCTACCTCGAGTAGAGCCAGGGGGTCCCCCTCCGCCGCAACAGACCCCTCGAGACCGGCGGCATCCCGTGCGCATTTCCCGATGGGTTGTGCTAGAAGCAGGCCGGCCGGGGCGCGTCGCGACCCAGCGCCGCCGTTGGATCTCGTCGCCGGCGGAGCAGCTCGAATCCTTCGTCGCCGAGATCCGCAGAGCGCACGACGAGACGGCATGAGCACCTACAACCCCATCGCCTTCCTCCAGGTGGGCTGGAAGCACCGACGGCTGATCGCGCGCCTGGCCCGACGGAAGATCGAGGCGCGCTACCGCGGGTCGGTTCTGGGCTTCCTGTGGACGACTGCCCATCCCCTGCTGATGCTGACCGTCTACACCTTCGTGTTCTCGTTCGTCCTGGGAGCGCGATGGGACCTCGCCAGCGAGAGCAGGGTCGAGTTCGCGCTCTTCCTCTTCTCGGGAATGATCCTCTACGCGATCTTTGCGGAGTGCGTGAACGAGGCGCCGGACATCCTCTTGTCCTATCGCACCTACATCAAGCAGGTCCTCTTCCCCGTCGAAGTTCTCGGCTGGGTGAGCCTGCTGGCCGCGCTGTCCAACTTCCTCATCAGCCTCTCCGTGCTCTTCGTATTCTACGTCGTCGTGCAGGGCCAACCGCTCCTGACCTGGGCATACCTCCCCCTCGTAGTCCTTCCCATCGTGCTGTTCACGCTCGGCACCTGCTGGTTCCTCTCTTCGCTCGGCGTGTTCCTCAGGGATATCTCGCAGGTCGTGGGTGTGTTCACGCTCGCGCTCTTGTTCCTGAGTCCGATCTTCTATCCGCTGTCGCGGATTCCGGAACCCCTGCACCGGTACTTCCTCCTGAATCCCTTCGCGACGATCATCGAGACGTCCAAGGATGCGCTCTTCTATGGCGGCGTTCCCGACTGGAGAGCGCTGCTCGCGCTGAGCCTGGCCGGATGGGTGGTGGCCTGGCTCGGCTACGCCTGGTTCATGAAGACCAGGAGCGGCTTCGCAGATGTCCTCTGAGCCCGCCCCCTCCGACGAGCGGGCGATCGCGATCTGCGCACAGGGACTGACGAAGACCTACCACGTCTATGCGCGGCCGCAGGACCGTCTGCTCCAGATGCTGTGGAGGGGCCATCGACGCTTCTACCGCGACTTCCACGCCGTTCGCGACGTCGACCTCACCATCTATCGCGGCGAGACGGTGGGCGTGGTCGGTCGGAACGGATCGGGCAAGTCGACCCTGCTGCAGATGATCTGCGGAATCCTGGCGCCCACCTCCGGGACGCTCGACGTCGCGGGTCACGTGGCACCGCTTCTCGCGCTGGGCGCCGGATTCAACCCCGAGTTCACCGGCCGCGAGAACGTCATGCTCAACGCCGCGATCCTGGGACTCTCGGACGCCGAGGTGCGCGAGCGACTCGACTCCGTGATCGCCTTCGCGGACATCGGCGACTTCTTCGACCAGCCCACGAAGTCGTTCTCGAGCGGCATGCACTCCCGACTCGCGTTCGCCGTCGCCATCAACGCCGATCCGGACATCCTCGTCATCGACGAGGTGCTCGCCGTCGGCGACGAGGCCTTCACCCGCAAGTGTTTTGCGCGCATCCAGGAGATCAAGGAGAGCGGCTCGACGATCCTCTTCGTCTCCCACTCTGCTGCCAGTGTGATCGAGCTCTGTGACCGAGCGGTGCTGATGGAGGGCGGCCGACGGCTGCTGACCAGCGACCCGAAGACCGTCGTCTCGAGATACCACAAGCTGCTCTACACGCCGAGAGACCAGACGCCCCGCGTCTTGCGGGAGATCGAGGATCTCGAGCGCTCTGGTTCCGGCGGGACGGGCGGCGAGGCGAGCGGCGAGCCGCGGGGAGCGGGCAAGCCGCTGGAGACCTCGCGGGGACCCGAGGATCTCGGCCATTTCGACCCGAACCTGCGACCGGAGAGCACGGTCGAGTACTCGCGCCAGGGGGCGGTGATCGGCAACATCCGGATCCTGGATCGCAACGGGCGGCCGGTGAACGTCCTGCGCGCCGGCGAGCTCTACACCTGGGCCTTCGACGTCGACTTCCTCGAATCCGCCTGTCGAGTGCGCTTCGGCATGATGCTCAAGCTCGTGACCGGCTTCGAGCTCGGGGGGCAGGTCTCGCACCATCCGGGCGACGGGATCGACTTCGTCGAGGCGGGAACGCTGGCCCGCGTGCGCTTCCCATTCCGTGCGTCGCTGGTCCCGGGCACCTATTTCCTGAACGCGGGAGTGCTCGCCCTTCGCAACGACGCAGAGAGCTTCCTCCACCGGATCGTCGACGCGGCGATGTTCCGGATCGATCCCGAGAGTCGGACCCGGGTCACCGGCCGGGTGGATCTCTCTGCGCCCAAGGCGGAGGTGCAGGTCGCACTGCTCCCGGGAGATACCCGCAAGAACGGGCGAGATGCTTGATTTTGCTAATGATTTCGCGATCGACTCGCCCGATCTCAACGGCTATGATGCCGCGAATGCAAATGCGGGGCCGGGTACCCGCTTCCACCCAGACGAGGGCAGCGTGATCCCCCAGGGGCGACTGGAGGCCATCGCCGCATGCAGCGTCGGCGCCGGGTGGCCGCGGCAGAGCGGCGCGCGGCCGTGACGACTTCCGACACCCCGGCCCGTCGCTCCTCCGGGCGCAAGGCGCGAGCCAAGCGGCGGCCCTCGGCCTCCAGAAAGCCCCGCCTGCGGCGCGGGCTGCTGGTGCTGGGGGCGCACCGGAGCGGCACCTCTGCGCTGACCCGCGTGCTCAGCCTGTGCGGTGCCACCCTTCCAAGCCACCTCATGCCGGGCACCGACCGCAATCCGGCTGGCTACTTCGAGTCCCAGGTGATCTTCGAGCTCCACGAGCAGCTGCTGCGCGAGGCGGGGAGATCCTGGGACGACCTCGGCCTCTTCCACGAGGACTGGTTTCTCTCCGATGCGGCGAGCATGTGGGTCGATCGCCTGACCGAGACCGTCCACGACGAGTTCGGCGAGAGCCCGCTCTTCGTCCTCAAGGATCCGCGCCTCTGTCACCTGGTCCCGCTCTGGAAGCGCGTTCTCGAGAACGTGGGAGCGGAGCCGAGCTGCGTGCTGATCGTCCGCAATCCCCTGGAGGTGGCGGAGTCGCTCAAGCTCGCACAGGGCACGGAGCTCGGTAAGGGGATGCTCCTCTGGCTCCAGCACCTGCTCCTCGCCGAGCGCGACACGCGCGACCTGCCGCGAAGCCTGGTCTCCTATGACGATCTGCTCCGCGACTGGCGCGCCGTGGTCGACAAGATCTCGTCCGAGCTCGGAATCGCCTTTCCGCGGCGCGGCCGCAGGGCGGAGGCGGAGATCAGCGACTTCCTCACGACGCGCTTTCGGCACCACAAGAGCGACCCCAGCGATCTCTTCGCGCGGCACGACGTGATCGGCTGGATCAAGCGCACCTTCGAGTGGGTGGGTGGTGCCGCCGCCGGCGAGGGCGTCCCCCCCGACGCCCTCGACGAGATCCTGGCTGCCTTCCAGGCATCGGAGATGGCCTTCGGACCGGTACTGGCCACTGCCGAACGCACCAGCGCCAAGCACGCCCGAGCCGTCGAACAGCTTCGAGAGCAGATCGGGGGCGTTCAGGACGAGCTCCGGGTTCGCCATGCCGACGTCAAGCGGCTGCAGGCCGAGGCGCAGAGCGCCCAGAGCCAGATCGCGGTGCGCGGCGACGAGCTCCGCCAGGCGCACGAGCAGCTCAAGCAGCTCGTCGAGCTGGTGAAGTTCGTCCTGAACTGGTCGGCCAGTCTGATGGGCGACCCCGAGGCGCCGCCGTCCACCTGGGAGGTCGTCGACCAGGCGCTCGAGACGGCGGACCCGCAGGTGGTTCCCCAGATCGCCGCGACGGGAATGCAGCTCCTCGAGGAGACGGCCAAAGCCTCGCGCCTGGCCGAGGAGTCGGCCGCGCGCGCCGCAGAGATCGAGCGGATCGAGCAGGAGGTGGCGCAGCTGTCGGGCGAGCTGACGACCCGGGACGCGGATCTCGCACGCGCCCGCGAGGAGGTCACGCGCCTCGCGAGCGAGACGGCGACCCGGGAGGCCGATCTCACGCGCGCCCGCGAGGAGGTCACGCGGCTGGCGAACGAGTCGGCGACCCAGGAGGCCGATCTCACGAGCGCCCGCGAGGAGATCGCGCGCCTGGCGAACGAGACGGCGACCCGGGAGGCCGATCTCACGAGCGCCCGCGAGGAGATCGCGCGCCTGGCCAACGAGACGGCGGCCCGGGAGGCCGATCTCACGAGCGCCCGCGAGGAGATCGCGCGCCTG
>JASJBO010000258.1 GCA_030066475.1 Myxococcota bacterium
GGGCCTTCATGCTCGGTTCGGCCTTCCCGTCGCGGCGCATGGCGGGGGTCATGGGGTCGGTGGCGCTGGGAGCCACCCTCGTGGCGCTCGCGACCCTGCGAGCCCAGCTGATCTAGCTCGGTCGAAGCTAGCCCAGGAAGAAGGCGTTCAGCTTGTTGCCGTCGAGGTCGCGGAAGTAGCCGGCGTAGAAGCCGTCGCCGCGCGGGCCGGGGGCGCCCTCGTCCTGCGCGCCGAGCTCCAGGGCCTTGGCGTGGAGCGCGTCGACCTGCTCCTTGCTGCTGGCGGCGAGCGCGACCATCACGCCGTTGCCCACCGTGGCCGGCTGCTCGTCGAAGGGGACGGCGATCGACAGGGCCGGCATGCCGGCCGGGCCGCTCCAGGCGATGAAGCGCTCGGTGTCCATCATGCGCGTGGCGCCGAGCTCACCCAGCAGCGCGTCGTAGAACGCCGCCGCGCGCTGCATGTCGTTGCTCCCGAGCGTGACGTAGCCGATCATCGCGATGCCCTCCCGACGTGGAGTCCGGAGCTTCGCGCAGCCCGCGAGGCCGGGCCAGTCCCGTGCGACGGTGGGGGTCGCAGCCTGCCCGCGGAGCGCGTGCTCACCCGATCCGCTCGACGCTCACGTCCACCTCGAGCTCCTGCTGGCGGGGCCCCACGAACACGCCGCGCAGCGGCTGGACGTCGGTGTAGTCGCGGCCGGCCGCGACGCGGACGTACTGCCAGTCGACCAGCTTGTCGTTGGTGGGGTCGATGCCGACCCAGCCGAGCTCGGGGTGGAAGACCTGCACCCAGGCGTGGCTCGCGCCCGCGCCCAGCACGTGTGCACCGTCCTCCTCACCCACCGGGTCGTAGACGTAGCCGCTCACGTAGCGGCACGGGACGCCCGCCAGCCGCAGCACGCCGATCATGGCGTGGGCGAGGTCCTGGCAGACGCCACCACCCGCCTCGAACAGCACGCGCGGGCTCGAGTGGACGTCGGTGGCGTCGGGGTCGTAGCGGAAGCGGCTCTGGAAGGCCGCGCCGAGCTCCTGGAGCGCGTCGGGGAGGGCGTCCGCCTCGAGGTCGGCGCGCACCGGGTTGTCGATGTCCGCGTACTCGGGCAGGGGCGGGACCGCGGGCGACCAGTGGAGGTACTCGGCGAGGCGATCGCGCCAGGGCCGGGCGTCGGGCGGCTCGCTCGGTCCGCAGCAGATGGCGTCGGTCGTCTCCACGACGGCCTCGGCGCGGATCTCGAGGCCGTCGTGCGGCTCGAGCCGGGTGAAGTAGTGGACCTGGCTCCCGAAGTAGTCCCGGTAGCCGCGCAGGCTGGCGGCCGGCTCGACCTCGAGCTTGTGCGTCACGACGCGTTGCAGGCCCGTGTCGACCGGCGTCTTGCGGATCTCGCTGTGCGCCTCGACGACGGGCTCGGCGTAGCGGAGTCGCGTGACGTGCCGGACCAGCAGCAGCGCCTTGCCCCTGGCGTCCCAGGGCTTCACTGCGGCACCAGGCCCGCGCCCGGGGCGGCGGTGATCGGCGCGGAGGCGGGACGCAGGCTGGTGAAGTAGGCGAGCTCCATGCCGTCCGAGATGCCCTGGCACAGGCGGTCGAGCCGGTGGAGCTGGCCTTCGAGCGAGCCGCTTCGCACCAGGTCGGTCGTGTCGATGCCACGCAGCTCCTCGAGCAGGCGGTCGACGCCGCGCTCGAGCTGGAGCTGCGCGGCGTTGCTGCCCGAGACCTGCGCGAGCGCCTGGCGCAGATCCGCGAGCGTGCACGTCAGCGAGCGCGGGAAGTCGGGACGCTTCAGCACGAACTCGAGCACGCGCTCCGGGACGATGCGCGCGTCGTAGGCCCGGCGGTAGGGCTCGTAGCCCGAGAGCGATCGCAGCAACGCCTGCCACTGGTGGACGTCGACCGGCGCCCCCTCGTGCTCGGGTGCGAGCGAGAGCGACTTGCGCTTGATCTCGAGGATCCGGCAGATCATCGCCGCGCGCTCGGCGAGCTTGCCGATCCGCAGGAACGACCAGGCGGCGCCCCGGATCATGGTGTCGTCGGCCAGCCCGTGGAAGGCGTCGCCGAACAGCTCCACCCGGCGGTTGAACTCGGAGCGCCCGACGCGCAGGATCGACTCGAAGGACAGCTCCGCCAGCTCCAGGTGCGTGCGGTTGAGGTGGAGCCACATCTCCTCGCTGACGTGCTCGCGCATGGCGCGACCCTCGTCGCGTGCGAGCTCGATGCAGTGCCGGACCGAGTGGGGGTGACGGCTCGAGAGCACCAGCTCCTGGTAGAGCGCGGGCTCGGTCGGCTGGTCGAGGCCGCACTCGAAGGACTCGGAGATCGCGAGCCACACGTTCGCCTGGTCGACCGAGGCGCGCTCGAGGTTCATCTTGTGGTTCACCTCGAGGATGCGCGACACGTGTTGTGCCCGCTCGACCTGTCGGCCCAGCTCGTAGAGCCCGCGCGCGATCCGGCTAAGCATCGGCTCCGGCCTCCCCCTCGTCGCGCAGCACCCAGGTGTCCTTGCTGCCCCCGCCCTGCGAGGAGTTGACGACCAGGCTTCCCTTGCGCAGCGCGACGCGCGTGAGACCGCCCGGGAGCACGTCCACGCGGTCGCCGGCCGAGTAGACCGCGAACGGGCGCAGGTCGACGTGGCGCGGCTCGATGGCCCCGTCCCCGGCGCGCGTGAGGGTCGGCAGGGTCGAGAGGCGCTGGATCGGCTGGGCGATGAAGCGCTCGGGCGCGGCGCGAATCGCCTCGGAGGCCTCCACCAGCTCGCGGTAGCTGGCCGTTGCGCCGACCATCAGGCCGTAGCCGCCGGACCCGTCCGTGGGCTTCACGACCAGCTCCTTCAGGTGCTCGAGGACGTAGGCCCGGTCCTCGGGGTCGCGGCACAGGTAGGTCGGCACCTGGCCGAGCACCGGCTCCTCGCCCAGGTAGTAGCGGATCACCTTCGGCACGTAGGCGTACATCGCCTTGTCGTCCACGACGCCCGTGCCTGGCGCGTTGGCCAGCACCACGTTGCCGGCCCGGTAGGCGTTCATCAGCCCGGGCACGCCCAGCACGGAGTCGGCGCGGAAGGCGATCGGGTCGAGGAAGGCGTCGTCGACCCGCCGGTAGAGCACGTCGACGCGGCGCAGCCCGGAGGTCGTCTTCATGTAGAGCACGTCCTCGTCGACGACGAGGTCGCGGCCTTCGACGAGCTGCACGCCCATCTGGGCGGCCAGGAACGAGTGCTCGAAGTAGGCCGAGTTGTAGAGCCCCGGCGTCAACACGGCGACCACCGGGCTGTCCTCGCGCGAGACCGAGCGGAGCGCCGCGAGGAGCTGCAGGGGATAGCCGTCGACCTGGCGCACCCGATAGCGCTGGAGCAGGTCGGGGAGCACCCGCGACATCACGATCCGGTTCTCGAGCACGTAGGAGACGCCCGAGGGAACGCGGAGGTTGTCCTCGAGCACGAGCGGGACGCCGTTCTCGTCCTCGATCAGGTCGGTGCCCGAGACGTGGACGAAGACGCCGCCCGGCGCGCGCGCGCCCACCATGGCGCGGCAGAAGTGCGGCGAGTTGACGACCAGGTCGGTGGGGACGACCCCGTCGCGCAGGATGCGCTGGTCGCCGTAGAGATCGCGCAGGAACAGGTTCAGCGCGCGCAGCCGCTGCGACAGGCCGGCCTCGAGCCGTGCCCAGCTGCGCGCGGTGACGATGCGCGGGATCACGTCGAGCGGGAAGATCTTCTCGGTGCCGCGCTCGTCGGCGTAGACGGTGAACGTGATGCCCTGGTTCAGGAGCGACAGCTCGGCGTCGCGCTGCACGGCCTCGAGGCCCGGCAGCCCGACCTCCGCCAGGTAGGTCGCCAGCTCGGCGCAGCTCGCACGGGGCCCGCCGTCGCGACCCACCATGCCGTCGTGGTAGCCGGGGCGTCCCGGATACCGGGACCAGTCGATCCCGGACCGGCCGAGCGGATGCGGAGCGGTCGTCGCCACGCTGCACTGAAACGCAAGCCACGTGCCGGTGCAGCGATTGCGCTCGGATGTGCCGAAAAGAGTCGATCATGGCTGGTTCATGCACGATCGTGCCGATATCGACGCATTCGGCGAACGCGCCCGCTGCCCATCCTGCGGGCATCCGGCCGACCCGGCTGCCGACGGCGGCGTCACTGCATCGGTCGGTCCAGGCCGAGCCGGGCCGGCGTCGGCACGAATCGACGGCGTTGGAGCCACTCCGCGCGCGGGCACGCGCTTTGCAGCACGGGTCTCTCGTCCGCCTCGGCGGACGGGGGAACTCCATGGGCATCACGCTGGCTCGGAAGGTGTGCTTCGACTGCGGCTGGACCACGGGCTTGCGACTGTGGCGCTGGAGCGGGCGCGCGTTCGTGACGAGCCACGGGCTCTGCCGCCGCTGCTTCCACCAGCGCCACCCTGCGATCGAGGGAGAGCCGACCGGGAGCGCGTGAGCTGCACCCGGGTTTCCCCTGGGGGATTCGTTCAGTCCGGCGCGCAGATGGCCGACGAAGAGTCCGGACCATCCGGTCCCGAGAACGCGGAAGCCGATGCAGGGCGTCGATCTCCTCCGTCTGCTCGAACGCGGTGGCAAGGACCCCGCTCGCCTCGTGTTCGAGGACGAGCTGACCGGGCTGTTCAACCGCCGCTTCCTGTTCCACTACTTCGAGGACGAGGTCGACTGGCAGCGCGAGCCGCCCGGCTCGCTGCCGCTTCTGATGCTCGACCTCGACGAGTTCAAGTCGATCAATGACGGCTACGGCCATCCGGTGGGTGACCAGGCCTTGATCTGGGTAGCCGCCCAGCTGCGCGAGGCCGCTGGCGAGAACGGTCTCCCGATCCGCTACGCCGGCGACGAGTTCATGCTGCTGCTCCCCGACTGCTCGAAGGGGGAGGCGCGCGAGCGCGCCGAGTGGCTCCAGCAGCAGCTGCGCACGAACCCCCTGCCGCTGGAGTCGCGCCAGCTCACGCTGCGCGTGAGCATCGGGCTCGCGGCGTTTCCCGAGGACGCACGCAGTGGCAAGGGGCTGGTGCAGCAGGCCGACACGGCGCTCTACCAGGCCAAGCGCGGCGGCGGCGCGCAGGTGGCCGACATCGACGACGTCGACCTCGGCGCCGTCACCACCAAGGCGGGCCTGACGCAGCTCGACGAGGCCGGCGTGGTCGGGCGCCGCCCGCAGCTGCGCCGCGTCGACGACGGCATCGAGGCCCTCGCGCGGCGCGAGAGCCGACTGCTCGTCCTGCGCGGGGCGCCGGGCATCGGCAAGACCACCTTCCTCGAGACCGTTCGCACCCAGCTCGCGGCGCGTCCCGACAGCCGGGTGCTCCAGGTGACCGGCCGCTCCGCCGAGATGTTCCGCCCCTACTACCTGGCGGTCGACGTGCTCTCGGCGCTGCTGCGCAGCGAGCCCGACGGCGGCCGCTCCGCGCTCGAGGCGCTCGGCGTGTCCGATGCCGAGCGCCTGTTCTCGGTGATCGAGCAGGGCGACTCGGGCGCGCCGAACGAGCCGGCCAAGCGCGAGGCGATCTTCCAGAGCGTGGTGCGGCTGCTGGCCCGCGTCCTCGCCGGCCAGCCCCTCGTGCTGCTGGTCGACGATGCGCATCTCGCCGACGAGGCCACGCTGCTGCTCCTGCGCGTGCTGGTCGAGAGCGAGGGCGTGTCGCTGCTGGTGTGCGCCGCGGCGCCGAAGCTGGAGGGCGGCGACGCCACGCCGCTCGAGCGCTTCCTCGACACCCACCAGGGCTCGCTGCCGCTCGAGCAGGTCGAGCTCGGACCGCTCACGGCCGCCGACGTCGGTGACCACCTGCGGGCGATCTTCCCGCAGGTCGCGATTCCCGAGGGCTTCGAGCGCGAGCTCGCGGAGGCCACCCAGGGCAACGCGCTGTTCCTCGGCGAGATCCTGCGCAAGCTGGTGCAGGACGGGAAGATCCGCCTGCGCGCCCACCAGTGGGTGATCGACCCGCTCGAGGACGGCTACCTGCCCCGCTCGCTCGAGGACATCGTGCGCGAGAAGATCGCCGCGCTCGACGAGGAGGGCCGCGACCTGCTCGGCCACGCCTCGGTGCTGGGCGAGTCGCTGCCCGTCAGCGAGCTGGTCGGCGGCTCCGAGTGCCCCGAAGGCCGCGTGCTCGAGTTCGTCGATCGCGCCGCGGCGCTGGGTCTGGTGACCACCGAGTTCGACCGCGACGACGAGACGGTGCGCTTCCTCGGCAAGCGGGTGCTCGAGATCGCCTACGGGAGCCTCGATCCGGAGCGCCGCGAGGTGCTGCACGAGCGGGTCGGCGACTACCACGAGTCGATCTACAAGAGCCAGTCGCTGCTGCCCCCGGCGTCGATCCTGGCCTATCACTTCAAGCGCTCCGCCAGCCAGGAGAAGTCGCGCTACTACGTCGAGCTGCAGGCCCGCCACAGCCGCGCGATCTTCGATCCCGAGGAGGCCGCGCACTACAGCGCCGAGCTCGAGGACGACGCCTACACCGGGCCGCCGCTCGCGGTCGAGAGCGCGGCGGCGGTGCCCGGCCTGCTGCGCGCGCTGCTCACCGCGGTCCGCAAGGTCAAGCTGTACCCGAGCAGCAGCGAGGCGCTGCGCGTGGCGTTCGGCCAGGTCGAGGCGGCGCTGGCGCCGATCCTCGCGAAGAACGAGCTGCTCGACGTGCACTGCGTGGACGACGAGCTGCGCGTCAACGGCGAGCCGCTCTCGGTGGGCGACCTGCGACTGGTCGCGAGCGGGCTGGGCGACCTGCTGCGACGGCTGGAGCTGCGCGGGCTCTCGCTGCACCGGGGCATCGCGCCCGGGGAGATCCAGACGCTGGTGCGCGCGTTCGGCGAGACCCGCCCGGAGGCGATCGACCCGCGCTTCTGGGAGCGCTTCGGCGCCGAGCAGGGGCTGGCCCACGTCAACCTGAAGCAGCTCCGCTACAAGGCGGTGACGGGCTCGTCCGCCGAGCCCGCGTCCGCCACGACGCGCGACCCCGATGCGGCGGGCGTGCGCGAGGTGGTGCGCGCGCTCGTGGCGCTCGGGCGCGGCGTGCTGCTGTATCCGGTCCAGAGCCAGGTGATCACGGGCACCATCGAGCGCATCGACGAGGCGCTGACCGGGCTGCTCGCGGAGCACGAGACGCTGTCGCTGGCGGTCGCCGACGACGCCGTCCTGGTCGACGGGATGCCCTCGGAGGCCTCGCGCTTCGACCGCCTCACGGCCGAGCTGCTCGAGCTGTTCGAGGCCGTCGGGCTCGACAGCCTGCACTTCCGGCGCGGGGTCCTGCGCGCCGAGCTCGAAGCGCTGGTCGTGGGACTGCGCGAGTTCCCGCGCGACTGCGGGGACGAGGACTTCTGGCCGGCGTTCGCCGAGGGACGCGGGCTGACGCGGATCGCGTTCAACGCCAGCCGCTACGCGACGGGCGTGGCGAGCACGCTGGTGGAGGTCCGGGTGCCGCCGACCGGGGCCGAGGCGCCCGGGGCGCTCCCCGAGCCCGAGCCGGCGCGGCCGGAGGAGACGCTCGACGAGCTGCTGCCCGAGCTCCCCGGGCGCGTGCGGGAGCGGCTGCTCGCGAACGACGCGGCGGGTCTCGAGCAGCTCGCCGCTCGGGTGTTCGCGGAGTTCGAGCGGCTCGAGACGCTGCGGCGCGAGAAGATCCTGGTGTCGTGGCGCGCCGCCGGCCTGTCGCTCGAGATCGGACTCCAGCGCGACCTCGCCGCCGCGCTGGCGCCGCCCCTGCTGGCGGCGCTGGTCGCGGAGCGCGACCCCGGCGTGCTGCGCGAGGCGGCCGCGCTGCTGCACCCACTGACCGAGACGCTGATCCAGCTGCGCGAGTATCGGCTGGCCGCCTCGATCGTGAGCGGGCTCGCGGCGCGGCGTCGGGCGCTGCTCGGCGAGTCCGACGCGGGGACCGCGCGCGTGGTCGCCGCGCTGGTGCGCCGTCCCATGCGCGCCAGCCAGGACCTGCTGCGCGTCGACCTCGGCGCCGAAGGCGAGCCGCAGCAGGGCGCGCTCCTGCTGGTCGAGTGTCTGGCCGAGGCCGCCGTGCCGCTGCTGGTCGAGGTGATCACCCGCGCGGAGGAGCCTCGCACCCGGCAGCTCGCCGCCCGCCTGCTCGAGCGCTGCGGCGCCGCGGGCGGCCAGGCCCTGCGTGCGGCGCTCACGGGCAGCGTGCGGCCCGAGCAGCGCGTCCGCATCCTCGAGGTCTTCGACAGCGTGACCCCGGGTCTGGGGACCGAGCTGGCTGCCATGCTGAGCGACGAGCACCCCGAGGTGCGTCAGGCCGCGCTCGCCCTGGCGGCCCGCGTCAAGGACGCCCGCGTGCTCGACCTGATCATCGCGCAGGCGCAGCGCGTGGAGGCCTCACTCGCGGTTCCCGCCATCGAGGCGCTGGGTGGCATCGCCGTGCGCGGCGTGGCGGCAGCGCTGGGGGAGATCCTCGATCGCGCCGGCGACCTCGACCGCGCGATCGCGTGCTGTCAGGCTCTGGGGAAGCTCGCCGACCCCGACGGTGTCGGCGCCCTGGTGCGTGCGCTGGAGCGCCGCGAGAGGATCTCGCGCCGCTTCTACTGGTCGACGGCGGTGCGGGGCACGGCGGCCTTCGCCCTCTCGCGGGCCGAGACGGCCGAGGCGCGCCGCCAGCTCGCCGCGTTCGCCGACGACCCCGATCCGGTGGTGGCGCGCGTCGCGCACCGCGTCGTGGGGGCGGACCCGTGAGCGCCGTCGAGACGGCTCGTGTCCTGATCGCGGCGGCCGACCCGGCGCTGCGCCGCCAGGCGCGGCAGGTGCTCGCGCGCGGCGGCTTCGCCGCCGAGGAGGTCGAGCCCGGGGCGCCGCTGCGAGCGAGCATCGAGGCGAGTCCTCCCGCGCTGATCCTGGTCGACGCCCGGATCGGCGAGGGCGCCCGAACCGCCCCGCTGTCGCCCGCGGCGCCCGGGGTCCCCACCATCGCGCTGGTTCCGGCCTCCGACCCGGCGGCGACCGAGCGCGCGCTGCGCGCCGGCGCGGCCGACGTGGTTGCGCTGCCGCTGCTGCCCGCCGTGCTGCTGCACCGGGTGCGCATCGCGCTCACGCTGAGCGGCCGCGGCCACGCCCTGCAGCGCGCCGAGCAGCGCGTGCAGCAGCTCTCGTCGCGCGACGGCGTGACCGGCCTGCCGAACCGGCCCGCGTTCCTGGAGGGACTCGAGCGCTTCCTGCGCGAGCGCCGGCCGGAGACCCAGCGCGCCGCCCTGCTGCTGATCGATCTCGACAACTTCAAGCGCGTCAACGACACCTTCACCCACGCCGCGGGAGACGTCTTGCTGCGGGGCGTGGCCGAGCGCCTGGCGCGCTGCCTGCGGCGGGTCGACGAGGAGACGGTCGCCGGCGCGGGCGACGTGCTGTCGCGGATCGGCGGCGACGAGTTCGCCGTGTTGCTGGCCCGCATCACCGCGAACGACGACGCGGCGCGCGTGGCGCGTCGCGTCATCGACGCCATGCGCGAGCCGCTGGTCGCCGCCGACGTCGACATGGTGGTGGGCGCGAGCATCGGCATTGCGGTGTGCCCGAACGACGGCGAGGAGGCGGCGACCCTGCTGCGCAAGGCGGACACTGCGCTCTACCACGCCAAGGAGGAGGGGCGCAACGACTTCCGGTTCTACACCGAGTCGATCGACCGCGCCTCGATCCGCAAGTACGCGCTCGAGCGCAAGCTGTGTCGCGCCTTCGAGAACCACGAGCTGCGCGTGTACTACCAGCCGCAGGTCGAGGTCGCGACCGGCCGCCTCACCGGCGTCGAGGCGCTGCTGCGCTGGGAAGACGCCGAGCTCGGCGCGGTGTCGCCCGCCGAGTTCGTGCCGCTCGCCGAGGAGGCCGGGCTGATCACCCCGATCGGCGACTGGGTGCTCCGCAGGGCGTGTGCCCAGGCCTGTGACTGGCGGAGCGCCGGCCTCCCGCCGTTCCGCATCGCGGTCAACATCTCGCCACACCACTTCCGCGACGCGTCGCTGGTCGACACCGTGCGCCGGACCCTGTTCGAGACCGGGCTGCCGCCCGCCTGCCTCGAGCTCGAGATCACCGAGGGGGCCCTCATGCACAGCCGCGAGGCGGCGGCGGCGCAGCTCGGCGAGCTGAAGCGGATCGGCGTCTCGGTGGCGCTCGACGACTTCGGCACCGGCTACTCGTCGCTCAGCTACCTCAAGGGCCTGCCCGTCGACGCCGTCAAGATCGACCGCTCGTTCGTGCGCTGCGTCACGCTCGATCCCGAGGACGCCGCCATCGCCGAGGCGATCATCTCGATGGCCCGGGCGCTCCAGCTCCGCGTGGTCGCCGAGGGCGTCGAGAACGAGCGCCAGCGCGACTTCCTGGGCGGCCGCGCCTGCTCCGAGATGCAGGGCTACCTGATCGGGCCGCCGGTCTCGGCCGAGGCCATCACCGAGCTGTTCCGGGTCGATCTCGGGCGCAACGACGCGGCCAAGACCCCCTGACCCGTGACGCGGAGTCGCCGCCGCCGGGTATCATCCCCTGCGCCACGCGCGCACGGGGGATTCGCATGCCGTCCGACGTCGAGATCGCCCGCTCCGTCAGCCCGCGTCCGATCGCCGAGGTCGCGGCGGCGCTCGGCCTCGACCCGGGCGAGTGTCGCCCCTGCGACCGGGAGGTCCTGAAGCTCGACCCCGCCGTGCTGCAGCGCCCGCGCCAGCGGTCGGGCGCCGGCCGCCTGGTGCTGGTGTCGGCGATCACGCCGACGCCGGCGGGGGAGGGCAAGACCACCACCAGCATCGGGCTGGCGCAGGGCCTGGCGCGGATCGGCGAGTCGGCCTGCCTGGCGCTGCGCGAGCCGTCGCTCGGACCCTCGTTCGGAATGAAGGGCGGGGCGACCGGTGGCGGGCGCAGCCAGCTCCTGCCGATGGAGAAGATCAACCTCCACTTCACCGGCGACTTCCACGCCATCACGTCGGCGCACAACCTGCTCGCCGCGCTGCTCGACAACCACGTCTACTTCGGCAACCAGGCGCGCATCGACCCGCGCCGCATCCTGTGGCGGCGCGTGATCGACATGAACGACCGCGCGCTGCGCAACGTGATCGTGGGTCTCGGGGGGCCGACCCAGGGCGTGCCGCGCGAGACGGGCTTCGACATCACGGCGGCCTCCGAGGTGATGGCGATGCTGTGTCTGGCCGAGGACGAAGAGGACCTGCGCGCCCGAATCGACCGCCTGCTCGTCGCCTTCGACTACGATCGCGAGCCGGTGACGGCCGCCCGGCTCGGGGCGTCCGGCGCCATGCTCGTGCTGCTGCGCGACGCGCTGTGGCCCAACCTGGTGCAGACGCTCGAAGGGACCCCCGCCATCGTCCACGGCGGGCCGTTCGCGAACATCGCGCACGGCTGCAACAGCCTGGTTGCCACGCGGATGGCCCTGCACCTCGCCGACTGGGCGATCACCGAGGCGGGCTTCGGCTTCGATCTGGGCGCCGAGAAGTTCTTCGACATCAAGTGCCGCAGCGCCGGTCTCGACACGGTCGCCGTCGTGCTGGTGGCGACGGTCCGCGCGCTCAAGCTCCACGGCGGCATCCCGCCCAGGGAGCTGGCCGCGTCCGATCCCGAGGCGGTGCGGCGCGGGCTCCCCAACCTCGACAAGCACGTCGAGAACATCCGCCACTTCGGCGAGGTGCCGGTCGTCGCGCTCAACCGCTTCGGCGACGACGACGAGGACGAGATCGAGGTGGTGCGGGCGCGCTGCGCCGAGCTCGGCGCGCCCTTCGCGGTGTCCGACCACCACGAGCGCGGCGGCGCCGGCGCGGAGGCGCTGGCCAGGGTCCTCGTCGAGCACGCCGAGGCGCACGCCACGCCCTTCCGGCCGCTCTACGACCTGGAGCAGTCGGTCCCCGAGAAGATCCTGGCCGTGGCGCGCACCATGTACGGCGCCCGCGACGTGGTCTTCACCCGGCAGGCCGAGCGCGACCTGCGCGACGTGCGGCGCCTCGGGTACGAGGGCCTGCCGGTGTGCGTCGCCAAGACGCCGGCCTCGCTCTCGGACGACCCCAAGCTGCGCGGACGCCCCGACGACTTCGAGGTCACGGTGCGCAGCGTCCAGATCAACGCGGGCGCCGGCTTCCTGGTGGTGCTCACCGGCGACATCCTGCGCATGCC
>JASJBO010000259.1 GCA_030066475.1 Myxococcota bacterium
TCCTGCCGGCCGACTGCCAATGGGGCGACGCACCGGCGCCCGCGGCGCCACGCCCGCGGCCGGCGCCGCGCCCGGTCGCCCCGGACGCCCTGGAGTCGAGCGCCGCGGCCCTGCGCGCCGACGACGCCCGGGTGCTGCTGCTGGGCGGCGCCGCGCTGGGAGAGCGCGGTCTGCGGGCGGCCGCACGCATCGCGGCGGCGACCGGCTGCCGGGTGATGCACGAGACCTTCTTCGCGCGCCTCGAGCGCGGCGGCGGCCTGCCGGCCTTCGAGCGGATGCCCTACTTCCCCGAGCGGGCCAGCGAGGCCCTTTGCGGCGTCGCGACGCTGGTGCTGGCGGGCGCCCGGGAGCCGGTGGCGTTCTTCGGCTATCCGGACCTGCCGAGCCGGCTCGAGCCCGAGGGCTGCCGGACGCTCCGTCTGGCGGATGCCGGGGACGACGTCGCCGGCGCCCTCGAGTCGCTCGCGGACGCCTTGGGCGCTCCGGCAGCGCCGGCGCCGCGCCCGCCGGCCGCGCGCCCGAGCCCGCCGCAGGGGGCACTCGACGCCGGCACGCTGGGCCAGGTGCTCGCCGCGCTGCAGCCGGAGGACGCGATCGTGGTCGACGAGGCGGCGACCTCGGGCGGTGCCTGCTTCGGGCTCGCCGCGGGCGCCCCGCGGCACAGCTGGCTGTCGCTCACCGGGGGCTCGATCGGCCAGGGCCTGCCGTGCGCCGTGGGCGCCGCCCTCGCGTGCCCGGACCGCAAGGTGATCGCGCTGCAGGCCGACGGCGGCGGGATGTACACGCTGCAGGCGCTCTGGACGCTGGCGCGCGAGGGCCTCGACGTGGTGGTGGTGGTCTGCGCCAACCGCAGCTACCGCATCCTCCAGCTCGAGCTGCACCGGGCCGGCATCGCGGAGCCGGGGCCGCTCGCGATGGGCCTGACCGACCTCTCGCGACCCGCCCTCGACTGGACCGCGCTGGCGCGGGGCCATGGGGTGCCCGCGAGTCGCGCCGAGACGGCGGAGGCCCTCGCCGAGCAGCTCCGGCGCGCCCTGGCGGAGCCCGGCCCGGCCCTGATCGAGGCCGTCCTGGCCTCCTGAAGCCCGCGGGCTGCCACCTACACGCCCGAACGTCCACCTCCACGGGAAAGGAGTCGTGCGTCCTCCGGAGGTCAAGCCGTGTCTACGTTCCGCCTGCTGCTCGTTGCGCTTCTGCTGCTGCCGATCGCCCTGCCCGCTGCCGCCGTCTCGTTCGGCCAGCTGGACGACTTCCAGGACGGCACCACCCAGGGGTGGATCCACGGCGGCCTCAGCCCCGTCCCGCCGACCAACGAGGGCGGCGGCCGCGGTGGCCCGGACGACCGGTTCCTGCGCAACCGCTCCCTCGGGTCCGGGTCCGGGAACCCCGGCAGCCGGCACACCGTCTTCAATCCCGCCCAGTGGGCCGGCGACTACACGGCCGCCGGGGTGGCGTCGATCTCGATGTGGCTCGCCAATTTCGGTCCGACGGAGCTGGCGATCCGGCTCAACCTCGAGGGAGCCGGCGGCACCTTCGCGACCGAGACCGCCGCCGTGCTGCCGGCGCCGGGGGCCGCGCCGGTCTGGACCCAGGTCGTGTTCCCGGTCGGTCCCGACGACCTGACCGGCGACTTCCTGGGCGGCGGCTCGGACGTGCTCGAGACGCTCGCGGACGTGAGCGCGCTGCGACTCGTCCACACGCCGGAGCCGGCCACCCGTCTCGGCATCCCGCAGATCGAGGGCGTGCTCGGGATCGACGACATCCTCGCGATCCCGGAGCCGACCACCGGCCTGCTGGCCGCGCTGGGCCTGGGCGCGCTCGGGGCCGCGCGGCGCCGCTAGCTGGTGGACTTCGCTCGCCTGCGGCTCGCTGCGCGCGCCCTCCGGGCGCTTGCGGGGGGCTTCTGCCGTGCAGGCTGTAGTCTAGCTGTCTGACTTCGTTCGGCTTCGCCTCACTGCGCGCGCCCTCCGGGCGCTTGCAGGGGGCTTCTGCCGCTCACGCTCCTAGCCGTTCCCGCCGTTCTGGCAGGTGTCCAGGCAGTCCTCGGCCATGTCTTCACAGTCGGCCGAGTCGGCCAGCCGCCGGTCGGAGTTGTTGACCTGCTGCCGGTTCGCCTTGTTGCGCTGAGCCTGGCGGCGGCACTCGGTGCGCTCCCGCTTGTCCGACTCGGTGTCGCAGCTGCCGCGCTCGTCGGTGAACTCCGCGTCGATCGCCTGCTGGCGGCACTTGCGCGCCTCGTTGGAGATCCGCCGGCAGGTCTGCACCCACTCCCTGCACTTCGGCGTGCAGCGGACGCCGCCCGTGGGGTAGTCGTCCTGCCAGTCCTGGGCGTTCTGGCGCGGGCCCGCCTGGCACTGGTCCGCCGAGCTCGGCTGGGCCCCGGCGGCGCCGGAGAAGAGGGTGACGCCGGCGCCCAGCAGGGCGACGGCGAGGGCGATTCGGATCGGTGACCACGTCATGGTGGGTTTCGTCTCCGTTGAGATCGTGGACGGCGCCGGGGCGCCGGTCAATCGTCGTCCGTACAGGTCGATACGCAGTCGGGCGCCGAGGCGTCGCAGTCGGCGAGGGCGATGCGGCGCTCGGACTTGTTCACGTCACTCGCCGCCTTCAGGTCGGCCTTCGCGTTCCGGACGCAGTCCTTGCGGCTCTCTCCGTCGAGCGTGTTGCAGTCCTCGCGGTCGTAGCGGTTTAGGCCCTGGATCACGCGCTTCTGGCACTGGGCGGCGCGCTTCGCCAGCCCGCGGCAGCTCCGGACCCAGCGCTTGCAGGCCTTGGCGCAGTCGGCCTGGTCGGTCGGGAAGAACTCCTCGAACGCCTCCACGGCCTCGACAGGCGAGTTGGAACAGTCCGCTCGGCCTTCGGCCGGCGCGAGCGCGAGCCCGGCAGCCAACGCGCTGGCCGCCAGGAGCAACGACATCCTCATGGCTTCCCTCCCCCTCCGAGCCCGGCCGCCCTGCACCCCGCGGGCGCCCGGACGGCCGAATACTCCCACAGATCGGAGGTTTCTGCAGCAAGTTACGAGCGGCCTGCGGGTCGTTGGCTCAGCCCAGCACCCCGGCCTCGCGCAGCGCGGCGATCTCGGCCGGCGCGAAGCCCGCCTCGCCCAGCACCTCGGCCGTGTGCTCGCCGAGGCCCGGGGCCGGCCGGCGCAGGGCCGCCGGCGTGACGTCGAAGCGGGCCGCCGGGCGCGCCTGGCGCATCGGACCGGCGACCGGGTGCTCGCTCTCGACGACCAGCTCGTTGGCCAGCACCTGCGGGTGCGTCAGCACCTCGGCGCGCGTGAGCACGGGGGCGCAGGGCACCTGGAGCGCGTCGAGGCGCTCGAGCCACTCGGCGCTGGTGCGCTCGCGGAGCGCCTCGGCCATCAGGGCCAGCCGCTCGTCGACGTGGACGATGCGGTCGGCTGCGGTGCGGAAGCGGGGATCCTCGAGCCACTCGGGCCGCTCGGCGGCGCGCGCCAGCCCCTGCCACTCGGCGTCGGAGACCGCTCCGGTGGTGATGTAGCCGTCGGCGGTCGCGAAGATCAGGTCCTGGGCCAGCCGCGCCCGCCGGTCGCGCACCTCGCCGCCCACCCAGGTGTAGCCCGCCATGCTCTCGGGCCAGATCAGCGCCACCACGGCGTCGAGCATCGCGAGGCGGACGTGCTGGCCGCGACCGGAGCGCTCGCGCGCCAGCAGCGCGGCGGTGATCGCCTGCGCCGCCGTGAGTGCAGTGACCTTGTCGGGAATGATCGTGCGGAGCATGCGGGGCCGCCCCGTCTCGCGGTCGCGCTGCACGTCGGCCAGGCCCGAGAGCGCCTGGATCACGGGGTCGTAGACCCGCTTGTGGGCGTACGGGCCCGACTCGCCGAAGCCGCTGATCGAGACGTACACGAGGTCGGGGCGCACGCGCCGCATGGCGTCCTCGCCGACGCCCATGCGCTCGGCGGTGCCGGGTCGGAAGTTCTGCACGAAGGCGTCGGCGCCGGCGACCAGGCGCTCGAGCGCGCGCAGCCCGTCGGGCTGCTTGAGGTCGAGGACCACCGAGCGCTTGTTGCGGTTGCTGGTGGCGAAGGTCGCGGCGATGCCACCGCGCCGGGCACCGAGCGCGCGCACCAGGTCGCCGGTCCCGGGCGGCTCGACCTTGATGACGTCGGCCCCCTGGTCGCCCAGCAGCATGGTCGCGAGCGGGCCCGCGATCATCGTGGAGAGGTCCACGATGCGCAGGCCGTCGAGAGGCCCGGCCGCGCTCACAGGATGCCTTCGAGATAGCGGCGCAAGTCCGCGCGGATCGGCATGAAGTAGAGGTTGGCCCCGGTGTCGCGCACCCACTGCAGGGCCGCCGCTGCGAAGGCCCGGTTCCAGTCCCAGGTCGGCGTGAACGAGGCGGGGAAGAAGGCGCGGTTCTTGGTCTCCCAGTAGCGCCGGGTGCGCGCGCTCAGCACCGGCGAGACGCCCCACCAGACCTCCCGGCCGGCCAGCAGCTCGGCCCACACCTCGATCAGGCGCAGGTCGAAGAACGGCTGCGAGAAGAAGCCGTCGGCGCCCGCGTCGAGCTTGGCGCGGGCGTACTCCAGCTCGTCCTGCGCGCCGCTGCGATAGGGATCGAAGCCGGCGTACACGCGCAGCCCGGGCGCCTCGGCCTTGAGGCGCCGGATCAGCTCGACCGGCCCGGTCGGGAACACCCGGTGCGTCATGTCCTGGGGTGGATCGCCCGACACGACCAGCACGCTGTCGATCTCGGCGCCGCGCAGGAAGTCGGTGAGCGGGAACGCCGCGTCGGCCGCGAAGTCCATCGCGCGCAGGTGCGGAATCGCGCGCGTGACGAACTGCTTGGCGAGCCGGCACGCCTCCCAGCTCCGCAACGGAAAACGAAGCAGATCCGGGATGTTCACCGTATCCACGTGAGGAAACGCTTCAGCCACGAGACGGAGCTCCGCGGCGACCGCCTCGGGCGAGCGCGGGACCAGCTCGAGCGAGATCCCGGTCACGCTCCGAGCACTCCGCCGGGCGCCTCGGGCCCGACCGCGTCGGCGCCCAGCTCGATCGGGCGGATGCGGTGTCGCACCCGGCGCAGCGTCCCTTGCCGGACGGGTGACGTCAAGCAGCCGGAAGCGCCTCGTGCAGCGGCGTGCGGAACCCGCGCGTGGCAAGCTCGTCCCGGGGATCGAGGAGGCGGCCGGTGATCGACCTCGAGCGAGTGGGCGACGTGTTCGTCCTCCGCATGCAGGCAGGCGAGAACCGCTTCGACGGGCCCTTCCTGGACGCCCTGGACGCGGCCCTCGACCAGGTGGAGGAGGCGCCGGCACCGCGCGCGCTGGTCACGACCGGAGCGGGACGCTTCTACTCGAACGGACTCGACCTGGGCTGGCTGGGCGAGCAGGAGACGGAGCGGCTCGGGCCCTTCCTCGACGCGGTGCACGGCCTGTTCGCCCGGCTGCTCGCGTTCCCGGCGCTGACCGTCGCCGCCGTGAACGGGCACGCGTTCGCCGGCGGCGCCATGCTCGCGCTGGCCCACGACTTCCGCGTGGTGCGCAGCGACCGCGGCTTCTTCTGCCTACCGGAGGTCGATCTGCGCCTGCCGCTCCAGCCCGGGATGACGGCGCTGATCCGGGCGCGGCTGCCGCGGGCAACGGCGCACGAGGCCATCGTGACCGGCCGCCGCTACGGCGGCGACGAGGCGGTCGAGGCGGGCTTCGCCGACGAGGCGCGGCCCGAGCGTGAGCTGCTGTCGCGGGCGATCGAGATCGCCGGCGCCGGGTCGGAGAAGGACGGCGCGACGCTCGCGGCGCTCAAGCGGGGACTCTACGAAGCGACGCTCAACGCGCTCGAGGGCGTGCGTTAGTCTCCCGGGATGGCCCCCGCTTCCCGTCGTCCGCCGCTGCGCCGCGAGATCGGCGGCGTGCCGGTCGGCGACCTGGCGCGCGACTTCGGCACGCCGCTCTACGTGTACGACGCCGCGACGATCACCGACCGCATCGCGAGCCTGCGCGCCTTCGACGTGGTGCGCTACGCGCAGAAGGCCAACTCGAACCTCGCCGTGCTCGACCTGTGCCGCCGCCAGGGGGTGCTGGTGGATGCGGTGAGCGCCGGCGAGATCCACCGCGCGCTTCGCGCGGGCTTCACGCCGCAGGGCGAGCCGCCCCCGATCGTGTACACGGCCGACATCTTCGACCGCGAGTCGCTCGAGCTGGTGCTGGAGCACGGCATCCCGGTGAACTGCGGCTCGCCGGACATGATCGACCAGTACGGCGAGCGCCGGCCGGGCGGAGCGATCACCCTGCGCATCAACCCCGGCTTCGGTCACGGGCACAGCCGCAAGACCAACACGGGCGGCGATCAGTCGAAGCACGGGATCTGGCACGAGGACATCGAGGCGTGCGTGGAGCGCGCGGCGCGCTGGGACCTGCGGGTCACCGGCATCCACGTCCACATCGGCTCGGGCGCGGACATGGAGCACCTGGCGCTGGTGGCCGAGGCCTGCACCGGCTTCGCGCGGCGCGTCGGGCCCGGGGTCGAGACCGTGAGCGCGGGGGGCGGGCTCCCGATTCCCTACCGCGACGACGACCCGGACGTCGACGTCGACGCCTACTTCCGGGTGTGGGACCGGGCGCGGCGCGCGCTCGCGGAGCAGCTGGGCCATCCCGTGCGGCTCGAGATCGAGCCCGGACGCTACCTGGTCGGCGAGGCGGGCTGCCTGGTGACCGAGATCCGCGCCATCAAGCGCGAGGGGCCGAACACCTTCTACGTGGTCGATGCCGGCTTCAACAACCTGGCGCGCCCGGTCCTGTACGGCGCCTACCACCCGATGTCGATCGTGCCGGCCGCCGGCGAGCGCGGCGAGCGCCGGCTGCGCGAGGTGGTGGTGGGCGGTCCGCTGTGCGAGTCGGGCGACATCTTCACCCAGAGCGAGGGTGGCTACGTCCGCACCCAGCCACTGCCCGAGGCGCAGGTCGGCGAGCTGCTCGTGCTCGAGTGCGCCGGCGCCTACGGCTTCGTCATGGGCTCCAACTACAATTCCAAGCCCCTCGCCGCCGAGGTCCTCGTCTCCCACGGCAAGTCCCACCTCGTCCGCGCCCGCCAGACCCTCGAAGACCTCACCCGCCCCGAATCCATCCCCGTCGAGTAGCGGGGACGTTGGTTAAGAAAGTGAAGTAACCACCCGCGGGGAGTTTCTTTACTTTCTTAACCAACGTCCCCCCGTAAGTTGACCGACCGGTCGGACGATATAGGCTTTTCGGGGTGCGGCATGGTGGCGCCTCGCGCCCAGGGAGGTCCGAGCATGCAGCGATTCCTCGAGCCCCACGAGCTCGCCCGCGACAGCCGCTTCATCCGGCAGGACAACGCGATGGCCACGGTGCTGGCGAAGCTGCCCGATGACGTCGACGCCGTCGCCGCCGCGTTCCGAAAGCTGCAACCGATGATCGAGGAGAGCGTGCGCGGCACCTCGGCCGAGCCGCTCTACGAGCGCTACGGACCCGGCTTCGGGCTGATCGTGCTGAACGAGCCGCTCGACCCCGACGAGCCCGGCGCCGAGACGCGCCTGAAGCTGCGCATGCACGGCATCTTCGTCGGCGAGCTCCAGGCGCTCGAGGGCGCCGGCCGCTCGCTCTGGGACTTCCCCGACGCGCCCTGGGAGTTCAAGATGAACATGGCGCGCCAGTGCTGGGACGAGGCGCGCCACGTGCAGATCTACGAGAAGCTGCTCCACCACGTCGGCGGCGACGTCGGCATGTTCCCCGAGAGCACCTTCCTGTTCGAGTGCGCCTGCAGCGACGACCCGGCGATGCGGGTGGCGGGCGTCAACCGCGGCCTCGAAGGCCTGGCCTGCGACGTGTTCCGCGACATGATCAAGTATGCGCGCAAGACCGGCGACACCGTGATGGAGCAGGCGGTCGACTACGTGCTGGCCGACGAGCTCACCCACGTGCGCTTCGGCAGCGACTGGGTCAAGGAGTTCACCAAGGGCGACCCCGAGCACTTCCAGCGCACCCAGGAGTTCCGCCGCGAGGTCGACAAGCAGTTCAGCTTCGGCGGCGCCCGCTCCGACCGCGAGGACGCGGCCATCCCGATCGCCTGGGAGGACCGCCGCGAGGCGGGCTTCTCGGAGGAGGAGCTGGAGGACCTGATGGCGCTCTCGGGCCAGGGCCCCTCCAAGGAGACCATGCAGAAGGCCGCCGCGATCCTGCGCGAGGAGCACCTGGCCCGGCGCGCGGCCGCCGCGGAGAAGTCGGCGTGAGCGAGAGCGGCCCCACCCGCATGTACCCGGGCATGAGCCCGGACGAGCGCACCACCTTCGCGCCCTACTCGGCCTTCGACATCCCGGCCGACCTGCGCCGCCTGCACGGGCGCTACGACGTCGAGTCCACCGCCCGGCGCGTCCGCAACTTCCGCTATGCGGAGGAGTGGATGATGATGATGCTGGGCGGCTGGATGGCCACGATCCCGGAGGTCCCGGTCAAGACCGGACTCGGCAAGATCTGCTGGGAGTGCGCGCAGGCGGCCGACGCGCTCGGCAAGCGCCTGCCCGAGCTGCGCTGCGGGCGCAAGGCGGTGCAGGCGTCCGAGTCCTCGAACTCGGGCTTTGCCGACTTCGTGCAGGCCGTGGCCGAGCCGGAGTCGCCCGACCAGACCATCGAGAAGCTGGTGGGCGTGTTCGACGTGCTCAAGCCGCACCTGATCGAGACCTACGAGCGCACCGCGCGCGAGACCGACCAGATCTGCGACGCGCCCACGATCGAGCTGCTCGAGGACATCGTGCGCAAGGCGCGCCGCCACGTGGCGTGGGGCCAGGAGGTGCTCGACCGGCTGTGCGACACCGACGCCCTGCGCGAACGCCGCCGCCGGCGCGCCGCCGAGCTGGAGAAGCAGCTCCAGGGCTGCGGCGGCGTGACCGGCGACCTCGGCGAGCTGCACGTCCGCACCGACGCCTGAGTGGGAGTGGGCGGCGGCTTCGCCTGACCGCTCACCCGCGGCGCCGGGCCGCTGCGCTCGCCGGCGGCCCTCGGCGGCCCCGGCGCGCGCGCAGTCGGACGCCCAGCACCACGATGAGCGCGAAGCCCAGCGCGCCGAGCGCGTCCGCCACCCAGTCGCCCCACGACGGCAGCCGGTTCGGCACGAACGACTGGTGCCACTCGTCCGTCGCCCCGTAGAGTGCGGCTGCGGCCGCCGCCCCCCACGCGGTCTCCCGGGGCGATCGCCACGGCCAGGTGACGCGCAGCGACGCGTACCAGCAGCCCGCCAGCACGGCATACGCGGTGGCGTGCGCCAGCTTGTCGGCGCCGGGTGCGCGCGGCAGCGGCACGCGCGGCTGGTGCGAGACGTAGAAGATCGCCGCCATCGCCGCGGCGGCGACGCCCCAGGCGAGCACCATCGAGGTCCGGTCTCGCGTGGCGGAGCCGATGGCGGCACCCGGCGCTACGCGGGGCACGACCGGTCGCGCATCGACGCGCGAACGGGGCGGCGCGGGCTGGAGAGGGCGCAGGTCGTGTCGCGGCCGAGCTCGGACATCGGGGCTCCCGGGGGACGTCTGTGAAGATACCGCCTCACACGGAGGCGAGCGCGCGCTCCAGATCGGCCACGAGATCGTCGGGATCCTCGATCCCGATCGAGAGCCGCAGGAGATCGTCGGGCACCCGTGAACCGGCGCCCTCGACCGCGGCCCGCTGCTCGACCAGGCTCTCGACCGAGCCCAGCGACGAGGCGTCGCGGAACAGGCGCAGCCCGCTCGCCACGCGGCGTGCCGCCGCGCCGCCACCGGCCACCCGGAACGACACGAGCGAACCGAAGCCCCCCTGCATCTGGCGGCGCGCCAGCGCGTGCCCGGGATGCTCGGGCAGGCCCGGGTAGAGCACCGCGCGCACCCCGCGCCGACCGCGCAGGAACTCGGCCACGCGCTGCGCGCCCTGCGAGCTGTGCGCGACGCGCAGGTACAGCGTGCGCATGCCGCGCAGCAGCAGCCAGGCCTCGAACGGCCCCGGCACGGCGCCGCGGGTGCCGCGCTCGAAGCGGATGCGCTCCCACAGCGCGTCCTCCCGCGCGGTGACGAGGGCCCCCGCCAGCACGTCGCCGTGACCGTTGAGCTGCTTGGTCGCCGAGTGGAGCACCAGGTCGCAGCCGAGCGCGAGCGGCTGCGTGAGGACGGGCGTGGCGGTCGTGGAGTCGGCCACCGCGAGCGCACCGGCACCGTGCGCCAGCTCGGCCGCGGCGGCGAGGTCGGTGACCACCGTCATCGGGTTCGACGGCGACTCGAGCCAGACCAGGCGCGTGCGACCCGGCCGCAGCGCCGCGCGCAGCGCGTCGAGGTCGCCCGTCGGGACCAGCTCGAGCTCGATCCGGCCGAGCTGGGCGAGCCGCGCCATCCAAGCGCGCAGCGTCCAGTACATGTCGTCGGGCGCCACCACGTGGGCGCCCGGCTCGAGCGCCTCGAAGACGGTGGTGCCGGCGGCCATTCCGGACGCGAACAGCAGGGCGTCGGCACCGCCCTCGAGGTCGGCGAGCAGCTGCTCGGCCGCGTCGTAGGTCGGATTGTGGTCGCGGGTGTAGCTGCGACCGCCCAGGTAGCGTCCCTCGGCGTCGCGCCCGTACGAGGTGGATGGGTGGAGCGGCGGCACCAGCGCGCCGGTGGCCGCGTCGAGATGCCCCCCGCCCTGGGCGGCGCGCGTCGCGGGTCGCGGTGTCGGATCGTCGGGCATCGCGGCAGGGTATCGCGACCGGCAGTGCGGTGGCGGACGCGTTTCGTGATATCGTGCGAGCGGCCCGACGAGGCCAACCGCCTGCGGGTGACGGTGCTCGATCGCCTCGAGCGGCGCGCGGAGGCGCCCGCTCGGGAGCGCGGCGAAGCCGACTGACTCCGGTGTAGGCCCCGGGCGACGTAGGGCGAACCCCGCCCTCGTCCTCCGGCGCCACCCGGATCAAGGCCGCGAGCGCATCGGCCGAAACGGAGAGGTCCCGCCGCCGAGGACTGCCCCATGGACGGCCGAGATCGGCCCCGCGTCTGCCTGGATCAGGACACCCGCTTCTTCCGCGCCCGACTCTCCGAGCTGCTCGAGGAGGCCGACTGCGAGGTCGTCAAGCTCGACCCGCAGACGGCGCTGCACACGGCACTGCTGGAGGTCGCGCCGCCGCCGGATCTGCTGATCGCCACGCTGCATCCCGATCCGCGCGCCGGGGTCGAGCGCATCCGGGCACTGCGCGAGCTGTCGGCCCTCGATGCGATTCCGATCCTGGCCGTGTGCCCGCTCGACCGCGACGGGATCGACGTGCCCGAGCTGCGCGCGCTGGGCGTCCAGGGCCTGATCGACAAGCGCGCGATTCCCGAGCACGTGACCTTCCGCGTCAACCAGATCGTCCGCACGGTCGAGTCCGAACAGCGGCGGCACGTGCGCGCGCCGTGCTTCTTCCCCGTAGACGTCACGATCGCGGACCAGGTCACCACGGAGTACGCGCTCAATCTCTCGGGCGGCGGCATGCGGCTCACGTGTACGCGCGCCCTCGAGCCGAACACCGACGTCGGCCTGCGCTTCTCGCTGCCGGGCCACGGCGGCACGCTCCTGCAGATCGGGGCGCGGGTCATGAACTGCCGGGCGGGCGGCCCGGGGCGCTCTCCCTACGAGGCCGGCGTTCGCTTCCTCGACGCCGACCCGCGCGTGTCCGCCAGCATCGCGCGGGAGGTCGAGCGCCTGCTGGAGGGAACCGGGCCGAGCCTGTAGGCGCCGCCGCCCCTCGTGGAGGTGGCGAGCGAGCTCTTGCGGATCGTCTCAGCCGGATCGCGACGCCGGTGCGTCCGGAAGCAGCAGGGCGCGCAGCTCGGCGTGGGACGACACCACGTAGTCGGCCTCGGGCAGCGCGCTGTCGTCGTCGTGGGGCGCGCGGATTCGAACCGAGCCCATGCCGACGCCGCGAGCCCCCGCCACGTCGGTGCGCCGCAGGTCGCCCACGTGGAGCGCGCGCGGGGCCGCGACCTCGAGCCCGTCGAGCGCGGCCCGGAAGGCCCGCGCGTCCGGCTTGGGCACACCGATCTCGTCCGAGAAGATCTGCACCTCGAGCCA
>JASJBO010000035.1 GCA_030066475.1 Myxococcota bacterium
TCGAGTGCGCCCCGCGACAGGCGAGGCGTCGGGGCACCGCGCGCGCGGGCCGCGCGCTCCAGGAGCAGCTGGGCGAGCCACTCGATGTCGCGCGGACGCTCGCGGAGCGGCGGCACCCGGAGCACCAGGACCTCGAGACGGTGGTGCAGGTCGGGCCGCAGACGACCGCACGCGACCTCGTTGGCCAGCGGACGCTTCGAGGTCGCGACGACGCGCAGTGGCGTGCCTTCGCCGCCGTCCTGCATGCGCCGGACGAGGCGCGCCTGGATCGCGAGCGGGAGCTCGCCCACGTCCTCCAGCACGAGCGTGCCGCCGCGCACCGCGCCGAGCAGCCCGCAGTCGGCGCCCTCCCCGTCGCCGAACAGCTCGCACTCCGCGTCGGCCGCCAGCGCCCCGCCGCGGACGAACACGACCGGCGCGTCGGCCCGGCGGCTGCGCGTGTGGATCCACTGCGCGAGCCGGCTGCGGCCGCTCCCGCTCTCTCCGAGCACCAGCACGGTCGCGTCGGTCGCCGCGGCGGCCTCGGCCTCGCGCAGCAGCCGGCGCACCCCCGGATCGCGCGTCAGCAGCTCGACGCCGGGCGGTGCGCCGCTGCGCCGGGCCGGATCGAGCGCGTTCGCCAGCGCCGCCTCCAGGGCCGCGACGTCGAACGGCTTGCGCAGGAACTCGCGCGCGCCGTTCGCCAGCGCCTCGACGGCGGGCCCGGGCGGATCCGCCGGGCCCATCGCGATGACTGCGAGCGGCGCGCACGCGGCGCCCAGCCGCCCGATCGCGACCGCCGCGCCGGGCGGCTCGATCGAGACCAGCGCGGCCGAGTACTCGCCGAGCTCGCGGGGTGTGCGCGCATCGAGCGCGGGTGCGGCATCGGCGTACCAGCCGGCGTTTCGCACGGCGTCTCCCAGCGCCTCGCGGAACGCGGTGTCGGGCTCGGCGATCAGGACGCGGCGCACGCCGCCTCCCCGTCGACGACGCGGCAGCGCAGCACCTCGCGCTGCGAGCCCAGCTCGTGCTCGAACCCGGTCGCCGCAGCCGCCGCGAAGCGGCGCAGCTCGTCGACTCCCTCGCGGGGCGGCGGGGCGGTGGCGCGATCGCGCTCGAGCGTCACCGCGAGCGACCAGCCCGCGTCGCCGGAATCGGTCTCGAAGAGCAGCCGACCCGGACCCGCCAGCCGCGCGACCGCCGCCCGCACCAGCAGGAGCGCCAGGCGCCGGGTGACGCCGGCGTCGGCCGCGACCGGCGCGGGAGCCGCGCGCCCCGCCGACCAGCGGATCCCGCGCGCCTCCAGGGTCGGGCCCACGCGCCGGCCGAGATCCGCGACGACGTCCGCCAGCTCGATGCGGGAAGCCGAGCCGGCGCCCGCGCTGGCGCAGAAGGCGCCGGTGCACTCGGCGATCGAGGCGTCCAGGTCGACGACGGCCTGCGAGGCGGACCGGGCCAGGGCGCGTGCGCGCGGAGTCGCCGCCTCGCGCGCGAGCTGGCTCGTCACGAGCTCGAGGCGGGCGAGGGCCGCGCGCATGCCGGTGATCAGGGCGGGCGATGCAGCCGGTCTCGCCGTCACGAGGCCCCCGCCCGGCGCAGCAGCTCGATCAGATCGATGCGAAGCCGCGCCAGGTCGTTCCAGGCGCCGGCGCCCCCCTCCGCGCTCTCGCGCAGCATGTTCTGCTCCTCGCTCGCATCGCCCGCGAGTGCGGCGCGCCAGTACGCGGCCTGCTCGCGGCGCTCGCCCGGCGGCAGCAGCTCGTAGGCGATCGCGTAGATCGCGCTCGCCTGCTCGAGCTCGTCCGAGCGGCGCAGCAGGTCGCCCGCCGCCAGCGCGGCGCTGCCGTAGCTCGCAGGCGCGCCGCGGAGCTCTGCCTCGCTCGCCTCCTGCACGGCGCGCACCAGCGCGGCACGCGGCGCCTGGTCCAGCGGGACTCGCAGCGCCGCGTCGGCGAGCAGGGCGAGGGCGCGCGCGCGACGTGGGAGCGACTCCTCGGCGGTGGTGAGCGGCTCGAGCAGGGCGACGGCGGCGTCCGCGGCATCGAGCGAGAGCTCGATCTCGGCCAGCAGCAGGGTCCACTCGGTGCGGTCCTCGGTCTCCCCCTGCCGCAGCCGCTCGCGAGCGGCCGCCTCGGCGACCGCGAGGTCGCCGTTCGCGAACGACGCGCGTGCGATCGGGAACGCCGCCACCTCGGCGCCGCGCTCGCCGAAGCGCTTCACGACGCTGCGAAACAGGTCGAGGGCCGTGCCGCTGAGACCCAGCTCCGCATAGCAGCGGCCGAGCTGAACGATCGGCTCCGGAGCGGGAGCGCGCCGCGACAGGAGATCCCGCCGCCAGCCGATGCGGGCGATGGACTCGCCGCACGCCGCCCACTCGGCCTCCGCCGGCACCAGCACGGCGAGCGCGCGACCCAGGGCGTCGGACGCGAGCTCGCCGTAGGGCTCGGCGTGCGGATCGACCAGCACCCGGGTCAGGACGTCGATGGCTCCCGCCGGCTCGTCGGCCGCCAGCAGGCCGTGCGCCAGCACCACGCGGCCGTAGGCGGCCACGCGCGGCGCGCCCTCGAGGGCCGGTGCGAGTCGCTCGGACAGGCGGTCGACGGGTCCGCTCTGCAAGTCGAACGCGACCCCGCGCGCCGATGCGAACGCAGAGGCGTCCGGCGACCCCGTCTCGCGCGCGGCCGCCAGCAGCTCGCGCGCCTCGTCGATGTGACCCGTCCCGTGGAGCGCTTCGGCCAGGCGGATCTGGATCGCCGTGGTGAGCCCGGGCGTCGGCTCCGCATCCAGCGCGCGTCGCAGCCACGCCACGCCCTCCTC
This sequence comes from Myxococcota bacterium, assembly GCA_030066475.1. The sequence goes on from JASJBO010000035.1 coordinate 2,797, forward strand.
GATCCGGTCCTCGGCGAACGCCGCCTCGGCGGCGCGCGCGCTCCAGGGTGCCGGCGACACGCCGAGCGGACCCGCCCGGGAGAGCAGCTCCTCGTACTGCTGCAGCGCGACGGCCGAGTCCCCGGACGCGAACGCGGCGTCGGCCAGGCGCAGCGCGACCTGGTCGCGCAGCCGGGGATCGGCGGACTGCCGGATCGCACGGAATCCGGACGCGGCCTCGTCCAGGTGACCGGCACGCCAGCGCGCTTCGGCCCGCAGGAACCGCGCCGTCTGGCGGACCGCGGCACGCCGGTCGCGGTCCCCCAGCGCGCGCTCGGCGAGCAGGGCCTCGGCGGCGGCTTCGGGAAGGTGACCCCGGGCGAGCTCGCGGCGCGCGGACTCGAGCCGGAGGCAGGCGGGCGTGCGCGGCTCCGCCTCCGACGGGTCGGCGCAGGGCAGCGCGGGAACGACGGCCGGCGTGGGGGGCAGCCCGCCGTACAGCGCCTCCCACGGGCCGGGAGCCGGCGCGGGCTCGGCGATGGCGGCGGACGCGAGGGCTGCCGCGCACGCGGCAGCTGCGAGCGCGCGTCCGGCTCGGCCGCAGTCGGGGCTCACGGAGCCCCCTCCGCCCCGTCCTCCTGGGCCTCCGGGTCCGCATCGGCGCCTCCGGCTCCGTCTCCGTTCTGGCGGCGGCTCAGGACCTCGACCTCGTAGACGGCGCGCACGATCGCCTGGCGGTCGGCCTCGTCGATCGCGCCGAACCGCACGGCGACCTGCGCGTGCCCCGCCTCGTCCATCCGGCGCAGGCCCACCACCTGCGCCAGCGCCTCGACGCGGCGCGGCGGCGAGCCGGGCAGCAGGAACTCGAGCAGGACGTCGTCGCCGGGCAGCAGGTCGTCGCTGCTGCCCAGCATCATGCCCGAGCCCGAGAGCACCACGCTCTGCGCGTCCCGATGGCTGAGCGGCGGCGGGCGCTCGGGATCGAGTCGCGCGAGCAGCGTGTCGAGCTTGTCCTCGATGCGTGCCGCCCAGGCGGCCAGCTCGGCCGGCACGGCCGCTTGCGCGTCGCGGCTCTCCTGGGTGCGGACGGCGAACTCGAGGACCTCCTCGGGCTCGACCCGCCGGCAGCGGACCGGCAGGCTGGTCTGGACGCGGTAGAAGGCGCGTTCGTTGCGGTCGCCCATCAGTCCGTCCCCCCCGTCGCGTGGCGCGCGCGCACGGCCTCGAGCCGCGTCGGCCAGGCCAGCACGCGCGCGGCGACTTCGTGCTCGAGCACGTCGGCGATCGTCACCCAGTCTCGGGAGCGATGGGCGTCCTCCAGGCCGAGCAGCCACGGATCGAGCTCCGCGCAGAGCTCGGCGAGCCGCTCGCACTCGTCGGGGAGGGCTCGCGCGCTCGCCTGGATGGCGTGCACCAGAACCGCGAGGGCGTCGAGCGCCATGGCGTAGAGGTCGTTCGCCGCCTCGATCGAGCCCTCGCGCAGCAGCTCGGCCGTCCGCGCCAGGGAACGACTCACGGCGAACGCGTAGTCGGCGGCGCTCTCGAGGCCGTCGAGCGCGATCTCGCGGCGCGGCCGCGAGACGAGCGCGAGCGCACCCACGCCCGCGAGTGCCAGCTCGCGGACCTCGTCCCAGTCCGTCTCGGGCACCTCGTGCCCGTCCAGACGGAGCCCCAGGAGCACCTGCTCGTCCCGGTCTCCGGTCACCGCGTCGATGGCGTCGCCCACGGTCGAGAGACCGCGCGCCTCGACGCCGACTCCGTTGTGGGACAGGTCCACCATGTCCAGCTCTCCTCGCACTCGGTTTCGTCCGGACTGGAGCAAGCGGGATGCCAACGCGGCGCGGACGGACGTGGACGCCGCGCGGATCGAGCGCGGATGGAGCGGATCGCACGCCAGGAGGGCGTAGACCGGGAAGACGCGAGCGGAGTCGAGTGCGAGGCACGGCTCTTGCAGCCTCCTCGTGGCGTTGCAGCAAGGCGGCACCGCGAGTGCCGGACCGTTTCAAGCTGGAGCCAGGCCGTGCAGATCGAAACGCGAGGGGGGAAGGCTTCGCTCGGGGGTTCCCTCGAGGAGGAGGTGGAGTTCGTCGCCGAGGTCTCCAGCAATCACGGCGGCGACCTCGACCGGTCGCTGGCCTTCATCGACCGCGCCGCCGAGATCGGCTGCGGCGCGGTCAAGTTCCAGCTGTTCCGGATCCGGGAGCTGTTCGCGCCGGAAGTGCTGGCAGCCAGTGCCGCGCATCGCGAGCGCGAGCGCTGGGAGCTGCCCGAGTCGTTCCTGCCCGCGCTTGCCGAGCGGGCACACGAGCGGGGGCTGCGGTTCTCCTGCACGCCGTTCCACCTCGGCGCGGTCGCGACGCTCGAGCCGCACGTCGACTTCTACAAGATCTCCTCCTACGAGCTGCCCTGGACGGATCTGCTGGCAGCGTGTGCGCGGACGGGCCGGCCCGTGGTGCTGTCGACCGGCATGGCGACCCGCGACGAGGTCGCGCGAGCCGTCGGCGCGCTGGCGCGCGCGGGCTGCCGGGACCTGACGCTCCTGCACTGCGTCTCGGACTATCCCGCGCGTGCGGCGGACGCCAACCTGGCGGCGATCGCCACGCTGCGCGAGATCGGCGCGGCGCACGCCGGACTCCTGGTCCGCGCCGGCTGGTCGGATCACACCGTCGAGCCGGGCGTCATCCACCGCGCCGTGCACCGGCACGGCGCCTCGATGATCGAGTTCCACCTCGACCTCGACGGTCGCGGCGCCGAGTTCGCGCCGGGGCACTGCTGGCTGCCGGAGCCGATCGAAGCCGTGATCCGCGACGTCCGGACCGCTGCGAGTGCCGACGGCCGTGCCGGGAAGCGGCTCTCCGCGGCCGAGCTCGAGGAGCGCGACTGGCGAGCCGATCCCGAGGACGGCCTGCGACCGCAGCGCCGCGTGCGCGCGGGGTTCGCGGCGTGAGGGCGGTCGACCTGCGTTGCTTCGTCACGGGCGGCGGGGGCGGCGGGCTCGGCCACGTCATGCGGGCGCTCACGGTCGCCGAGGAGGCGCGCCGGCGCGGCTGGAGCGTGGCCTTCCACCTGCGCGGCGACGCCGCGGCGGCGGCCCTCGTCGACGACGCCTTCCCGCGCGCCGTCCAGGCGTGGCAGACCGCGGACGACGCGGCGGCCGCCGCGGGCTGGACCCTGTTCGACACGCGCGAGCCGATCGCGGCGGAGCTCGCGCGCGCGCGCAGTGCCGGCGCACGCCGGCTCGTGCTGGACCGCGTCGACCACCTGGACGACGCCGACCTCACGGTGCTGCCCCACCTGCACGCGCCCCGCCTGGCGCATCCACAGGTGCGCCAGGGCGCAGCCTACTGCCTGGTGCCGCGCGAGATCCGCGCGGCGGCTTCGCTCGAAGCCGCCACCCGCAGCTGTGTGCTCGTGAGCTTCGGCGGCTCCGATCCGCTCGGGCTGACGCGGCTCGTGAGTCGCCCGCTCGCGCGGGCGCTCCGTGCCCACGGCGCGCCCTGGAAGGTGGACTGCGTGCTCGGACGCTGCTTTCGCGCCACGCGCCGGCTGCTCGACGAGCTTCGGGAGCTCGGCTGGCACGTGCACGTCGACCTCGGACACCGCGAGATGGCGGCGCTGATGCGGCGCGCGCACTTCGCGCTGACGGGCTTCGGGACCACGGTCTACGAGCTCGCCCACCTGGGTGTGCCCCCCCTGTACGTCACGCATCACCGCGACGACCGCGACGCGGCCGAGCGGCTCGAGCGCGAAGGGGTCGGCGCCCTGCTGGCCGAGGGACCGGACTTCGACGCCGACGTCTTCCTGCGCCGGCTCGGGGCAACGGCCCTCGACGCGGGCTGGCGGCGGGCGGTGTCGGCGCGCTGCCGCGACCGGCTGGGCGCCGCGCAGGGCGCGTCGCGGATCCTGGACGCGCTGGCCGAGCACGGGCACCTGGCCGGAGCAACGGAGGAGAGGACGCCATGAGGTTGCGCGAACGGGTCTGCGTGGTGACGGGGGGAAGCCGCGGCATCGGCGCGGCCATCACGCGGGCCTTCACCGCCGAGGGCGCCCTCGTGGTGCCGACCTACTGCTCGCGGCGCGCCGAGGCGGACAAGCTGGTCGCCGATTGCGGCTGCGAAGCCCCGGTCGCGCTCGACGTGCGGAGCCGGGAGAGCGTGCGCGGCGCCCTCGCGACGGTCGCCGAGCGCTACGGACGCGTCGACGTCCTGGTGAACAACGCCGGCATCAACATCACGGGCGACTTCGACGAGATCACCGACGAGGCGTGGGACGCGGTGCTCGACGTCGATCTGAAGGGGGTCTTCGTCTGCTGCCAGGAGGTGCTGTCGCTGCTCTCGGACGGAGGCCGCATCATCAACGTCGGCTCGCTGTCGGGCGAGTACGGGGGGCCGAGGACACCCTCCTACGCCGCCGCCAAGGCGGGCGTGATGGCGCTCACCCACTGCCTGGCGCGCTTCGTCGCCCACCGCGGCATCACCGTGAACTGCCTGTCGCCGGGCGTGATCGAGTCCGAGCTGACCAGCCGCACGATGCCGGCCGACCTGAAGGAGCGGATCCTGCCGCTGATCCTGCTGGGTCGGCTCGGCCGCACCGACGAGCTCACCGGGGCGGCCGTCTTCCTGGCCTCGCAGGAGTCGAGCTACATGACCGCGCAGACGCTCTCGGTGAACGGCGGCGCATGGGTGCGCTGAGCCGCAGCCTCGCCGGCCGGCGGCTGCTCGTCGTGGGCGGGGGTCGCGAGGCCCTGCCCGGCATCGAGCGGCTGCGAGAGCGCGGCGCCTGGGTGGCGGTGAGCGACCGCGACCCGCACGCGCCCGGCTGCCGGGCGGGCGACCGCGCCCTCGCCGCCAGCACCTACGACCCGCCCGGCACGGTCGCGGCGGCGGCTGCGCTGCATCGCGAGCGCGCCCTCGACGGCGTGCTGTGCATCGCCAGCGACGTGCCCCGGACGGTGGCCGCCGTCGCCCGGGCGCTGGCGCTGCCCGGCCTCTCCGCCGAGTCGGCCCACCTCGCGACCGACAAGCTCGCGATGAAGCGCGCCCTGCGGGCCGGCGGCGTGCCCGTCCCCGACTTCGCCGCCGTCGCGTCGGCGGACGAGCTGCGGCGGCGGGCCGACCAGCTGGGATTCCCCGTCGTCGTCAAGCCCGTCGACAGCCGCGGCGCGCGCGGCGTGCTGCGGCTGACGCACGGCGCCGAGCTGGACGGGGCGTTCGAGACCGCTGCCACCGAGTCGCCGACCGGACGCGTGATGGTGGAGCGCTTCGTCCCGGGCCCGCAGATCTCGAGCGAGTCCTTCCTGTGCGACGGCGTGCCGGTGACGCCCGGCTGCGCCGACCGCAACTACGAGCTCCTGGAGCGCTGTGCGCCGTGGGTCATCGAGAACGGGGGCCTGCAGCCGAGTCGACACCACGCGAACGCCGCGGCCGCGATCGACGACGTGATCGGGCGCGCGGCCGCGGCGCTGGGCATCTCGGGCGGCGTGCTGAAGGGCGACCTGGTGCTCGACCCGGCGCGCGGGCCCGTGGTGATCGAGGTCGCGGCGCGGCTGAGCGGGGGCTCGTTCTGCACGCGCACCATCCCGCTCTCGACGGGCGTCGACCTGGTCGAGGCCGCGGCGCGGTACGCGGTCGGGGAGACGGTCGCACCGGAGCGCCTGGCGGCGCGGCACTGGCGGCCGGTGGCCAACCGCTACTTCCTGCCGGAGCCGGGACGACTCGTCGCGGTGTCGGGCGACGAGCGGGCCCGGCGGCTTCCGGGCATCGTCCACCTCGACCTCGACGTGCGGCCCGGCGACCGGATCGAGCCGCTCACCGACCACACGCGACGCGCGGGCTCCGTGATCGCCCGGGGCGAGGACCCCGGCCAGGCGGTCGCTCGCGCCGAGGCGGCCGTCGCCGCCGTCCAGTTCACCGTACGCCGCGACGCCGGCCGCGCCGCGTAGCCGACGACGCAACGGGAGACCCGCATGCAGCTCTTTCTCGACACCGCCTCGATCGACGACATCGAGCGCCTGAAGCCCCTCGGGCTGGTGCAGGGCGTGACGACCAACCCCGCCCTGCTGGCGCGCGAGGGTGGGTCCGCCCTGCAGCAGCTCGAAGCGATCGCCGCGCGGGTCGAGGGTCCCGTGTCCGCCCAGGTGACCCAGGACGGCGCCAAGGAGATGATCGCCCAGGGCCGCGCCCTCGCCGACGTGGCGCCCAACGTGATCGTGAAGGTGCCCGCCCACGCCGCGGGGCTCGAGGCCGCCCGGGCCCTGTCGGACCGCGGCGTGGACTGCAACGTGACGCTCGCCTTCGACGCCGCGCAGGCGATCCCCTTCGCGACCGTGCCGGTGGCCTACGTGAGCCTGATCCTCGGCCGCGTGGAGGACTTCGGCCTGCCGAGCGGCGAGCGGGTGCGCTCCGCCGCGCGGCTGCTCGAGCGGATCGGCTCGCGCACCAAGCTGCTGGTCGCGAGCCTGCGCAATCCGGCCCACCTGCGCGTCGCGGTGGAGGGCGGTGCCGACGTGGTGACCGTGCCGCCGAGCACCTGGGACCTGCTCTTCGCCAACCCGCTCACGGCGACTGGCGCCTCCGACTTCGAACGCGCCTGGACCGCGCTGCCGGAGCCCCTGCGCCGCGCCTACGACGAGCTGGCGGACGCGTGATGGCGGCGCCCCGCCCCCAGGAGCCCGCCGCCCCGCTCCCGGCCGAAGCCCGGCGCTTCGCGGAGTCGGCCGACCCGCTCGAGGTGCGGCTCGCGAACTTCGAGAAGTACGTGCCGCGCCCGAACCTGATGCGCTTCCTCGCGCGCGCCGACCTCTTCCGCAGGACGCTCGGCGTGAAGGGCAGCATCGTCGAGGCCGGCGTCCACCACGGAGGTGGGCTGATGGCCTGGGCCAAGCTCTGCTCGACCTTCGAGCCGTTCGCGATCCACCGCCGCGTGATCGGGTTCGACACGTTCGCGGGCTTCCCCGAGCTGACGGCGCGCGACGCACCGGCTCCGGGGACGCGGAACGACGCGAGCGCGCCGGGCGCCTTCGATCCCGGCCAGGCGCTCTACGCCGAGCTGCAGGCGTCGATCGCCGACTTCGACGAACGCCGCATCCTGAGCCGCTTCCCGAAGGTGGAGCTCGTGCGCGGCGACGCGCGCCAGACCATTCCGGACTACGTGCAGCAGAACCGCCACCTGCTGGTCTCCCTGCTGTTCCTCGACTTCGACCTCTACGAGCCCACCCAGGTCGCGCTCGAGTGGCTCCGCCCGCGCATGCCGAAGGGCGCGGTGATCGCGTTCGATCAGGTCAACAGCGCCTTCTGGCCCGGCGAGACCGAGGCGCTGCTCGAGACCTTCGACCTGAACTCCCTGCGGCTCGAGCAGCTCCCCTTCGATGCGAACATCGCGTTCGCGGTGCTGTGAGCCGGCCTTGAGCGGTCGCACCGCGCCCGTGGTCCTGCAGTGCGGCTTCCCGAAGTCGGGAAACTACGGCGTCTACAAGCTGCTCGAGGCGCTGCTCTCGGCCCGCGACCGCTTCGTCTCCTACAAGCGGGCCAGTGGACTGGCGCGCGTGGTGGAGGGATTGTGCGCCGAGCAGGCGCTCTTCCCGGAGGCCGCGCAGGTGGACAGCTTCTCGTTCGCGTCGGGCCGCTGTGAGCTCGAGCTCCCGCACCCGGCCTGCCGCCGGCTCCCCGTCGACCCCGACCTGCTGTTCGGCACCTCGACCCTGCTGTGGACGCACGACCCGGCCACCGTGGCCGCGCGTCCGGAGCTCGCGGCGGTGACGCATCGGGTCTACGTGGCCCGCGACGGGCGCGACGTGCTCGATTCCCTCGCCCACCACGTGACGCGTCCCGAGATCCTGCGACTGCACCCCGAGTACCGGCACCGCAGCGCGGGGGCGGTCTACGCCGACCGCCGGCTCTTCGAGCGCTACGCGCGGCGCTGGGCGGAGCACGTGCGAAGCCTGCTGCAGGACCCGGGCCCGTGGCTCGTGGTCCGCCTCGAGGACCTGATGGACGATGCCGCCGGGGTGGCGGCGCGCATCGGCGACGCCCTGGATCTGCCCGTCGACGCGCGGCGACTCGGCGACGGCGTCGCCTTCGAGGCGCTGGCGCAGCGGGCGCCCGGCCACCTGCGCCGCGGAGGCCGCGGCGCGTGGCGCGACGCGTTCGACGCCGGGCACGCGCGCGTGTTCCGCGAGGTGGCCGGCGATGCGCTCGTGGCGCTCGGCTACGACGCGGGAGGGACGGCCTGATGCGGATGCCTGCGCTCGAGCGCTTCCTGGTGCAGGGCAGCTCGCGCTCCTGGAAGGGCGCGCCCGACCCGAGCGTGAGCGAGCTGGACGGACGGCTGGTGGTCGAGTGGACCCTCGAGCGGATCGCGCGCGCCTTCCCCGGCGTTCCGATCACGCTGGTCGCGCCCGCCTTCGATCGCGGCGGGCGCTTCGAGGACCTCCCCGCACGCCTGCCGCAGATCGCGCTCGAGGTGCTGTGCGAGCACGACGACGACCCCCTGGCGCGCCTGGTGGCCGCGACCCGCGGGCTGGCGGACGACGCCCTGGTGGCGCGCTGCGACGCCCAGCACTGCTTCTTCGACGTGGAGCGCACGCGCGAGATGGCCGCGACCGCGGCGCGCCGCGCGCTGTCCTGCGTGAAGTTCCCCGACGACTTCCCCCCGCAGTTCGCCTCCGAGATCTACCGCGTCGGCGCGCTGCGCCGGCTGGCGGACGAGCTGGACGACGCCGCGCTGCGCGTGCACCCGAAGCTCGCCCTCTGCCGCCCCACGAGCCCCCACCCCTGGGCGCTGCTCGATCCGCCTCCGCGCTACGCCGACGCCGAGCTGCGCCGCTGCCGCGAGCGCGCGCGCGCCGTGTACGGGCCGCGCAGCGAGGGGGACGCGAGGCGCCGGCTGCGCGCCGGCGACCAGTCGCGCTTCCACTACGAGCTGGCGGCGCCCCATCTCGCGGGCCGCCGGCGTCTGCTCGAGGCGGCCTGTGGGGACGGGAACGGCGCGCGTTTCCTGGCCGACCGGGTGCCGCACGTCACGGCCGTCGACTGCGACGCCGCCCAGCTCCCGCGGCTCTCGGGGGAGCGCGGCGCCGCCGGGACGATCGAGCCGGTGGCGGCGGACGTCACGCGCCTGCCCTTCCCCGACGGCTGCTTCGACGCCGCGACCTCGTTCGAGACCATCGAGCACACCGATCCCGAGGCCTTCCTGCGCGAGCTCCGCCGCGTGCTCGCCCCGGGCGCGGTGCTGGTGCTCAGCACGCCGCAGAACTCGCTGGGTCGCATCCCGCTCAACCCGCACCACGAGCGCGAGTTCAGCCTCGACGAGATCCGGGCGCTGTGCGAGGTCCCCTTCCGCGTGCGCGAGGTGACCGGCATCAAGGCGGGCCGCGTCGTGGTGCCGGGAGATCCGGTCGGCAACAACACCGTGCTCGTGTGCGAGCGACCGTGAGCGCGGCCGCCGTGCCCGCGTTCCGGGTGCTGCAGTGCGGCTACTCGAAGTCGGGGAACTACCTGCTCCATCAGGTCGCGTCCGCGATGCTCGAGGCACACGGCCGCTTCCGCTCGTTCGTGGAGCGCGGCGGCGTGGGCGCGGCCATCGATGCGCTCTGCCCGGACACCCGCCGCATGCCGACGGCGCGGCGGGTCGACAACCTCAAGCTGGTCGACGGCTCCTGGCACGTGCAGTTCCCGGACCTGCGCGCCCGCTTCCTCCCGGTCGACTGGGAGCTCGTGCTGCGCTCCTCGACGCTGGTCTGGAGCCACGACGATCCGGTCGCCCTGACGCCCTGGGAGGACGACTTCTCCCATCGGCTCTACGTGCTTCGCGACGGGCGCGACGTGGTCAACTCGATGCTCCACTACCTGGTGACGCCCGCGATCCTGCGGCTCTACCCGGACCACCGCTTCGAGACCCTGGAGCAGATCTACGCCGATCTCGACTTCTTCGCCGGCAAGGTGTGCGCCTGGCGCGACCACGCGCGCGCCTACCTCGCGCGCGCCGACCGCTACCAGCTGGTCCGCTACGAGACGCTCGTCGGGCAGCGCGAGGCGGCCATCGACGCGATCGGCGTCGGGCTGGGGCTGGCGGTCGACGGACCGGCGCTGGCGGAGCGGACCTCGTTCGAGCGCATGCGGCGTTGGGCGCCGCGCCACGTGCGCCGCGGCCAGCGCGGCGACTGGAGGCGCCACTTCCGCCCCGAGCACCGCGACCTGTTCCGCGAGCTGGCGGGGCCCGAGCTGATCACGCTGCGCTACGAGGACTCCGACGACTGGTAGCCGTGGGCCAGCGCGACGGGTCGAGCAGGTCGTCGTCGAGCGGCGGCACGCAGGCGCGCAGCGCGTCGAGATCGGCACGCGACGGCGCGCGACGGCGCCACCAGCGGAGATCCTGCTCGAGCTGCGCCGCGCTCTCGCAGCCGACCACCAGGCGCACACCCGGCAGCTCGCGCGCGAACGCGAGGAACGCTTCGGCGGGCTCGAAGCCGCGCGGCTCCGCCCAGGCCGCGATGCGCTCGAGCGGCTCGGCCAGCGGGGCCAGCGCCTCGGGCAGCGACTCGGGCGCGAGGTGCGCGACGCCCTGCAGGAACACGCTGCGGACGTCGACCTGCCGGTGCCGGGCGCGCGCGCGGGCGAAGAAGCCGCTGCGCAGGAGCCGCTGGTCCAGCAGGCTGGTGGCGACCTGCACCACCTCCACCTCCGGGTCCGCCAGCGCCGCCTCCGCCTCGCCGGGGTTGGCGGCCGAGACGCCGAGGCGCCCGATGCGGCCGGCGCGGCGCTCGTCGCGCAGCAGCGACCAGATCGCCCCGCCGAACGCGTGCCGCTGGGCTGCGCGGTGGAGCAACACCACCCCCAGGCGGCGCCATCCCAACGCCCGGCGCGACGCGTCCAGGCTGGCGGCGGCGCACGCCCGCGCCTCGCGCGCGTCGCGCGTCTCCCGGCCGAGGTCGGCGGCGAGCTTGGTGGTCACGTCCCAGGCGGCCGCACCGCGGGCCCGCAGCAGCGATCCGATCACCCGCTCCGAGTCGCCGTAGGCGCGGGCCGTGTCGACCGCGCGCACGCCGGCGCGCTCGGCGCGGGCGAGCAGACGCGAGAGCTCCTCGCGGTCGGGCCGGCCCGTGCGGTTCGCGATTCCGTAGGACATGCCCCACTGGGCCGTCCCCAGCACCAGGCGGCGCGCATCTACCAAGCCGTCCACCCCCCGTCCACGACGAGGTTGTGCCCGTTCACGTAGCTCGAGGCATCGGACAGGAGGAACACCACCGGACCGATCAGCTCCTGCGGCTCGCCCACGCGCCCGAGCGGCACGCGTCGGGCGAGCTCGTCCGCGAAGCCCGGGTCGCGCCGGATCGGCTCCCGGGGGAAGGGACCCGGCGATACGCAGTTCACGCGGATGCCCCGGCCGGCCAGATGGCAGGCCGCGTAGCGCGTGAACTGGACCACGCCCGCCTTGGCCGCGCCGTAGGCCGGCGGGTTGTGGTACTGCGGGTGGTCGCGGTAGGTGGAGGGCTGCGGCGACACGATCCCGTACATCGAAGCGACGTTGACGATGGATCCGCCGCGCCCCTGCATGCGGCGGGCCGCGGCCTGGGTGGCGAGCAGCAGGTCACCGAGTCCGCGCGCGAGGGTCGCCTCGACCTCCTCGCGCCCGAGCGAGAACAGGAGACCGCCCGGACCGCCGGTCGCGTTGTTGACCCATCCGTCGACGCCGCCGGCCTCGGCCTCCAGCGCATCGAGCACGCGGTCGACGTCGCCGTCGCGCGCGAGATCCGCGACGCACGGGACGACGCGACCGGCGACGTCCTGCCGTGCGGCGCACGCGGCGACGCGTCGGAGCGGCTCGGCGCGCCGGCCGCAGGCGACGACGGTGGCGCCGGCAGCCGCGAGGCCGAGCGAGAGGGCGCTGCCGAGGTGGCCGCCGCCCCCGGTCACGACCACGCCCCGGCCGGCGAGCGAGAAGTCGCCGCCCACCTCAGCCCGCCTCGATCGGCTTCTGCGCCACGTGCCGGTTGCGCGCCACGATCTCGGGTCGGCGGTCGAGCGCACGCACCATCGCGGGGTACGAGATCGCCGGCCACCGCGCGCCGAAGGCGCGGACCGCCTCGCGCGCCATGGCGAGGTCGTCTGGGGTGTCGACCGTCCAGCGCCAGGCGGGCCGCGCCGGCCACGCGTCCGGCAGCGGCGCCGCCAGGGCCTTCTCGCGCTGCTCGACCCAGGTGAGCACGTGGGCCCGGTGATGGGACTCGCGCGCCTCGTCGTCCGCGCGGGCGATCGAGCTGGCGCGCGCGAGCTGCGGCGCGTAGCCGAGCGGAAGGCGCGCCGGCGGCGCCTGCACCAGGCCCACGTCGGCGGGCGCAGACGCCGCCGCGGCGACCAGGCAGTCCACGATCGCGGCGTCCTGGAACGGCGAGTCGGCGCAGACCCGCACCACCCAGCGGGGTCGGCGCAGCGCGACGATCGCGGCGAAGCGCGCGAGCACGTCGTCGAGCGGACCGCGCTGCACGCGGAGCCCGAGCTGGTCGCCCCAGGCCGCGGTCACGTCGTCCTCCGCACACGCGCTCGTCGCCAGCCACCACTCGTCGACCCGCGCCGTCGCCAGCCGCTCGGCCAGCGCGGCGAGCAGCGGGCGGCCGCCCAGCGGGGCGAACACCTTGCCGGGCAGCCGGCTCGAGCCGGCACGGGCCTGGATGATCCCGATCACCGCAGCCACTAGGAGTCCCCATCGCCGGCCCGGGCCGCGTCGGCCTCGGGCTCGGCCTCGGCCGCCGGGGGTTCTTCGTCGGCCGACGCCTCGTCCGCGGGCGCTTCCGACTCCGCCTCGGCCGGCGCCTCTGCTTCGTCGCCGGCGCGCGCGCGCGCCTCCGCGACGGCGGCGTCGAGCAGTCGCGCGCCCAGGGCGTCCAGCTCGACCGGCCGCGTGAAGAAGGTGCGCGCGCCCGCGCGCAGCGCCACCTGGACCATGGCCCGCGTCGGAGCCTCCGCCACCATCGCGACGGCCACGTCCGCCGTGCGGGCATCGCGCGCGAGGGACTCGGCGAGGTCCAGACCGGGGCGCACGCCCAGGTCCCAGGCGATCAGGGCCGCGCACGCCGCGGCGAACTCGCCGACGGCGTCGGCGGGAAGGTCCTCGGGATCGAGCGCCAGGACGTCGACGCCGAGCTGCTCCGCGGCCGCCTCGAGCCGCGCATGTTCGCGGTCGTCGACGTCGAGCACGACCAGCGTCAGGGGAGTCATGCTCCGGGGCCCCCCGCCGTGTCGGGAGCGAGGCGCTCCTCGAGCCGATCGACGATGAGGCGCGCGCGATCCTGGGCGTCGATCGCCGTGCGGAACAGGCGCCGGGCCATCCCGACGGCGCGCAGCGGATCGCTCTCGTCGCGCTCGCGCAGCGCCGCGACCTCGCCCTCGTAGAGCTCGGCCTGCGCGACGACGTCGAGCCAGGGAACGCCGGCGAGCTCGCGGTGGACGCGGCGCTCGGCGCGCGCCACGCCGCGCAGCAGGTCGCGGCGACGGACGGCGCCGCGCGCGCGGTGCAGCTCATCGGAGGCCAGTTCGGCCCGGCGCAGGCCCTCCCGCGCCGCGCGCTCGAGCCGGAGCAGCGAGCGACGCGCCCCGGCCACCCGGGCCGCCACGCGGGACGCGCCGCGGGGCGGACCCTGCTCGAAGGCCGCGCGGATCGTGCGCGTCTTCGCGACCCGGCGCGCGGGCAGCGTCCGGAGCGTCGCCTCGAAGGGCTGGTGGTCCAGCCCCGGGAGCCGGGCGCCGCCCTCGGTGCAGTTCACCAGACGCAGGCCGTGCTGGGCGAGCCAGGCCCCGATCGCCCGATAGTACTCCGCGAACGAGGCGTACAGCTTCGAGGTCGGCACCCGGTCGCCGTCCCAGCCCTCGACCCAGACCAGGTCCCCCGGCGGAGCGGGCTCGGGCGGCGGCTCGATGCCGAGCAGCGCCTTCTTCTCCTCGAGGCCGCGGAACACGTAGCGGCCGGGCTCGACCTCTTCGAAGGACACCATGTCGTAGGCGCTCCCCGACGCGTAGACGCGTCCGCCGGTGAACGCGAGATCCTGTCCGATCAGCAGGATGGGATTGGCGCCGAGCGCCACCGCGAGGTGCACCGCGGACTGCGCCACGGTCGCGCCGCCCGGCAGCCATTGCTCGTCGCCGAGGGCCCCCGCGATCCAGCGGCCGAGCGCGTTCGGCGCGGGATAGGAGACGAAGCGCGCCGCGACCGGCACCTCGAAGAGACGCGGATGGACCGAGGGCGGGACGACCAGACTCGTGTCCGCGCCGTCCTCGAGCTGGTGCGAGACGTCCTTGCTCTCGACGACGTGGACGAGATCGGGGCGGATCCCCGCCCGGCGCAGCGCGGGCAGCGCCTGGCCGATGGCGACGATCAGCAGGCGGTCCTGCTCGCGGGCGAGCAGCGGGAGCTGCTTGTCGAGAGAGGGGCCGGCAGCGGCCACCACGGCCGGCACCCCGTCGAAGGCGCCGAACAGGCGTGACGCACTCGGCGTGCGCAGCAGGGACGGCGCGTTGTGGGCCGTGAGCGCCGACCAGGCCGCCGTCATCTGGACCCGCGTCTGCGCGGCGATCTCCACGGCGCTCTTCACGCGCGCCACGCGCACGGCGACCTCCCGCGCCGCGTCGGGATCGAGCCGCAGCACCACCGGGTGCACCAGCAGCCGCCCGGCGAGGCCGGGGCTGTAGAGCGAGCCGTAGAGGTCCCCCAACTGATCGGGAGCGTCGGCCCAGTGCACCTCCGGCCGCTGGATCCAGTCGAGCTCGCGCAGCTCGAGCACGGCGCGCAGGCGCTCGACCGAAGGCTCGTAGACGATCACCGGCTTCCGCCCGCGCGCCAGGAACGCCTCGACGTGGTGGCCGAGCGACAGCCCCACCGCGACCAGCAGGTCGGCGGGCTCGGGCACGCTCGCCGCGAGACGCTCTCCCTCGCCGCGCGGGTCGTAGGCCGAGGCGAGCCGCACGTCTCGATCGGCGAGGGTGATGGCGCCGGTGGGGCCGTGCACCACCTCGATCGCCGAGGCGTCCGCTGCGGCCACGGCCTCGGCGAGCCGCGCGTGGCGCCGCCGCAGCCGCGCGAGGTTCTGCTCAAAGACCGGTCGCGATGCCAACGTCCCGCTCCGTACGGAACACCAGACCGCGCTCGCCGGCGAGCGCCGTGCGGCGCGCCCCCTCGACGGAAGCGGCGTGGCCGACCAGCGCGAACGCGAAGCGGCGGGTCCCGCGGAAGAAGGTGGCGCGCGCGTCGTCGGTCTCCGCGGCCGAGTGGTGGATGCGCAGCAGGAACGACTCGTCCACGTCGGCGAACTCGACCAGCGGCACGCACGCGGCGCGGGCGCGGCTGCCGATCACCGCCAGCCCGAGCCGCTCGTCGCCAGCGGACACCCAGCCCTCGGTGGCCCCGAGGCACGACGTCGCGGAGACGGAAGGCGCCGCCGGCCGCTGCTGCTCCACCAGCGCGCCGGCGGGCAGCGGGAAGCGCTCGATCGCGTCGCCGCCGTTCACGGTCGCGAAGCCGAGGTCACGCCGCCGGTAGGCCGCGGCGAGCCAGGTGATCGTCCCCACGCGCAGGGACTGGAGCCGCACCTCGCGCAGCCGGACGTCCTGCAGCAGATCGACTCGCGGCCGGTCGCGGTAGACGCGGTAGGTCTTGCCCCAGCGCCCCAGCGCGGTCTCCGTCTCGAAGCGCAGCACCGTGCGCAGGGGCCCCGCGTGCAGGACGGACGCCTGGGCCACCGGCGACAGGTCCGTCACCTTCTCGCCCCGCTCGGTCACCGCGACGGCGTGGGCGGAGTAGAAGTCGGGGCTGTAGGCCACGTGGTCGAACGCGCCATGCGGCACGGTGCCGGCCAGGGGCTCGGCCGACAGGCCGGGGAAGCGAAGCGCTCCGAGCGCTCCGCCCCGGTGCGCCAGGAAGCTCGCCGCCACGGAGTCGGTGACGACGGCGTCGGTCTCGTGGGCGCCGGGCGCGCGCGGCGGCGGCTCGGGCACGACGCGCAGGCGCAGCCGCTCACCGGGGGCGAGATCGGGCGCGACGACCAGGGTCGCCGAGCGAATGCTCCCGTCCCGGTGCCGCCCGTGCACCTCGAGCTGGGCGGCTGCGCCGTCGGCCAGTGCGCGACCGTGGCGCAGCCGGCCGGGCGGGAACGAGAGGGCGAGCTCGACCGGCTCTCCCTCCCACGGCTCGCTCCAGCAGTTCGAGAGCACCGCATCGTCGCCGTCCGCGAGCGCGGGCGCGACTCGCTGCAGCGCGTCGGCCGTCTCGGCGGCGAGGCGGGCCGCGTCCTCGTGGAAGGCCTCGGCCTTCTCCTCGGTCGCGCGGGTGCGCAGGTCGCTCCTCCAGAGCTCCACCAGCGCGCGATCCGCGGCCGGGCACGGCGCGCCGAGCGCCTGGGCCGCGCGGACGCCCTGGCGGAGGCGGTAGCAGCGCGTGTTGATGCCGAGCCCGTCGCGCCCCGAGACCGCCCAGCGCGTCGGGTTGTAGCGGGGCTGCTTCTTGCACGGCAACGGATCGCGCGCGCTCGCGAGCTCCACGACCGGACCGGGCTCGAGGCCCTCGAGCACGCGTCGCGGAAGCCGCAGCTCGCAGCGCGGATCCGCCGCGAGCTCGCGCAGGCAGGCGCGCAGACGCGCCATCTCGACGCCGCGCGCGCCGCCGCGCGGCGACGGCAGACCGGGGCGGTGGTCGAAGATCTCGAGGTCGCCTCCATAGGCGCAGAGCAGCCGCGTCTCGGACGCCTCGTGCACCCGCAGCACGTACGACGCGTACTCCTGCTGCGGAATCGAGCCGTGGGCCGCCCGCTGCAGCTTCTGGAACACGGCCGAGTCGTTCCAGAGCAGGGCGAGCGCGTCCGCGCCCGCCGCGACGCGCGCGGGACGGTGGCGCAGCGCCCGCAGCGCGGGGACGGCCGTGGCCGGGTTGTTCCACTCCATCACGAAGGCGGACGCGCCCACCTCGCGCACGAGCGCGGGCAGCCCGCGCGAGAAGGTCTGCTCGTGGGCGAACCAGGTCGTCGGCGCCCAGCCGAGCAGGCGCTCGTAGTCGACGCGCCCGAGCGCCAGGTTGGCGCGATTCACGTCGGCGGGCGCCAGCGGAGCCACCACCTGCGCCAGACCCGACCCGATCACCTCGACCTGGCCCTGCTCGGCCAGGTTGCGCAGCGCCTTCGACCACTCCGGATCCTCGCGCTCGAGGCGCGCCAGGGTCCGCGAGGACAGCTCGATGCCGAGCCGGAGCCCGTCGTCCGCGGCGAGCCCGAGCAGCGGCCAGTAGCAGCGGTCGAGCACCACCGGCACGTCGCAGGGAGGCAGCGCCGAGAAGTCGAGGTTGGCGTGGAAGGCCGTGTACAGTCGGAGGCGGCTCATCGTCGCAGCTCGCGGACGCAGTCGCGCACCACCTCGATCACGTGCCGCTGCTCGGGATCGGACAGCGCGGGAAACAGCGGCAGCGAGAGCAGTCGCAGGTACTCGGCCTCCGCGACCGGCTGGTCGCCGAAGCGAGTGCCCAGCCGCGCGCGGTACCACGGCTGGAGGTGGACCGGCACGTAGTGCACCTGCACGCCGATCCCACGCCGGCGCAGCGCGCGGAAGAGCCCGGCGCGCCCGCCCTGGAGCGCTGCGGGCCGGACGCGGACCGCATAGAGATGCCAGGCCGAACGCGCCTCGTCGCGCTCGACGGGCAGCTCGAGCGCGGCGTCGAGGTCGCGGAGCGCGGCGTCGTACGCCGCCGCCAGCGCCCTGCGCCGCGCCAGGAAGGCGTCGAGGCGCCGGAGCTGGCTCGAGCCGAGCGCGGCCGCTGGCTCCGAGAGCCGGTGGTTCGCGCCGAGCTGGTGCAGCTCGTACACCCACTCTCCGCATTCCTCGGCGCGCAGCTCGCGCGGCAGCCCGAGTCCGCGGAAGCGGTCGCGGCGGCGCTCGATGCCGTGCTCGCGCAGCTGGCGTGCGGCGTCGGCGAGCGCGGCGTCGCCCGAGACGACCGCGCCGCCCTCGCCCGTCGTGATCAGCTTGGCCGGGTGGAAGGAGAAGCAGGCGGCGTGACCGAGCGAGCCGACCGGACGTCGGCGCCAGGTGGCCCCGAGCGCGTGGCAGGCGTCCTCGAGCACGAAGGCGCCGTCGGGCAGCGCCCCGGCGATCCCGTCGACGTCCGCCGGGTGTCCCGCGTAGTGCACGGCGATGGCGCCCCGCGTGCGCGGCCCGACGGCGCGCGCCACCGCGTCCGGATCCAGCGTCCCGTGCACCGGCTCGACGTCGGCGAAGACCGGGGTCGCGCCGCACAGCAGCACGGCGTTCGCGGTCGCGACGAAGGTGAGCGGCGGGACGATCACCTCGTCGCCCGGGGCCACGCCGAGCGCGCCGAGCGCGACCTGCAGCGCCGCCGTGCCGCTCCCCACGGCGACCGCGTGTCCCGCGCCCGTCCGGCCCGCGAGCGCCCGCTCGAAGCGCTCCACCTCGGGCCCCTGCGCGATGCAGCCGCTCGCCAGCGCGCGCGCCACGGCGCCGCGGTCGGCCTCGTCGACGTCGTGCAGCGCGTAGGGGATCGGGGCCGGCGCCCGGCCCTGCCGCGGGAGCGCGCGCGCCGACGGCACCGCGCTATGCCGCATCGGAGGCGAACTCGCCGACGATCTCGCCGAGTCGATCCACGTCGAGCCACTGCGTATTGGTGTCGCTCCGATAGGTGAACTGCTCGGCGACCGAGCGGCCGTCGGAGCGCGGGGTCTTGTGGCTGATCACGAAGTGCGTGTCGTACTCACGGGTGCGGCAGGCCTCTTCCTGCATGAGCAGGGCCTCGTGGAGCTTCTCGCCCGGCCGCATGCCGATCTCCTTGCGCATGGCGTGCGGCGCGATCGCCTCCGCCAGGTCGACCATCCGCATGCTCGGGATCTTCGGCACGTAGATCTCGCCGCCCTGCATGTCCCGGCTCACGTCGAGCACGAGGTCGACGGCCTGCGCCAGGGAGATCCAGAAGCGGGTCATCCGCAGGTCGGTGATGGTGAGGACGCCCGTCTCCGCCTGGCGCAGGAAGAGCGGGATCACGCTCCCGCGGCTGCCCACGACGTTGCCGTAGCGCACGCAGGCGAAGCGCGAATCGCGCGGCCCGGCGTAGGCGCTCGCGTGCACGAACAGCTTCTCGGCACAGAGCTTGGTGGCGCCGTAGAGGTTCACGGGGTTGACGGCCTTGTCGGTGGAGAGCGCGATGGTCCGCTCCACCCCGGCGTCGATGGCGCAATCGATCACGTTCTGGGCGCCCAGGATGTTGGTCTTCACCGCCTCGGCCGGGTTGTACTCGCACAGGTGGACCTGCTTCAGGGCCGCGGCGTGCACGACCTGGTCGACGCCGTACATGGCGCGCGCGAGCCGGTCGCGGTCGCGCACGTCGCCGATGAAGAAGCGCAGGCGGGCGTCGTGGTCGAACGCCCGCGCCATCTCGTACTGCTTGAGCTCGTCGCGGCTGTAGATGCGGATCGTGCAGTCGGCGTCGGCCTCCAGCACCCGGCGAACGAACGCCCGGCCGAACGAGCCCGTCCCTCCCGTCAGCAGGATCTGGCGCGGTGATTCGGACACGGCCCCCCCTTCCTCGAGACGCACCGGGTGCGCAGCGATGCACCGGGAAGAAGCAAATCCAGTGCCAGGGAATCGGCGCGTCGGGGGGCGGTTTCGACCCCTCGGCGTTGCGATCTGAAACGCCGCACTTCCGTCTGGGAGATGCGTCGCGCGCGCGTGGTTGCCAGGGTCGGGGGGGGGGGGGGGGGGGGGGGGGGGGGG
>JASJBO010000252.1 GCA_030066475.1 Myxococcota bacterium
ACCCTGTTCCGGTTCTTCCGGGCGCAGGTGTTCGCGCTGTTCCCGCCCATCGTCGGCTTCGACAACGACTCCCAGCGGCGGGACATGGAGGCGTTCATGCTCCAGTTCCCGAGCGACCTGGCGCCGATCGTGGGCCAGCAGGTCACGGACGACGGCTCCGGCATCGGAGACGTGACGACGCGGATCTCGGACATGAAGCTCAACGCGGTCGCGGCCTTCGACTCGAAGTTCCTGGGCGGCTCCGTCACCGAGTGCGACCTGATCGTGAAGGGCACGATCGGCGGCGAGCCGCGCGGCTTCCTGTACGACGGGGCCAACTACGACTCGGACCGCGCGGCCGAGGTGAACGTGACCCAGGCCACGCTCGACGGCTACGCCGCCGCGGCGGGGCAGTCGCTCACCTACACCTGTGCCCCGCCGGGCTCGGGCGTGCGGATGGCGCTCGACCGCGACCTCGACGGCGCGCTCGACTCGGACGAGCGCGACGCCAACACCGACCCGGCCAACCCGGGCAGCATCACGGGCGCCTGCAACGACGGGGTCGACAACGACGGCGACGGCGACATCGACCTGGCCGACGCGGCCTGCACCAGTGCGGGGCTCCACAACGAGAGCCCGGAGTGCGACGACGGGGTCGACAACGACCACGACGCCCTGGTCGACCTGGCCGATCCTGACTGCGCGGACAGCGCCGACGACCGCGAGCGGAAGAACAGCTCCAGCTGCGGCCTCGGCGGGGAGGTCGCCTTCCTGCTGATCCCGTGGATGACCTGGCGCCTGCGGCGCCGCCGCAGCCTCTGAGCCGGGCCGGATTCCCCATCGAATCCAGGGCCTTGCACGGCAGGGGCCAGTACGGGGTGGACATCTGAGCGGCTCACATGTACATATGTACATGTGAGCCGCTTCCTGCCCGCCGAGCCCTCGAACCTGCCCCGCGCCGAGCAGCGGCGCCGCGACATTCTCGCCGCGGTCCTGCGCGTGGTCGCCGACGGGGGCGTCGACGCCGTGACGCACCGCCGGGTCGCCGCCGAGGCCGGCGTGCCGCTCGGCTCCACCACCTACTACTTCGACTCGCGCGAGGCCCTGCTGCGCGAGGCCTTCCAGCACTACCTGGCGCGCGTGGACGCCGCGTTCTCGCAGCTCGCGGACGAGTTCTCGGGCGGCGACGTCGAGGCGCTGGTGGAGATGTTCGTCGAGCTGAGCCGGCGCCAGCTCGCCGACGCCGCGCCGCTGCGGGCCGAGTACGAGCTGATCCTGTTCGCGGCGCGCGATCCCGAGGTCGCCCGCGCGCTGCACGCGTGGGAGGACCGCATGGTCGGCTCGCTGGCGCAGCGGCTCGAGCGGCTCGGCGCCGCGCGGCCCGTCGACGCCGGGCGCACCCTGCTCCAGCTCGCGCGCGGCGCCGAGCTCGACCAGCTCACCCGCGACGAGATCGACCCCGACGACCTGCGGCGGCGCGTGCGCGTCGTGGTCGCCGCCCTGACCGGGCGCCCCGCCGACGAGCGGGCCGCCTGAGGAGAGCCCCGTGGAGCTCAGCGAGCACATCGCCGGCATGTCCGAACGCAAGCAGCACACGCTGCGGCGCGCGCACGAGTACCTGATGCCGAACCGGGTCGAGACCTGGCTGGGTGCGGGCATCCCGCTCGTGATCGGACGCCGCGAGGGCTACCGGATCTGGGACGTCGACGGCCACGAGCTGCTCGACCTGCACCTGAACGGCGGCACCTACAACCTCGGGCACCGCCACCCGGCCCTGCTCGAGACCCTGCGCGCCGGCCTCGAGGAGCTCGACGTCGGGAACCACCACTTCCCGAGCGAGGCGCGCGCCGCGCTGGCCGAGCAGCTGGCGCAGCGCACCCCGGGCGACCTGCACTACTCGGTGTTCACGGCGAGCGGCACCGAGGCCAACGACGTGGCGATCCGCTCGGCGCGGCACGCCACCGGGCGCCGCAAGATCGTGACGCTCGACGCGGGCTTCCACGGCACGGCCGGCCTCGCCGGCGCGGCCGGCCGGGACGACACGGCGCGCTACTTCCACAGCGACTACCCGACCGAGTTCGCGACGGTGCCGTTCGATGACCTCGGCGCGATCGAGAAGGCGCTGGCGGGCGGCGACGTGGCCGCCGTGCTGCTCGAGACGATCCCGGCCACCTACGGCTTCCCGATCCCGTCGCCCGACTACCTCCCCGGCGTGAAGGCGCTGTGCGAGCAGCACGGCACGCTCTACGTGGCCGACGAGGTCCAGACCGGGCTCGGCCGCACCGGCCAGCTGTGGGCCGTCGAGGCGTACGGCATCGAGCCCGACATCCTGATCACGGGCAAGGGGCTCTCCGGAGGCCTCTATCCCGTCTCGGCCGTCGTGATGACCCGGGAGGTGGGCGCCTGGCTCGTGGAGAAGGGCTGGGGGTACGTGAGCACCTTCGGCGGCGCCGAGCTCGGCTGCCTGGTCGGCGCCCGCGCGCTCGAGCTGTGCAGCCAGCCGGACGCCCTCGCCAATGCGACCGCAATGTCCGCGCTGCTGGGCCGCGGGCTCGACGCGCTGCGCAGCCGGCACCCGTTCCTGGTGGGCGTGCGCCGCCAGGGGCTCGTGATGGGACTCGAGACCGATCACCCGATGGGCGCGGTGCGCCTGTCGCGCGCGCTCTATGCGCGCGGCGTGTGGGCGATGTTCGCGGGCTTCGACCTCTCGGTGCTCCAGTGGAAGCCGGGCCTGCTGGTCGACGAGGCGTACTGCACCGACCTGCTCGAGCGGCTCGACGCGGCGCTCGGCGACGTCGAGAACGAGGGCTGAGATGGAGTTCGGCGAGCTCCCGACCGCGACCCAGGCCGAGCGCATCGCCGGGCTGGCGCGCGCATCACTCGAGGCCTGGGGGCTGTCGGGCGCCGAGGTGAGCCTGATCAAGTACCGCGAGAACGCCGTCTTCGCGATCGCCGCGCCGGGCGAGCGCTTCGCGATGCGCGTGCACCGGCCCGGCTTCCGCAGCGACGCGGCGATCCGCTCCGAGCTGGCCTGGATGACCGCGCTCTCGGAGTGCGGCATCCGCACGCCCGACGTCGTGCCGACCCGCAGCGGCGATCCGATCGTGTGGGCCGAGGCGCCCGGGGTGCCGGAGGCGCGACAGTGCGACCTGTTCCGCTGGGTCGAGGGGCAGCAGCTCGGCACGCTCGAGGGCGGCGTCGGCGGCGCCGCCGACGCGGTGCTCGGCACCTATCGCCAGGTCGGCGAGATCGCCGCGCGCGTGCACGCCCACGGCGCGGAGTGGAAGCGGCCGGACGGCTTCGAGCGGCCCGCGTGGGACGCCGACGCCCTGGTGGGCGAGGAGCCCACCTTCGGGCCCTTCTGGGAGCTCGACCAGCTCTCCGACGAGCAGCGCCGCCTGCTGTTCCGGACGCGCGACCGCGTGCGCGAGCGGCTCCAGGCGTTCGGCGCGGGACCCGACCGCTGGGGCCTGCTGCACGGCGACCTGCTGCCCGAGAACCTGCTGGTGGGCGCCGGCGCGCCGCGCCTGATCGACTTCGACGACTGCGGCGAGGGCTGGTACGTGTTCGAGCTGGCCACCGGGCTCTTCCCGATCCAGACGCAGGAGAACTTCGACGCAATCTGCCGCGCTTACGTGGAAGGCTATCGCGCGGTGCGCGCGCTGCCCGACGCCCAGCTCGCGCTGCTGCCCACCCTCCTGATGGCCCGAACGCTCAGCTACCTGGGCTGGCCCGTGGGCCGGCCCGAGATCCACGAGGTGCGCGAGCACGTGGGGGTCCTGGTGGACTTCGCCTGCGAGCGGGCGCGGCGCTACCTCGCCGGCGACCCGGGAGTGACGACATGAGCCACGAGCTGCCCTTCGAAGCGATCAGCCCCTGGGTGTCCGAGCCCGAGGACCTCCGGCCGGCGCTCGACACGAGCCTGCGAGCAGACGTCGTCGTGATCGGCGGCGGCTACACCGGGCTCTCGACGGCCCTGTCGCTGCGCCAGCAGGGCGCCGACGTGGTCGTGCTCGAGCAGGACTTCGCGGGCTCCGGCGCCAGCGGACGCAATGCGGGTCACCTGACGCCGACCATCGGCAAGGACGTCCCGACCCTGCTGCGGCTGTTCGGGCGCGAGCGCGCCGCGAACCTGCTGCGCTTCGCCGACGCGGCCGTCGAGTACACCGAGGAGACGATCCGCAAGCTCGGCGTCGACTGCGAGTACCTGCCGAACGGCAACGTGCTGGCGGGCGTGCATGCCAAGCACGAGGCGCCGCTGCGCCGCGCCGCCGACGCGGCGCGCGGGCTCGGCGGCGCGGTGCGCTTCCTCGCCGACCCCGAGCTGCGCGAGCGCGGGCTGCCGCCCGCCTTCTGCTGCGGCGTGCTCGAGGAGCGCGGCGGCACCCTGCACCCGGGCCGCTACGTGCTGGGCCTGCGGCAGGCGGCGCTCGCCGCCGGCGTGCGCCTGTTCGAGCGCTCGGCG
Organism: Myxococcota bacterium; assembly: GCA_030066475.1. The sequence goes on from JASJBO010000252.1 coordinate 4,445, forward strand.
CTGGTCGCGCTCGAGGACGGCGCGCCGGTCACCGCGCGCACTTCGGAAGGCGCCGTCCGCGCCGACGCAGCCGTGCTCGCCACCAACGCCTACACGACGTCGACGGGACGGCGCCCCCGCGCGGTGGCACCGCTCAAGGTCTCGCTGTTCGAGACCGAGCCGCTGGGCGACGCGGCGCGGGCCGCGCTGGGCTGGCGCGGTCGCGAGGGCGTCTACACCGCGCACGAGGTGCTCGAGAGCTACCGGCTCACGGCCCGCGACACGATCGTCGGCGGCTCCAAGGTGACCCGCTACGCCTGGGGCAGCGGCCTCGCGCCCGGCTACGACCCGCCCGCATTCCGCGCCATCGAGGGCGGCTTCCGCGCGCGTTTCCCCGTCCTGCGCGACGTGGGCATGGCGCGCTTCTGGAGCGGCTGGATCGGGCTGACGCTCGACTTCCTCCCCCAGCTCGGCGTCGGCGGCACGCACCAGAACGTGTTCCACGGAATCGGCTACGCCGGCCACGGCGTGGCGCAGGCCACGTTGATGGGCGCGATGCTCGCCGAGCGCATCCAGGGACGCGAGCACGAGTGGGAGGTGGCCCTGCGACGCCGCGCGCTGTCGTGGCCGCCGGAGCCGCTGCGCTGGCTCGGCGCCCAGCTGATTGCGGGCGCGCTCGAAGCCCTCGACCGCCGCACCGACCGGCAGATCCGCGCGACGCGCGGGGACTGAAGGAGCCACGGGCTACTCCGGCGGCACCATGTCCTCGGGATCCACGTCGCGCAGGTGGGTCGCGAACATCCAGCGGTGGCCCTCCGGGTCGACGGCCCGGTAGTTGCGGTCGCCGTAGAACTGGTCTTCCGGCGCCGCCGCGACCGTGGCGCCGGCCGCCTTCGCGCGCGCGTAGTGCGCGTCGACGTCGTCCACGTAGCAGTGCACCTGCGCGTGCACGGCGGGAAGCTCGCTCGGGCTCGCGAGCCCCATCTCCTCGTACGCCGACGCCAGGAACAGCACCGTGCGCCCTGCGTAGCGCAGCTCGGCGTGTCCGATGCGCCCGTCGGGCATGGGCAGCCGGTACGACTCCTCGAAGCCGAAGGCCCGGCAGAGGAACTCGATCGCCGCGGGCGCGTCGGCGTAGGCGAGGTACGGGGTGACGCGCTGGGCGCCGTCCGGGGGATTGCTGGCCATGCGGGGCACCTCCGAGATGATCAACGGTCAAGTGGAATACTAGTCCTCCTCGCCGGCCGGCGATCCCAGGCGCTGGTGGAAGGCCCAGACGTGTCCCTCGAGGTCGACCGCCTCGTAGGTGCGATCGCCCCAGAACTTGTCCTCGAGCTCGGCGCGGATCGTGGCGCCGGCCGCGCGCGCGCGCGCGCAGTGGGCATCCACGTCATCCACGTAGACGCACAGCATCTGGCTCGCCCCGCCGATCCGCGCCGGGCTGCCGAGGCCGTGGCCCCCGTGGCTGCCCATCATGAAGAAGCCGCCGTTGCCGAGGTCCATCTCGGCGTGGCCGACGCGGCCGTCGGGGCCCACGAAGCGCCCGTCCTCGCGCTCGCGGAAGCCGAAGGCGCGGGCGAGCCAGCCGAGCGCGGCCTCGATGTCGCGATAGGCGAGCTGCGGGATCACGCCGGGCGTGGCGGCGGCCGGAGCCGCCGCGGACTGGATCCGGGCCATGAGTGCCTCCCTGGCGCGTGCGAGCGCGCGGTCGTCGACCTCGTCGTCGGGGCGCAGGCGGCGGACCCAGCCGAGCTCGTCGCTCATCGCTCCGCCTCCGTGCCCGCGGCCTCGCGAAGCCGCCGCCGCGCGCGGTGGAGCCGCGAGCGCACGGTGCCCACCGGGACCTCGTGCGCCGCGGCGATGTCCTCGTAGCTGCAGTCCTCCCAGACGAAGAGCAGCAGCGCCTCGCGCTCGGCGTCGGGGAGCGACTCGATCGCCTCGGCCACGCGCTCCCACTGTGCCTGCGCGTCGAGCGCGGCGATCGCGCCGTCTTCGGCCGGGAGGGTCGCGCCGCCGCCGCCGAGCGCGCGCGCGCTGGCTCGCAGGCGACGCGCCTCGCTGCGGCGATGCTTGCGCAGCAGGTTGGAGGCGATCCCGTAGAGCCACGGCCGCGCGTCGGCGCGCCCGGGGTCGAACGCCTCGCGGCGCTCGAAGGCCACGCGGAACACCTCGCCGAGCAGCCCCTCGGCCTCACCGGCGCCGACCCGCCGCACGAGGAAGCCGAGCAGCGCGGACGCATGACGGTCGAAGATGCAGCCGAAGGCGGCGGGGTCGCGCCGCGAAGCCGCCATCAGCTCGGCGTCCGAGTGGCAGTCCATCACCCCCCTTTTACCCGGTCGCGCGCCCGGGTTCGCGGATTTTCGGCGGGTCGCCACTTTCCGGATCGCTTTCAGTATGTTGAGGCGCATGAGCCACGACCTGTTCGCGACCCCCGAGCACCAGATGTTCCGCGAGACCGCCCGCAAGTTCGTCGCGGAGGAGCTGCGGCCCCGCGCCCGCGAGTTCGATGCCCAGGGCCGGATCGACAAGAGCCTGTACCGGCGCATGGGCGAGCTGGGCATGCTGGGCCTGCGCTACGACCCGCGCTGGGGCGGCGCCGGCCTCGACTACTCCTTCACCGGCGTGCTGTTCGAGGAGCTGTCGCGCTGCGACAACGCCGGCGTCACCATGGGCATCAGCGTCCAGACCGACATGGCGACGCCCTCCCTGCACGAGTTCGGCAGCGACGAGCTGTGCCGGCGCTACCTGGTGCCCGCGATCCGCGGCGAGATGGTCGCCGCCATCGCCGTGACCGAGCCCGACGCCGGCTCCGACGTCGCCGGCATCAAGACGCGCGCCGTGCGCGACGGCGACGACTGGGTCATCAACGGCTCGAAGATCTACATCACCAACGCCGCCACCGCCGACTGGCTGTGCCTGCTGGCGGTCACCGACCCCGAAGCGGGCTACGGCGGCTTCACCCAGATCGTCGTGCCCACCGACGTGCCGGGCTTCCGCTACGAGCTGCTCGACAAGATCGGCAACTGGGGCTCCGACACCGGCCAGCTCTTCTTCGAGGACGTGCGCGTGCCGGTGGCGAACACCATCGGCGAGATCGGCCGCGGCTTCCAGCAGCAGATGATGCAGTTCCAGGACGAGCGCCTGGTGGCCTGCATCAGCACGGTGGGACAGGCGCAGGACGTCTGGGAGGAGACCCGGCGCTGGGCCGAGGAGCGCGTGCTGTTCGGCCGGCCACTCGCGAAGATGCAGGTGACGCAGTTCAAGTTCGTCGAGATGTGGACGCAGATCACCGCCGCGCGCGAGCTCACCTACGCCTGCATCCGCAGGCGCAACGCGGGCGAGGACGCCACCGAGCTGATCAGCATGGCGAAGCTGGTGTGCGGGCGGATGGTGCGCGCGGTGGCCGACGAGTGCGTGCAGCTCCACGGCGGCTACGGCTACATGAAGGAGAGCGCGGCCGGGCGCGCCTTCGTGGACTCGCGCCTCGTGAGCATCGGCGGGGGCTCGGACGAGACCATGATCCACTACCTCGCCAAGCAGCTGGGCTTCTAGACCGTGGAGCTGGCGCAGACCCTCTTCGAGCGGGACGCCCGCGGCGTGGCGACCGCCACCTTCAACGAGCCGCGGCGCCACAACGTGATGAGCCCCGCGTTCATGGACGACCTCCACCGCGTGATGGACCGGGTGGAGGCACCGGGCTCGGGCGTGCGCGCGCTGGTGCTGACGGGCGCCGGCGAGTCGTTCTGCGCGGGCGGCGACCTGGCCTGGATGAAGCGGCAGCTCGACATGACGCGCGAAGAGCGCGTGGAGAACTCCGCGCTGCTCGCCACGCTGCTGCGCCGCCTCGACACCCTGCCGGTGCTCACGATCGCACGCGTCAACGGGCAGGCCTACGGCGGCGGCGTGGGCATGATCGCCGTGTGCGACGTGGCGCTCTCGCTCCCCGGCGCGCAGTTCGCGCTGACCGAGGTGTCGCTAGGGCTCGTGCCCTCGAACATCAGCCCCTACGTCGTGAAGCGCATGGGCGCGGCCAACGCGCGGCGCACCTTCCTGAACGCGAAGCGCATGGACGCGCGCCTGGCGCAGCGGCTCGGCCTGATCACCGAGGTGGTGGACGACCTCGACGCCGCCGTGGAGGCGGAGATCGAGAGCCTGCTGCGCTGCGGGCCGCGGGCGGTGGCGGCGGCCAAGCGACTGATCGAGTGGGTCGACACGCACGGCCCCGAGGACAACGCCTGGTACACCGCGCGCGACCTGGCCGACGCCTGGGACCGCGAGGAGGGACAGGAGGGCATCCGGGCCTTCCTCGAGAAGCGAAAGCCCGCGTGGCGCTCGTAGGCCGCGCCGCATGACGATCGACCCCCTGGTCGCGGCGACCCTGCGCGTGGCGCTCGCGCTGCTTCTGGCCGCCGCCGGCCTGCACAAGCTGCGCGACCGGGACGGCTTCCGCGAGGCGCTGCGTGGCTACCGGCTGCTGCCCGAAGCCGGCGTCGCGCCGCTGGCACTCGCGGCTCCGGGGATCGAGGGCGCGCTAGCGGGGCTGCTGCTGTGGCCCGAGTCGGCCCCGGGGGCTGCGGCTGCGATCTTCGCGCTGATCTCCGTCTACAGCGCGGCGATCGCCGTCAACCTGGTGCGCGGCCGCACCCACATCGACTGCGGCTGCTTCGGGCCCGCCGGCCGCCAGACACTGAGCGGCTGGCTCCTGGTGCGCAACGCCGTCGTGCTGGCCGGCGCCGCAGCGGCCGCCCTGCCGTCGGGCCTGCGTCCGCTCGTCTGGCTCGACGCCTTCACGCTCGCCGCGGCCGTGCTCGGACTGGTGCTGCTGTGGCTCGCAGCCGGCCAGCTCGCCGCGGAGTGGCCCGAGCTGCGCCGACTCCGGAGGTCCCCGTGACGGAAGCGCTCCTGGTCTCGAACGCCGTGCTCTGGCTGGTGGTCGTCGGTCTCGCCGCCACCGTGCTCGCGCTCGCGCGCCAGGTCGGTGTCCTCCACGAACGGGTCGCGCCGGTGGGCGCGCTGGCGCCGAGCGCGGGGATCCGGGCCGGCGAGGCCGCGCCCGAGCTCGAGCTGACCGACTTCTCCGGCAAGCCTCTCCGGCTCGGGGGCGCGGCCGCGCAGCGCACCCTGCTCTTCTTCGTCTCCCCCACCTGCCCGGTCTGCAAGTCGCTGCTGCCCACCGTCGAGCGGGTCGCGCGCGCCGAGTCGCCCGCCGTGCGCCTCGTCGTGGCGAGCGACGGCAAGCGCGACGAGCACGAGGCCTTCGTGCGCGACCACGACCTGCTGCGCTTCCCGTACGTGCTCTCGACCGAGCTCGGCATGGCCTACCGCGTCGGCCGCCTGCCCTATCTGGTGCTGATCGACGAGGCGGGCGTGGTGCGCGCCCAGGGCCTGGTCAACACGCGCGAGCACGTGGAGAGCCTGTTCGAGGCGGAACGGCGGGGCGTGGGCACGATGCAGGAGTACCTGGAAGAGCGGCACTGATCGCGGCGCGTGGAGGCGTCGCGCTCGCGGCCTCGCGGCACGGACGCATCCCGCTTGCTCCGCCGCTTGCCGCCGCGTAGCTTGTCGCGGTGCCCCGCCCGGGTCCCGAGGAGGCACCCCGCGTGCCGACCCGACCCGCGCCCATCCGGCAGCCGCCGAAGCTCCTCGACCGCGTGCGCACGGCGATCCGACGGCGCCACCTGAGCGAGCGGACCGAAGCGAGCTACGTCGGCTGGATCCGCCGCTTCATCCTGTTCCACGACAAGCGCCACCCGCGCGACATGGGAGCGCCGGAGGTGGTGGCCTTCCTGTCCCACCTGGCCGTCGAACAGCGCGTGAGCCCCACCACACAGAACCAGGCGCTCGCCGCCCTCCTGTTCCTGTACCGACACGTGCTCGACCGCGAGCTGGAGGGGCTGGACGCCGCCGTGCGCGCCAGGCGCACGCGGCCGCTCCCCGTCGTGCTGAGCCGCGACGAGGTGCGCCGCGTCCTGGAGCAGCTCCACGGCACGAAGCGCCTGCAGGCGACCCTGCTCTACGGCTCGGGCCTGCGCCTGATCGAGTGCCTGCGTCTGCGCATCAAGGACCTCGAACCGGACCGGGCACTGATCGTCGTGCGCCAGGGCAAGGGACGCCGCGAGCGCACCGCCCCGTTCCCGCGCCGGCTGCGCGGGCCGCTCCAGCGCCACCTGGAGGGCGTCCGCGACCTCCACCGCCGCGACCTCGCAAGCGGCTACGCCGGCGTACGACTGCCCGATGCCCTCGGCCGCAAGTACGAGGACGCACCACGCGACTGGGGCTGGCAGTGGGTCTTCCCCGCATCCCGGCTGTTCCGGGACCCACGCTCCGGCGCGCGCCTGCGACACCACCTGCACCCCACCGTCCTGCAGCGCGCGGTCAAGCAGGCCGCCTCGCGGGCCGGCATCCCGAAGCGCGTCACCTGCCACAGCCTCCGCCACTCGTTCGCCACCCACCTGCTGGAGGACGGCTCCGACATCCGCACCGTCCAGGAGCTGCTGGGCCACCGCGACCTCAAGACCACCATGATCTACACCCACGTCCTCGACCGGGGTCCGCTCGGCGTCTCCAGCCCGGCAGATCGCCTGTAGCGGCGGCACCGTTCGCCGGCGCCGAGGTGGCCCTCCGCAGCCCTCCGCAGCATCTGCACCCGACCGCTCCACCCAGGCCGGGCGAATCTGCCGCGAATCCCGACACTTCCCCGCACCGGCCCCGCTCCGCCCGCGAAATTGGGCTGCAGCATCACAGCTGGGCCGTCACGCGCCCTTCTGCCGGGGCGATTGGGCTGCGAAGCCTCGCAGCAGTGGCGCCACCTATCGCGCGCCACGCCCTCCCGCAAGCTCCCGCCACCGCGCCGGATCCCGTCACTCTGCCCACCCGGCCCAGGGAATTATGCAGCGCAGAGTTGCAGGGTCTTGGGGTACCCTGGTGCAAGCCATTAGTAGTTAGACCGCGCGGCGGACCGGGTGGACAACGGCATTCCCAACAGCGCTGGGGCTGCGTTCCTTCTCGCTCTCCTGGTCGGTGGTCCGGCCGGGCTCTTCTTCTGGTACCGGGCGTTCCAGATCGTGCTAGAGAACCGAGGTGTATTCTGGCAGAGCTCGCAGGTGCTTCCCTTTCTCCAGTACTTGGCCCTCGCTTTTCTCTGCTGGCTTCCCGGCATGCTGCTCGGCCGATTCCTGGGCCTTTGAGCCCCCCTTCCTTCAGCACTGTGAAGCATCCTGTCCTGCTACGGACTCGCGTGACGCGCGGTCTAACACGGGGTTGGAGCAGACCGCCCGCCACTTGCTCGCCGCGCGAGCATCCAGACCGGCTGCCGCCCGGGTTGGTGGTGTGCGCGCGGGCGGCAGCCGGGCGATACTCCTCTGGAGGATCGGGCGGGCGGCAGCTCAACCCCTGATCCGTTAGCCAGCCGCCGACTGCCCTTCGCTTGATCTTCTCTCTCTAGGCTTGAGTCGCGGTCGTGTTGCCGTCGCTCGCGAAGGCGGCATGTCCTCGAACCGCTGAGGCTCGCGAACGACGTGGCACTATTGGGTGCGTCGCAACACCAAGCCTTCCCGAAGGCCTTCGGTCGATTCTTGGCGGCCCAGTCCCACTTGCTTCGCGGAGGGCGGCGCTGCCCAAGATGGTAGAGGGTTGCCTTGGGTGCCTGCCTGCGCCCGACCGCCGGGCCGTACCACCAGCGGCTCGTGGTGCCCGGGCGGCTGGCGCCGCTGTGGCACTCCGGGACGGTTGTGGTCCGCGAGCGTGGTCGTCCTCCGCTCGGCTACCAACCGGGGCGCTGGCTAACATGGCCGCTGCAGCTGACGGCCGCGCGCTTTGGGTTCGCGAAGCACGGTGG
>JASJBO010000253.1 GCA_030066475.1 Myxococcota bacterium
TTCGACGCGCTCACCTGCCTGCGCCACAAGGTGAAGCTCGACGCCGCGGGGCGGCTGCTGGCGCCGAACGCCGAGCGCCACCTGCGCACGCCGGCCGAGCTGGCGCGCCGCTTCGCCGACCGCCCCGCCTGGGTGCGCGCCACGCGCGCCGTGGCCGAGCGCTGCGCCTTCCGGCTCGGCGACCTGGGCTACCGCTTCCCGACCTTCCCGGTCGAGGCGGGCGAGACCCAGGCCTCGCTGCTGCGCCGGCTCACCTGGGACGGCGCGCGCGGGCGCTACGGCACGCCGCTGCCGCCGCGCGCGCGCCGCCAGATCGAGCACGAGCTCGCGCTGATCGAGAAGCTCGACCTGGCCGGCTACTTCCTGATCGTCTGGGACATCGCCCGCTTCGCGCGCGAGCGCGGCATGCTGGCCCAGGGGCGCGGCTCGGCCGCGAACAGCGCCGTCTGCTACGCGCTCGGCATCACGGCCGTCGACCCGGTCGGCATGGAGCTGCTCTTCGAGCGCTTCCTGTCCGAGGAGCGCGGCGAGTGGCCCGACATCGACATCGACCTGCCCTCGGGCGACCAGCGCGAGCAGGCGATCCAGTACGTGTTCGAGCGCTACGGCCGGCGCGGCGCCGCGATGACGGCCGTGGTGATCACCTACCGCACGCGGCTCGCCGTGCGCGAGATGGGCAAGGTGCTGGGCCTCGAGATCGACGCGATCGACCGGCTCTCGAAGGTGCTCTCGACGCTCAGCCTGCGCGAGGACCTCGACGAGACGCGCGCGGTGCTGCGTCAGGGCGGGGTCGACCCCGCCGCGCCTCGCATCCGGCTGCTGCTCGACCTGGTGGAGCGCGTGCGCGGCCTGCCCCGCCACCTGGGCCAGCACTCGGGCGGCATCGTGATCGCAGCCGGGCGCCTCGACGAGGTGGTGCCGATCGAGCCCGCCGCCATGAACGACCGGCGCATCGTGCAGTGGGACAAGGAGGACTGCGCCGACCTCGGCATCATCAAGATCGACCTGCTGGGGCTCGGCATGCTGAACGCGCTCGAGCACACCCTCGAGCTGGCGCGCCGCCACGAGGGCGTGCGGATCGACCTGGCGCAGCTCCCCCCCGACGACCCCGCCACCTACGCGATGATCCAGCGCGCCGACACCATGGGCACCTTCCAGATCGAGAGCCGCGCGCAGATGGCCACCCTGCCGCGCATGAGGCCCGAGCGCTTCTACGACCTGGTGGTGGAGGTGGCGATCATCCGGCCCGGTCCGATCGTGGGCAAGATGGTGCACCCGTACCTGAACCGGCGGAACGGGCGCGAGCCGGTCGAGTACGCCCACCCCTCGCTCGAGCCGATCCTGCGCCGCACGCTCGGCGTGCCGCTGTTCCAGGAGCAGCTGTTGCGCATCGCCATGGCGGCGGCCGGCTTCACCGGCGGCGAGGCCGAGGAGCTGCGCCGCGCGATGGGCTTCAAGCGCTCGGCCGAGCGCATGGCGCGCATCGAGGCGCGGCTGCGGCAGGGCATGGAGGCGCGCGGCATCTCGGGCACCGTGCAGGACGACATCGTGCGCGGCATCACCTCGTTCGCGCTCTACGGCTTCCCCGAGTCGCACGCCGCCAGCTTCGCGCTGATCGCCTACGCCTCGTCCTACCTCAAGTGCCACCACCCGGCCGCCTTCCTGGCGGGCCTGCTCAACGCCTGGCCGATGGGCTTCTACTCCCCCGCCAGCCTGGTGAAGGACGCCCAGCGCCACGGCGTCGAGGTGCGCCCGATCGACGTGGCCCACTCGAAGTGGCTGACCGACCTGGAACCTGCCGCAAGCGCCGAAGGCGCGCGCAGCGAGCCGAAGGCGAGCGAAGTCCATCAAGACGCGCTCGCACCGGCAACCCCTCCCCACGCAGGCACCCCCGCAAGCACCGAAGGCGCGCGCAGCGAGCCGCAGGCGAGCGAAGTCCATAGGGCCGGCGCAAGCGCCGCCGGTTCCTCCGGCGGCGCGCGCAGCGAGCCGAAGGCGAGCGGAGTCCACCAGGCCGGACCCGCTGTTCGCATCGGCCTGCGCTTCGCGCAAGGTCTGCGCGAAGAACGGGGTCTGGCGATCGAGTCCGCGCGCGCCGAGCAGCCCTTCGCCGACGTCGCCGACCTGGCGAAGCGCGCCGGCCTGCGTCGCGACGAGCTGCTGACGCTGGCCGAGCTGGGCGCGCTCGCCTCGATCGACCCGCGGGCGTCGTCGCGGCGCGAGGCGCTCTGGCAGGTGTCCGCCCTCGACCGCGACCCGCGCTCGCTGTTCGCGGGCGCGCCGCCGCCGCCGGCGCCCTCCCCGCTCCCCGAGATGGGACCGATCGAGGAGACGCTGGCCGACTACCGCTCGAGCGGGCTCAGCACCGGGCCGCACGTGATGGCGCACCTGCGCGAGCGACTGCGCGCGCGCGGCGTGCGCTCGGCCGCCGAGCTGCGCGAGGTGCCGGACGGCCAGATCGCTCGCCTCGCCGGTCACGTGATCGTGCGCCAGCGGCCCGGCTCGGCGAAGGGCATGTGCTTCCTCACGCTCGAGGACGAGACCGGCACGGCCAACGCCGTGCTCACGCCGCCCCAGTTCAAGCGCTTCCGCGTCCCGCTCCACACCGCGTCGCTGCTCGAGCTCGCGGGCCCGGTCCAGAACGTCGACGGCGTGATCCACCTGCGCGTGCGCCAGCTCGCCCCGCTGCGCCTCGAGCAACCCGTGAACGCCCCCGCCCCGAAGACATGGGACGCCCACGGCGCCGACGCCACCCTGCCCGACTCCCACGACTACCGCTGAGCCAGAACCGAGTCACGCCGGCCTGCCAGCTCGGACGTACCACGAGAGGCCGCCCGCGCAAGCGCAGCCGCGCAGCGGCGAAGCGCGCAGCGAGCCGAAGGCGAGCGAAGTCCACTGCAAGCGCAGCCGCGCAGCGGCGGAGCGCGCAGCGAGCCGAAGGCGAGCGGAGTCCATCAGGCCGTCTCCGCCCAAGCAACGAGATACCTGACGGCACCACCGCAAGCGCAGCCGCGCAGCGGCGGAGCGCGCAGCGAGCCGCAGGCGAGCGAAGTCCATCAGGCCGGGTCAGTTCGTAGCGCTGAGATTCGTCGAAGCGCTGCCCCGCATCGCACCGAGCAGCTTGAACAGGCTCACCAGCAGGCCGAGCGAGAAGATCGTGCCCAGGAAGCCGAAGGCGATCAGGCCGGCCAGCGAGCCGGCCTCCTGGGAGCGCAGGAAGAGGTTCGCGAAGAAGCAGGAGAGCGCGACGAAGAGCCCCGTGGCGCCGAGCCACTCGACGATGCTGCGGCCGCGGCCCGGAGACGAGAACGACACGATCAGCCACATCAGGGCCACGAATCCCACGGCTCCGATGGCGATCCAGGCAAGCGTGCTCACGATGGGACTCCCACAGGACGGCGGGGCGGAGAGATACCACCCCGCTTGTCGGGCCTCAAGCCCACGGACTTGAGTGCCGGTGGGGACCCGACGGGTTCCCGGCGCGGCTCGCGCCGCGCCGGATCAGCGGATCAGAGCAGCGTTCGCAGCCGCGCCACGACCGCGTCGGGCGTGAAGCCGAACTCCTCGGCCAGGTCGCCGGCCGGCGCCGAGGCGCCGAAGCGGCCGATGCCCTGGATCGCCCCGCGCGGCCCGATCCAGCGCCGCAGGCTCTCGCCCAGCGCCGCCTCGACCGCCAGGATCGGCGTGCCGTCCTGGGGCAGCAGGCCCTGCCGATAGTCCTCCGGCTGCTCGGCCAGCAGCTCGAGGCAGGGCGCCGAGACCACCCTCACCGCCACGCCCTCCGTGGCCAGCTTGTCCGCGGCGTCGCAGACGAGCGACACCTCCGACCCGCTGGCCAGCAGCACCGCGTCGGGCCGGCCGGCGGGCTCCACCACGGCGTAGGCGCCGCGCCAGACGTCGCGCGCCGCGAAGCCGGCCGGACGGTCGAGCGCCGGCACGCCCTGGCGGGTCAGGCAGAACGCCGCGGGGCCGCAGGCGCGCTCGAGTGCCCAGGCCCAGGCCATGCCGGTCTCGAGGCCGTCCGCGGGACGGAACACCGCGAGGTTGGGAATCGCCCGCAGCGCGTCGAGCTGCTCGACCGGCTGGTGGGTGGGGCCGTCCTCGCCCAGGAAGATCGAGTCGTGGGTGAAGACGTAGAGCGTGCGCAGTCCCATCAGCGCCGCCAGGCGGATCGAGGGCCGCATGTAGTCGCTGAACACCAGGAACGTGGCGGCGTACGGCAGGAAGGTGCCGTCGAGGGCGATGCCGTTGACGATCCCGCCCATGCCGTGCTCGCGCACGCCGAAGTGCAGGTTGCTGCCCGCGAAGGGGTCGCCGTTCATCGCGGCGGGCCCGACGGAGTCGGCGCCCTTGATGGTGCTGACGTTCGAGCCGGCCAGGTCGGCGGAGCCGCCGATCAGATAGGGCGCCAGCTCGGCCACGCGGTTGAGCGCCGTGCCCGAGTGCTTGCGCGTGGCCGCCTTCACGCCCTCCCAGCCCTCGGCCAGCGCGTCGGTCAGGCCGTCGGGCGCGCGCCGCTCGCGCTGCCGCTCCCAGCTCTCGGCCAGCTCGCGGTGCGCCGCGCGCCAGGCGTCGAGCCGCGCGTCGCACGCCTCGCGCTCCGCGCGCTTGGCCGCGATGCGGCCGTCGAACCAGGTGCGCACGTCGTCCGGAACCAGGAACGGGGGCGACTGCGGCCAGCCCAGGTTCTCCTTGGTGGCGCGCACCTCGTCGGGCCCCAGTGCCGCGCCGTGCGAGTCGGACGTGTTGGCCTTGCCGGGGCTCCCGAAGCCGATCGTGGTGCGGGCGATGATCAGCGACGGCCGGTCGGCCTCGGCCTTGGCGGCGTCGAGCGCGCGGTGCACGCCGTCGACGTCGAGCCCGTCGACCTGCTGCACGTGCCAGCGCTGCGCCTCGAAGCGCCCCGCCACGTCCTCGCTCATCGAGATCTCGGTGGTGCCGTCGATCGTGATGCGGTTGTCGTCGTAGACGAGCACGAGGTTGCCCAGGCCCAGGTGCCCGGCCAGCGAGCCGGCCTCGGCCGAGATGCCCTCCATCAGGTCGCCGTCGGAGCAGATCCCGTACACGCGGTGGTGTCCAGGACCCTCGCCGTCGCGGCCGAAGCGCGCGCGCGTCATGCGCGCGGCCAGTGCCAGGCCCACCGCGTTGGCGATGCCCTGCCCCAGCGGACCCGTGGTGGTCTCGACGCCGGGCGTGTCGCCGTACTCCGGGTGACCGGGCGTGCGCGCGCCGAGCTGGCGGAAGCGCTCGATCTCGGCCATCGGCACGTCGTAGCCGTAGAGGTGGAGCAGCGAGTAGAGCAGCATCGACGCGTGCCCGGCCGACAGCACGAAGCGATCGCGCAGCGGCCAGGCGGGATCGGTCGGGTCGAAGCGCAGGTGCCCGTCCCAGATCGCCAGCGCCACGGGCGCCAGGCCCATCGGCGCACCCGGATGCCCGCTGTTGGCCTTCTCGACGGCGTCGACGGCCAGGAAGCGGATGGTGTTGTGGATGCGTTCCCGAAGCTCGGGAGTCAGCTGGCTCAAAGGGGGGCGTCTCCGACGGTGGCGGCTCTGGGGAAGGGGGGATGAGCGGACCATACCGTTTCCAGTCGGGCGGGGGTAGGCGCTCGCGAGCGCGGCGCGGCCCCGCGGGAGCCAGAACGCTGCACGTGAAACGCCGGTTGGCGCGCCGCCTTCCCGCGCGGCGCCGCGCAGTGCACACGTCTCGCGAGCGGCGCAACGCCGCGCACCGAAGGCGAGTCCGCCGAGCGCGGTCCCCGGATGGATGTGGCACGCGGCGTGTCAGATGTGAGACGATCCCGCCGAGGGGAGGTCCATGCTGCGCAGGATCCTGGTTTCGGCGCTTCTCGCCATCTTGGTCGTGGGCGCGCTCGCGGCCCTGTTCCGCGCACCGCTCGCCAAGCGCGTCATGCGCATCGGGCTCGACCGCAACCTCAACGCCGACCTGAGCGCGGAGCTGTCCGACGGCCTCCACGTCGTGCTGTGCGGTGCGGGCGGACCGTTGCCCGACCCCGTGCGCTCGGGGCCGTGCACCGCCGTCATCGCGGGGCGCACGATCTTCGTGGTGGACGCGGGCACCGGCGGCGCGCGCAACCTGGGCCCGATGCGCGTGCCCGCGGGACGGGTGGAGGCGGTGTTCCTGACCCACTTCCACTCCGACCACATCGACGGTCTCGGCGAGCTCGCGCTGATGCGCTGGGCAAACGCCGCGCGCGAGACACCCCTCCCGGTGTTCGGCCCGACCGGCGTCGCACAGGTGGTCTCGGGCTTCAACCGCGCCTACGCGGCCGACGTCCGCTACCGGGTGGCCCACCACGGCGAGGCCACCATGCCGCCGGGTGGCGCCGGGCTCGACGCGCGCCCCTTCCGGACACCGGCCCCCGGCGAGTCGGCGGTCGTGTGGGACCGCGACGACGTGCGCGTCACCGCGTTCCGCGTCGAGCACGAGCCGGTCGACCCCGCCGTGGGCTACCGCTTCGACTACGGCGGGCGCGCGCTGCTCGTGAGCGGCGACACCAAGAAGTCCGAGAACCTGGCTCGGTTCGCCAAGGGCGTCGACCTGCTGGTCCACGAGGCCCTGGCCACGCAGCTCGTCGCGCTGATGAACGAGGCCGCCACGGCGAACGACCGCCCCAACCTGGCGAAGATCACCAGCGACATCCCCGACTACCACACGACGCCCGTGGAGGCCGCCGAGATCGCCCGCGAGGCGGAGGTGCCGCACCTGCTCTACACGCACGTGGTGCCGCCCCTGCCGATCCCCGGGCTCGAGACGGTCTTCCTCGAAGGGGTCGACGAGGTCTACGGGGGCGACGTGACGGTGGGCCGCGACGGCACCCGCGTGTCGCTGCCCCGCGACTCCCAGGCGATCGAGGTCTCGCCCTGAGATGAGCTGGCAGAAGGAAGTCGACGAGCTGCGCCGCCGCGAGAAGCTCGCGCTCGAGATGGGCGGCACCGAGAAGGTCGAGCGGCAGAAGTCGCGCGGCAAGCTCACGGTGCGCGAGCGGCTCGACGCGGTGATCGACCCCGACAGCCTGCACGAGATCGGCGCGATCAGCGGCAAGGCCCGCTACGACGAGGACGGCCAGCTCCTCGAGTTCACGCCCGCGAACTTCGTGTTCGGGCGCGCCCGCGTCGAGGGGCGCCCCGTAGTGGTGACCGGGGACGACTTCACGGTGCGCGGCGGCGCCGCGGACGCGTCGATCCACATGAAGCTCGTGGTCGCCGAGAAGATGGCCAACGAGCTGCGCCTGCCGCTGATCCGCATGATCGACGGCACCGGCGGCGGCGGGTCGGTGAAGACGCTCGACGCCCGCAACGCGCGCACCTACGTGCCGGTCAACCCCGGCTGGGAGACGGTGGTCGACAACCTCGCGCAGGTGCCGGTGGTGGCGCTCGGTCTGGGGCCGGTGGCCGGCCTGGGCGCGGCGCGCCTGGTGACCGCGCACTACTCCCTGCTCGTGAAGGAGCACGGGCAGATGTTCGTGGCGGGTCCGCCGGTCGTGAAGCGCGTCGGTCAGGACGTCACCAAGGAGGAGCTCGGCGGCACGCGCATCCACGCGCGCAACGGTGCCGTGGACGACGAGGTGGAGAGCGAGCAGGAGGCCTTCGAGCGCGCCCGGCGCTTCCTGTCCTACCTGCCGAGCTCGGTGCACGCGCTGCCACCGCGCGGCGCCTGCGACGACGACCCCGACCGGCGCGAGGCGTTCCTGATCGACGTCGTGCCGCGCGACCGCCGCAAGGTCTACAAGATGCGCTCGATCGTCGAGGCCGTGGTCGACCGCGGCTCGTGGCTCGAGATCGGGCGGCTCTGGGGCCGCTCGCTGATCACCGGCCTGGCGCGGCTCGACGGCTGGCCCGTCGCCGTGCTCGCGAGCGACCCGTACCAGTACGGCGGCGGCTGGACCGCCGACGCCTCGCAGAAGGCCACCCGCTTCGTCGAGCTGGCCGAGACCTTCCATCTGCCGGTCGTGCACCTGGTCGACAACCCGGGCTTCCTGATCGGGCTCCAGGCAGAGCAGGCCGCGACGATCCGCCACGGCGCACGCGCGCTCGCCTCGGTGTACCAGGCGACGGTGCCGTGGTGCTCGGTGCTGGTGCGCAAGGCGTTCGGGGTGGCCGGAGCCGCGCACGCCAACGGCTCGCGCTACCCGTACCGCTACGCCTGGCCGTCGGGCGACTGGGGCTCGCTGCCCGTCGAGGGCGGGATCGAGGCGGCCTACAAGTCGCAGCTCGAGGCGGCCGAGGACCCCGAGACGCTGCGCCGCGAGATCGAGACGCGCCTCAACGCCGTGCGCTCGCCCTTCCGCACCGCCGAGGCGTTCCTGGTCGAGGAGATCATCGACCCGCGCAACACGCGCCCGCTGCTGTGCGAGTTCGCGAATCTGGCGGCGCCGCTGCGCGAGCCGGGACGGCGCGCCTTCCACCTGCGGCCCTGATCGGCATCAGCCAGACGCCTCGATCGGCTTCGTGGCCGTCGCGATCCAGCCGGGTGGTCGACCCACCGGTCGGGCTCGGGTCACTCCAGGTTCGCCGGCACGACCTCCTCCTCGACCTGTCCCTTCTTCTTGTCCTTCTTCTGCTGCTTCTTCTCGGCGCGGCGCTCGCGCTTGGCCTGCTTGCGCTCCTGCTTGCGGTCGTGGCGCGCCTCGCGCGCTTCCTGCTTCGCCTCCCGACGCGTCTCGCGCGCCTCCTGCTTGGCCTCGCGCCGCGCGTCCTGCCGCTCCTCACGCGCCTCGCGCACGGCCTCCTTGTGCTCCTGGCGCGTTTCGCGGCGCTCTGTGCGATGCTCGTGGCGCGCCTCACGCCGCGCCTGCTTCGCATCGCGGCGGGCGTCCTTGCGCTCCAGCTTCTGCTCGCGCCGCGTCTGCTTGCGCTCCTGCCGGTACTCGCGCTTGGCCTCGCGCCAGCTCTGCTTGGCCGCCTTGCGCTCGATGCGGTCGTAGTGCCGCTCGAGCGAGGCCGGCAGCGCGTGCGCCTGCACGGGACGCCAGGGACCGCCCGGGTGACGCGCGCGGTACCAGCTGCTCCCGAAGCGCCGGTAGTAGTGGCTCCGGTAGTAGTAGTGACTCCGGTAGTCGCGCAGCCAGTAGCCGCCCCACGCCTGGTCGTAGACGAGCGCGACGTCGTGGTCCGCGTATTGGTAGACGTGGCCCTGCGGAACCACGTGGGGCGGGGCCGTGACGATCGGTGCGCGCGAGTCGCCGTCGTAATGGTGGACGACGCAGCCCGTGAGCGCGGCGAGCGCGAGCAGCGAGCCCGCCAGGAGCAGCCGGCTGAGCGCGAGGGTCGGTGACGCAGACATAGCGGTCTCCCGTACGTCCGGCCTCGCGTCCAGGGCACGGATCGGCCGCCGCGGCGCGCGAGTTGAGCTGGACGCCCGGCCGCGTGTCCCCTCGTCGCGCGCTGCCGCCGAGCTGCGTCTCGGGTTCACACCCTGCCGCGAGCGACGCGCAGGAACGCGGCAGCGCGAACCCACCCGTTCGCGCGTCGGATCAGAACACGCGGTCGACGAGCCGTTCCACCAGCGCCCCGCGGGCGCTCGTCACCTCACCAGCGATGCGCGAACTCCTCCGCCCAGCCCGGCAGGTCGCGCACCTCGAGCGTACGGCCTTCGAAACGCAGCGTGCCGCTCCAGCTCCCGAAGCAGCAGACGCCGGCGCTCGAGACCGGGCCGAGCCCCATGCGCGAGCGGTGCTCGTAGCGGGGCGCGAGCGTCAGGTCCAGCGCGCCCGAGTGCTCGGCGCGCACGCGCCAGGGCTTGCGCCAGTCGCCGGGGTCGTAGTCCCAGCGCAGATCCTCCATCACCTTGTAGAGCCGCCCGTCCACGCACAGCGCGTTCTCGTTGATGCCGGTGCCGGTGGTCCACTTCGCACCGACGTTCACGCCCACGCGCACGCCGTCCTGCACCCCCGTGGCGGCGCCCCAGTTCCAGAACGAGCGGTAGGGCCAGATGCCACGCCCGTAGTCCTGCACGCCGTGGCAGCGGGCCGGGTCGAGGACGTAGCGACGTCCGCCCACCGTGACGGAGCCCTGGCAGGGCAGCGTGTTGTGCTTCGAGTTGAGCTGGAAGCGATCGCGGCTCCAGGGCACCACGATGTCGAGGCTCTCGTGGCCCGCGGGGCGCCCCACGCTGAAGTCGGCCTCGATCGCCGTCCCGTCGCGGGCGGGGCCGCGGAAGCGCACCTCCCAGCCGTCCGGTCCGCTCGCGTTGCGGTACTCCATGCCGCCGCCCCGATAGGCGACCGTGCGCTCGACGTGCTCCGGCATCTCGAAGCGGCGCGGGCGCCCGAGCGAGATGCCCTCGTGGCGCTCGCCCGACGCGAAGTCGGTGAACGACACCGCGCAGAACGCCGCGTAGTCGATGTCGGCCAGCGTCACCGAGAACACGAAGTCCGGATCGATCCAGTTCCAGAAGTTCCAGCGCTTCTTGCGGGGCCAGTGGCCGCGCAGGTTGGCGCGCACCAGCGGCCGCCGCGACCACCCGACCGCCTCCGGATTCAGCCCGCCGCGCGCGTCGCACAGGTCGGTGGGTGCGGTGAGCTCCGGCTCCTGGTAGACCGGGCTGCGCTCGGGGTCGGCCATCGCCCGCTCGACGATGGGCATGGAGTCGGGGAGCGGCTGACGGTCTCCGCTCATCGAATCGACGGCTTCCTGCCCACGAGAGGATGATACCGGAGCGGCCGGCTGCGGCGCCCGACGGCGCAGCGAGGCGAGCCAGCGCGCGAGCGGAACCCGCACGCTCCTCCTGGTAGTCTGCTGGTCTGGTGGAAGAAGAGCTGACCCGTGCGCAGGTGGAGGCGCTCCGCGAACAGCTGGAGTCCCTGAAGCGCGACCTCGAGGCCCGGCTGGCGGGAGGCGCAGACTCCGCGCAGCCCGTCCCGCTCGACCAGACCCGGGTGGGGCGCCTGTCCCGGATGGACGCCATGCAGAGCCAGGCCATGGCGAGCGCCTCGCGGGGCGTCGCCGAGCTCCGCCTGGCGCAGTGCCAGATGGCGCTCCAGGCGATCGACCGGGGCGAGTACGGGCTCTGCCGCCGGTGCGAGGCGCCGATCGGGATCCGGCGGCTCGGTGCGAGACCGGAGGCGCCGTTCTGCCTCGCCTGCCAGAGCGAAGCCGACCGGAGCTCCGGGTCGGGACGCTGACCCCGGCCGCGATCCCGAGGGGACCCTAGGTTATTCTACGAAGCCAGCCGGCGGCCCGGGATGCCGGCAGATGGAGGCCCCGATGCCGAGCCAAGCGTCCGCGCAGATCGCCACGTCGGAGCTGCAAGCCGTCTACCAGGCGCTCGACAAGGCCCAGGCCATCATCGAGTTCGCGCTCGACGGCACCGTCCTCGCGGCCAACGA
This sequence comes from Myxococcota bacterium, assembly GCA_030066475.1. The sequence goes on from JASJBO010000253.1 coordinate 11,351, forward strand.
GAACTTCCTGCGCACCTTCGGCTACGAGCTCGGCGAGGTCGTGGGCCAGCACCACCGGATCTTCTGCGAGCCCGGCTATGCGGACAGCTCGGGCTACGAGGAGTTCTGGAAGCGGCTGCGCAGCGGCAAGGCGGACACCGGGGAGTTCAAGCGGCTCGGAAAGGACGGTCGGGAGGTCTGGCTCCAGGCCTCCTACAACCCGGTCCTCGGCGAGGACGGGCGGCCCGCGAAGATCGTGAAGTTCGCGACCGACGTCACGCAGACGAAGCTTGAGTACGCCGAGTACGAGGGCAAGGTCCAGGCCATCGACCGGGCCCAGGCGGTGATCGAGTTCGAGCTGGACGGCACCATCATCACCGCCAACGACAACTTCCTCGGCGCCATGGGCTACCGCCTGGAGGAGATCGTCGGCCAGCACCACCGCATCTTCTGCGAGCCCGACTACGCGCGCTCGGCGGACTACGCCGAGTTCTGGCAGCGGCTGGGCCGCGGCGAGTACGACACCGGCGAGTTCAAGCGCCTCGGCAAGGACGGCCGGGAGATCTGGCTCCAGGCCTCCTACAACCCGATCCTGGACGCGGACGGCCGCCCCTTCAAGGTCGTGAAGTTCGCCACCGACGTGACGGCGAGCAAGCTCGAGAACGCCGAGTACGAGGGCAAGGTCGAGGCCATCAACCGGTCTCGCGCGGTCATCGAGTTCGAGCTGGACGGCACCATCATCACGGCGAACGACAAGTTCCTCGACGCCATGGGCTACCGGCTGGAGGAGATCGTCGGCCAGCACCACCGCATCTTCTGCGAGCCCGACTACGCGCGCTCTTCCGAGTACGCCGAGTTCTGGAAGCGGCTGGGCCGCGGCGAGTACGACACCGGCGAGTTCAAGCGCCTCGGCAAGGACGGCCGGGAG
>JASJBO010000254.1 GCA_030066475.1 Myxococcota bacterium
GGCTCGTTTGCCCCGAAGCGTTCCAGCGCCAGGTGCCCGCCACGATGCGGAGCGGGAAGTCGCATTCTCGAAAAGGACCCGATGCAGACGGCACATCGAGTCATCGGTGATGCGGTCGTCGCAGCTCGGAGGCAACGCGTAGCACCTCGCTTCGCGCAGCGATCTTCGACTCGATGTCGTTTGGCTCTTTACTCCGCGGTTGGTTTCGCAATAGAGTGCCGCGCTGGTTCGACGGGCTCCCCCGCTCGTCGTGTGGGAAGATGGGACGCGTTTGAGGATCCGGTGACGGGCCGGGCCGGGTCCAGGAGTTGGAGTTGCCCCCTAGAGTGGAGCCTGGCAGGGCTGCTGCCGGGCCGCCTCGTGCTGTCGCCGGCCCCGAGCGCTCGTTCGCCGCGCGGGCAGGTCCGCTCTCCGCGATCGCGGGGCTCGTGGTGGCGCTCGTCTCGGTCGCGGCCTCGGGTGAAACCCTCGTCGTCGACGCTGAAGACCCCGGCTGCGGCGGGTCGACTCCCTGCTTCGCCCTCATCCAGGACGCGATCGACGCGGCTGCGGCCGGGGACCGGATCCAGATTCGCGCCGGGAGCTATGCCGAGAAGCTCCTGATCGAGGACCTGAACGCCGCCTCCGTCGACGAGGCCGACCGCATCGTGCTCGAGGCGGATCCGGCAGCGCCCGTCGGGAGCGTGGTGCTCGATCCTCCCTTCGAGCAGTGCACCAACGGCAACGCGATCCGGATCCGCCGCTCCAAGCGGGTCACGATCCGGGGGCTCACGGTCACGGGGGCCGGCGGGACGGCCGTGCTGCTGCAAGGGGGCTCGAACCACAGCGAAGGCATCCGGATCGAGCGGAACCGCATCTACGGCAACGGCTCCGGATCGTGCAACGGCGGCATCCAGGTCGGCCGGTCGAACGCGGACATCGACGTGCTCAACAACCTGGTCTACGGGAACGGCCGCAACGGGATCGTTTTCAAGGAGTCGGGCGGCGGGCCGCATCGGGTCGTCGGCAACACGGTCGGGCGCAATCTCTGGAACGGGATCAAGATCGGCAGGAACCACGTCGCCACCCTGGTGAACAACGTGGTGTTCCAGAACGGCGAGGCGTCGGGGAGCGGCGACCGACACGGCATCCAGCGCGTCGGCGGCGGCCCCGAAGACGTGACCCTGATCGCGAACGTCTCCTGCGGCAACCGCCTCGAAGAGATTCACGGGGACGTGCTCGACGCGACCGACGCCGCGAACCTGACACCGAGCGGATCCGAGGGGAGCGGTGTCGCCGCGAGCCCCGGCTGCGAAGACCGCTTCGCGCTGTTCTCCAACGTGCTCGGGACCGACCGCCTCGATGGGACCGCCGACGACGACTTCACGCCCGTGGCGGGCGGTCCGCTGGTCGATACCGGCGCGGACCCGCGCACCCTCGGACTCCCGGCCGAACTGACCCCGAGCCTGGTCTCGGACTACGCTGCGGCCGGCAGCCGGCCGCAGGACGACGACGGCGACGGCACCAGCACCTTCACGCGCGGCGCCGTCGAGGGCACCGCTCCGCCCGTCGACCCCGCCGCGATTCCCAAGTTCCGATACGTCAACAACATCGACCCGGCCTGCCAGGGCCTGGCTCCCTGCTACGACACCATCCAGGCGGCGGTGGACGTCGCCGTGGCGATGGACACGATCCGCATCCAGGCCGGCACCTACATCGAGCAGGTGGACGTGAGCGAGATCAACAACACCGATCTCGCCCTCGAGGCGGACCGGGTCGTGATCGAGGCGGATCCGCTCGCGCCCGCGGGCAGCGTGATCCTGGACGGCGCCAAGGACACCTGCTCGGGCGGCTGGGCCGTCCGCTTCAAGAAGTCGCGCTTCGTCACCGTGCGCGGCCTCGTGATCACGGGAGCCGGCGGCCGCGCCGTCAAGCTGGACGGCGGCAGCTCGCAGAACCGGCACATCCACATCGTGGGCAACCGGATCCACGGGAACGGAAACAGCTCCTGCAACGGCGGCATCGAGATCGCGCGCGGCAATCCCGAGACGCTGATCGCCAACAATCTGATCTACGGCAACACGCGCAACGGGATCGCCATGACCGACGCGAACGGCGGCCCGCACACGATCGTCGGGAACACGATCCACGCGAACGGCTGGAATGGCATCAAGGTCGGCCGCTCGCACGAGATGGTGATCGCGAACAACCTGATCACGGCCAACGGGACCGCCTCGGGCTCGACGGGGGGGCGCTTCGGCGTCAAACGCGAGGGTTCGTCGAGTTCGCAGCCCGAGGGCATCACGCTGCTCCACAACCTGCTGTGCGCGAACAGCGGCGGCGAGATCAACGGGCCGGCGCTCGACCCCACCGATGGCGGCAACCTCACGCCGGGCGGGGCGGAGGGCGAGGGTGTCGCCCAGAGCACGTCGTGCGCTGACCTGGCCGCCGTGTACCTCGAGGCGGCGGGGTCGGAGCTGACGTCGGCGGTCGACTTCAGCCTGGCCCCCGGCTCGCCGGCGCGCGACGCCGGCCTCGACCCCCGCACGCTGGGCCTGCCCCCGACGGCGGACGCCATCCTCGAGGCCGACTTCTTCGACCCCATGGCCCGGCCCCAGGACGGCGACGGCGACGGCGAGGCGCGCTTCGACGCGGGCGCGATCGAGGGGGCGGTGGCCGTCGGCCAGCCGCCCGAGGTCGCGATCCTCGACCCGCTCGACGGCGCGCTGCTGACGGCGACCCCCGTCGTCGTCTCCGGAACGGTCTCGAACGCCGACTCGGTCACCGTGAACGGCGAGCTCGCCACGATCACGGGTGGAACCTTCGGCGCCGAGGTCGCGCTCGTGGAGGGAGCGAACGAGATCGCGGCGGTCGCGACCAACGCGGCGGGAGCGACCGACCAGCGGATCGACGTGGTGCTCGACACGCCGCCGACGGTGGCCATCACGGCGCCCTCCAACGGCGCGAAGCTGACGGAAGCCGTCGTCCAGGTCGAGGGCAGCGTCACGGACGTCACCGGTCTGGCGAGCCTCGAGCTCAACGGCACCGACATCCTCGGCTCGCTGGTCGGCTCCGACTTCTCGGCGCCGCTCGCGCTCGCGCTCGGAGTCAATCCGATCGCGGTGGTGGCAACGGACCTGGCCGGCTCGACTGCCACCGCCACGATCACAGTGGAGCGCGGCGAGGCGCCGACGGTCGCGATCACCGACCCGCTCGACGGAGCGTTCGTGGCCGCCGCGCCGGTCGGCGTGAGCGGGAGTGTCACCGGCACGCTGCCCGTGACGGTTTCCGTGGGCGGGACGCCGGCGACGCTCAGCGGCTCGAGCTTCCAGGCGGATGCGGACCTGGCGGAGGGGAGCAACGCGATCGACGTCACGGTGGTGAACGATTTCGGTCAGGCCACCGCGACGGTTGACGTCACGCTCGACACCATCGATCCCGCCGCGTCGATCGACTCGCCGGCCGATGGCACCCTCACCGTGCTGTCACTGGTCAACGTGGCCGGCACGGCATCCGACGCCAACGGCTTCGTGCGGCTGACGCTCGACGGCCAGCCGCTCACGCTGGTGGACGGCGCCTTCGACGTGGCCTTGCCCCTCGCGCTCGGCGCCAACGCGATCGTCCTCGAGGCCGAGGATCCGGCTGGGAACGTGACCAGCCGGACGATCAGCGTGACGCGCGGGAAGCTGCCCGTGGTCACGATCGACCAGCCGACGGGCGGCAGCCTCGTGGCCGCGCCCACCGTCACGGTGTCGGGCCAGGCGCCGGGGGCCACGGCCGTCGACGTCGCGGGCGTGGCGGCCACGCTGGCCGGAGACGTCTTCACGGCCGAGGTGGCGCTGGTGCAGGAGGGCGCGAATTCGATCACCGTGGCGGCGTCGAACCCGTTCGGCACCGCGGCGCCGGTGTCGATCGCGGTGCGCCGCGACACGCTCGAGCCGGCGCTCACGCTCACGAGCCCGGCCGACGGCGCCTCGCTCGAGCTCGACGAGGTGGCGGTCCGGGGCACGGCGACGGACGCCAACGGGATCGCGTCGGTGAGCGTGGACGGGGTGGACGTCGACCTGGACGGCGCGTCCTTCCAGGCCATCGTACCGCTCGCTCCCGGCGCCAACGCGATCTCCGTCGTCGTCACCGACACGGCGGGGCGCACCGCGGCCACGACGCTCGACGTGACGCGGCTCGTCGCGGACCAGGAGGGTCCGGTGATCGCGCTCGACCAGCCCGACGAGGGCGCGCTGCTCGCCAGCGCCGAGGTCGTGGTGAGCGGTCGCCTCACCGACGAGAGTGCGCTCGAGTCGCTCCGCGTGAACGGCGAGGTCGTGTCGCTGCTCGGCGACCGCTTCACCGCGACGATCGCGCTCGCCGAGGGCGCCAACGCGATCACGCTCGTCGCACGCGACGAGTTCGGCAACGAGAGCACGCTGGAGCGGAGCGTGACGCTCGACACGACGCCGCCGGGAGCGCCCGGCGCGCTCGCCGTCACGCCGTCCTCGCCGACGAATGCGGATCGCGTGACCGTGACCGGCTCGACCGAGGCCGGGGCCACGGTGTCGATCTCGGGCGCCGCCGCTCCGGTCACGGTTCAGTCCGGGTCCGACGGGAGCTTCTCGGCCAGCGTGTTCCTGGCGACCGACACGGCGAACCGGCTCTCGATCACCGCCACCGATCCGGCCGGGAACGAGGGGCCGGCGGCGATTGCGAACGTGGCGCAGGACGGCACGGCGCCGGCCGTGGCGATCCAGTCGCCGGCGGACGGCCTCTCGATCCCGGCCGGGACCTTCGCGGTGCTGGTGGCCGCGTCGGACTCGAGCGGGGTGGTGGCGGTCGAGGTGAACGGCACGCCCGGCTCGGCCGTGGCTCCGGGGTTGTTCGAGGTGCCGCTCGGCTTCAGCGAAGGACCGGTCACCCTCTCGGCCACCGCGGTCGACGCCGCATCGAACACGGCGTCGGCGAGCGCTGCGGTGACGGTCGTGGCCGCCGAGCCGAACGACACGACGCCGCCGGTCGTCACGATCGCGCAGCCGCAGACCGGTGCCGTCCCGGGCTCGCCCGTCGCCGTGAGTGGCAGCGTGGTCGACCAGAGTACGATCGTGCGCCTGCAGGTGATCGGCGACGACCTGGTCGACGTCGTGCCGGTGGGCTCGACCTTCAGCGCGGACGTCCAGGTCGCCTCGGCCGCCACGATTCGCGTCGAGGCCGAGGACGCGCTCGGCAACGTCGGGGTGGCCACGGTCGCCGTGGTCGTCGATACCGAGCCGCCGGCTGCCCCGACATTGTCGAGCCTCGACTCGCCGACCGCGAGCGAGCGCATCCTGGTGCGCGGCAGCGCCGAACCCGGCGCCTCGGTGGAGGTGACCGGCGGGCGCGAGCCGGCGACCGGCAGCGCCGATGCCGCCGGCGCCTTCGCGATCCTCGTCGACCTGGCCCGCGATCAGTCGAACGCGCTCTCGGTCGTCGCCCGCGACGCGGTGGGCAACGACAGCCCCGCGGCGACGGCGACCGTGGTCCACGACGGCGTGCCTCCGGCCGTGCAGGCCACGACTCCGGAGGCGGACGCCACGCAGGTCCCCGGCACTGCGCCGATCCTCGTCACCTTCACCGAGTCACTCGACCCCCCCAGCGCGGCGCCGAACGCGCGGCTGCTGGTCGACGGTGTCGAGGCCGCCGCGACGATCACCGTCGAGAGCCAGGATCGCGTGGTGCGTATCGCTCCGACCGGGGTCCTGCCCGACGACGCCGCGGTGCGCGTGGAGATCGGCACCGGCATCGCCGACCGGGCCGGCAACGCGCTCGCCGCGCCCTTCGCACTCGCGTTCGCGACGACGGACACGGCGGCGCCCGCCGCGCCCGTGGTGAGTCCTCTGCCCCCGGCGCGCACCCGCGAGCTGGCCCTCGTGCTCGAGGGCAGCGGCGAGCCCGGCGCCACGATCGAGGTCTCGGGCGGCGCCGCGCTCGCGAGTGCTCCGGTCGACGCCAGCGGCGCCTTCTCGATCTCGGTCGACCTCGCGCCGAACGCGATCAACGCGCTCCAGGTGAGCGCGCTCGACGCCGGGGGCAACCGCTCGCCACCGGCCGGCTTCTCGGTGCTCCAGGACCTCACGCCCCCCACGCCGAGCTTCGATCCGGTGCCGGGAAGCACGGGGGTCGCGCCCACCGCCGCGCTGCGGATCGACTTCGGCGAGCCGGTCGCCGTCGCGACCCTGGGCGGCCGCATCGAGCTGCGGCTCGCCGGCCAGGCCCTCACCGGGCAGGTCGTGATCGACCCCGACGAGCGCGGCGCGCTGTTCGTCCCCGACCAGGCGCTCGCGGCCGGGCAGAGCTACACGCTGCGCGTCCTCGCCGGCGTGCGCGACGACCTGGGCAACGCCAGCACCGACGACTTCTCGAGCGGCTTCACGGTGGCCGCGGCCGTCTCGCTGGCGGCGCCCAGCATCGACAGCGTCGACCCCGCCGGTCCCACCGCCGCCGCGAGCGTCGCGCTCGGCGGGACGGCGCCGGCCGGCACCACGGTCGTGGTCTCGAGTCCGGCCGCGACCGTCTCGACAGCCGCCGACGCCGGCGGAAGCTGGCAGGCGGGCGTGGCGCTCGCGCCGGACCAGGAGCAGGAGATCACGGCGCGGGCCGAGGACGGGCTCGGCAACGCCAGTGCCACGACTTCGGTGCGCGTCGTGCAGGACGGCACCGCGCCGGTGGTGACCGAGACGAGTCCGGGCCCCGGCGACACGGTCGGCCCGGCCTCGACCGTGACGGTGAGCTTCTCGGAGCCGATCGACCCGGCGACGGTCGATGGCAACGTGCGTCTGCTCGTGGGTGGCGTACCGCTCGCCGCCTCGGTCTCCCTGTCGAGCGGCGGGCGTACCGTGGCGCTGAGTCCCAGCGGTGGCCTCACGCCCGACACGGGCTACGAGATCGACGTCTCGACCGGGGTCGCCGACCTCGCGGGCAACGCGCTGGCCAACGCAGCCACCGCGGCCTTCTCGACCAGCGGCGACCTGCGCCGCCCGTCGGCGCCGAGCTTCGCTGCTCCCGCGACCCCGACCAACGCGGCGAGCGTGACGCTCGTCGGCTCCGGAACACCGGGCGACCAGATCGCCGTCGCGGGCGGCGCGTCGGCGGTCCAGACCTCCGTCGACGCGGGTGGCGCCTTCAGCCTCGCGCTTCCGCTCACGCCGGACGCCACCAACCTGCTGGTGGTGAGCGCCACCAACCCCGCGAACGGGCTGTCGGCGTCGCGCGACGTCACGGTCGTGCAGGACGCCACGCCGCCCGTGCTGGCCGTGACGTCCCCGGCCGACGGCAGCACGGTGCCGGCCGGCGTGGTCGCCGTGACGGGAAGCGTGAGCGACGCCACGGGCGTGAGCGAGCTGCGGGTCGCCGGGACGGCCGTCACCGCCGCGGGCGGGAGCTTCCAGGCCACCGTCACGCTGGTGGAGGGAGCCAACAGCGTCTCCGTCGAGGCCACCGACCGCGCGGGGAACACCGCGACCGAGCAGGTCGCGATCACGTTCGACCCGCTCGCGCCGGGCGAGAGCGACGTCGACCCGCCCGTGGTGCGCATCGACGCGCCGCTCGACGGCGCCGTCGTCGGTGCCCGCGTGCTGGTGCGCGGCACGGTTCTCGATGCGAGCCCCATCCTGGCCATGGACGTCGCGGGCGAATCCCTGCTGCCCGACCCGAACGGCGTCTTCGTCGCCGAGGTCGCCTCGGGCGGGGGCGGCGCGATCGTGGTGACCGCGACGGACTCGGAGGGGAACGTCGCCAGCGCCTCGGTGACGGTGGTGGCCGACCTGAGCCCGCCGAGCCTGAGCGTGGACCCCGCCCCGGCGACGACCGCGGACGCGACGCTCGTGCTGACCGGTCAGACAGAGCCAGGCGCGCGCGTCGAGGTCGCGTCGGGCGACGCGGTGCGCGCCGTCACGGCGGCGGCGGACGGCAGCTTCCAGCTCTCGGTGGCCCTGCGCCAGCAGGCGCCGAACCTGCTGCTGGTGAGCGCCTTCGACGCCGTCGGCAACCGCGCCACGCCCGTCGACGTCACGGTCGTCCACGACTCGCAGGGGCCGCGCGTGCTCGCGACCGAGCCCGACGATCTCGCCACCGACGTGGCACGCGACGCGATCGTCCAGGTCACCTTCGACGAGCCGATCGATCCGCTCACGCTCCAGAGCGACTCCGTCACGCTGGCCGGACGCGACGGCGGGATCGCCGGCGCGGTGACGCTCTCGCCCGAAGCCAACGTCCTGAGCTTCGTGCCGGACGCGCGCTTCGAGCCGGGCGCTGAGGTGGTCGTCTCGGTCTCGGGCGCGCTCGCCGACCTCGGCGGGCTCGCTCTCGGCAGCCCGTTCGTCGCCAGCTTCCGGGTGGCGGCCGAGCCGACCGCGATCCAGGGCGTGGTGATCTCCGGCGACGGGCGCCCGCTGCAGGACGTCCGGGTGCGCGTGCTCGAGGGAGCGCTCGCCACGCGCACCGACGCCCAGGGCAACTTCCGGCTGGTCGGGGTCCCGGCGGGTCGCGTCACGCTCGACATCGATCCGGAGCTCGTGGAGGGCGGCGAGCGCTTCTCGCTGGTGCGCCGCGACGTCCAGATCGCCGAGGGCGAGCGCCGCATCCTGGGGCGCCCGATCATCCTGACCGCGATCGACCGGGCCAGCGCGCGCCCCGTGAACGGACAGGCGGTCGATCTGCTCCAGTTCAGCGGCGAGCTCGAGGGCTTCGAGCTCGAGATCGAGCCGGGCGCGGCCACCTTCCCGGACGGCCGCGCGTCGGGCTTCGTCACGGCCACCGAGGTGGACGTGAACCACATCCCCGGCCGGCTCCCCGACGGCAGCGCGCCGGCCATGCTCGTGAGCCTCGAGCCGGGTGGCACCGAGTTCGAGCCGCCCTGCTCGGTGCGCTTCCCCAACCGCACCGGTCTGCCGCCGGGCACGCCGGTCCGGATCTTCGGCTTCGAGGGCGCGCTGAGCGAGTTCGAGGAGTTCTGCGCCGGCGAGGTGACCGAGGACGGCACCGCCGTCGTCTCGACCGAGAGCTGCGTGGCGCACTTCTCGTTCGTCGGCTTCTTCCCGGAGGCGAGCGGCGACTTCTCGGGCCCGGTCGAGGCGGAGGGCTTCCTGGAAGGCCGCGTGGTCGACGCGCTCGGCAACGGTATCCCCGGCGTCCGGGTCGACGCCGCCGCCAGCGAGGCGAGCGCGCTCACCGACGCCGACGGCGCCTACACGATCCCGCTGCCGCGCCGCAACCTGTTCGCGCTGCGCGTCTTCGCCCAGGTGCCGACGAGCCTGGCCTCCGCCGACGCCGAGAGCCAGCTCGCCGTCTACCAGTCCGAGCCCGTCGCGCCCGATTCCTCGGGCACCACCGCGGTGCCCGACATCGTGGTCGACCGCCTGTTCCTCTCGGGCGACCTGTTCGTCGTCAACCCGGCGGGCGAGTTCGTGACGGCCGGCGGTGCGAGCACCGAGTTCGACCCCGACGACGGCCGCCTGCTCTCGCTCTCGGACTCCGAGGCGCAGGAGATCCGCGTCTGGGTGCTGCAGGCTGGGGAGCGGGGGGCGTTCGACAGTGCGCCGCTGGCGAGCGGCGTGGCGGGGGCGGCCACGACGGCCCCGTTCTCCGCGAGCCGCTTCGTGCTGACGTTGGCGGCCGGGACCCAGGACGCGGCGGGAGTGCGGCCCGGAGACTGGATCCAGATCGTCGCCTTCTCCCCGCGCACGGGCTACGCGGGTACCACCACGATCCAGGTTCCCGACATCGCAGAGACGGGGACGGCCGACCTGCGCTCCGACGTCGTGCTGTCCGCGCCCGAGGTGGGCATCCGCGTCCGCCGCTCGCGTCTGAACGCCGATGGCATTCCCGTCGTCGAAGCGGTGCGCGACGGCGGCCGCGTGGCGAACTCGGACGATTTCCTCGAGGTCGCCACGCAGTACACGGTCAATGGACTTCCCCTGCCGCCGATCCCGGGCCTCGCCCTTCACGGGCGGTTCTCGACCGTTGGCGACAACGGCCCGCGCGAGCAGCGCTTCGCGGTGCCTCCGGGCACCCAGACGCGCGTCCTCGAGCTGCGCTCGCTGTTCGCTCCAAGCGCCCCCACCTTCAACTCGGCCCGGGTCCTGCGCTCGGGCCGGATCGACGTCTCCTCGGATGCCAGGTTCTCGGGGGACCGCGTGCTCGACATGCGCGTGCTCGGCTTCTTCGAAGCAGACGTCACCTCGCAGTTCACGTTCGACGTCACGAACATCACGGCGTCTCCGCCCGATGCGGGCGGGCTCTCGCTGGTCGCGGGATCACGAGGCGCGGCGCAGGCCGACTCGCCGGTCGACGTTCTCAACGAGGCCACCCAGGTCAGCGCTGCGACTGCTGCCGACGCCGACGCCGCTTTCGGCGTGCTCGTCCCTGCGTCCGTCGGGGATTCACTCCGCGTGCTCTTCACCGACGTCGGCGGCCAGCCCGCCGTCGAGATCGTGACCGTTCCATCCGTCGAGCGGGAGCAGTTCGGAGCGCCCGTCGGGCTGTTCCCCGAGCCCGCGGTGAACGCCGCCTCGCGGCTGGGCGAGCAGTACCGGATCGGCGTGTTCGTCCAGACGTCCAGCGGAGCGATCCGGGGAGCGACTCCCGAGGACGCGCTGGTCTTCCAGGCCGCCAACCCCGCCGTCGCCACCGTCGACGCGGACGGCGTCGTCACCGTGGTGGGGGAGGGCCAGACCGCCATCGAGGTCGCACTCGGAGACCTGGTCGCCCGCTCCGAGCTCTTCGTCCGGTTCCCGCCGGTCGCCACGCTCTCGTTCTCCGACGCGGGAGGTTTCTTCGGCGACGTGATCGGTCTCGCGAGCGGGCTCGCCCGCATCGGCGACTCGGTTCGCATCGAGGGTCTCTCCGCCGCCTGCGATACGCCCGAACTCGAGGTCACCATCGGCGGGGTTCCCGCGGCAATCGACGAGTGCGCTGACGGCCAGGCCACCGTGACCGTGGCGGCGGGCTCCGAGGCGGGCGGGCTGCAGGTGCGCACCGAGACGGAGTTCAGCCCGATCTTCGACCTCCAGATCGTCGACGGCCCCATCCTCACGAAGCTCGACCCCGGCGGAGCGACCGAGGGCATGACCGTCCGGATCCTGGGCGTCGGATTCGACCCCGTTCTCGCGAACAACAACGTGAGGCTCGACGACACGACGACCGTGTCACCTACCGTGCTCGAAGCCGAGTCGATCTCGTTCGTCCTGCCCGCGCTCGATGTCTCTCCAACCGTCGTGGTCTCGGCGGCAGGACTCGACAGCAACGGGCTGCCGCTCCTGAACATGGTCCCCGTCGATCTCCAGGTGAGTCTGCCGCCCGGCCTCTCGCTGACGCCGGACCAGACCACTGTCTATCCAGGCGCCCACGTGCCGAAGACCCCGTCCCCAGCGGGGGTGGCTACGACGTTCCTGGTCGCCGAGGCGCCGACGGCGACTGCCGTCTACGACCCCGCCGGCAACGCCGTGTTGCTCGGTTTTGCCCACAGCAGCGCCACGTTCGGGCAGGGATTGTCGACTCACAGCACGGCCGATGCGCTGATACACCTGTTCACGGGGTTCGGATCTGCACCCGCGGGCCTGTTCGCGGATCTTCAGACCGTCGTCCACCAACTCCCCGAGACGGCAATCTTGCGGGATGCGGTCGAGGCCTACGTCGTGCAGTCGGGGGAGGGACTGACGGGCGTTCTCGACGACGCAGCCGTCACCGATGCCCTGGTCGATGCCTCGGGTGCCCTCATCGACCGGTTGAACGACGAGTTCGAGTCCGCGGGTTTCGCTCCGACCCGCACGAACCGGATTGCGCAATGGCTCGAGGGTCTCCTCGAGCGGATCGTTCCGTCCGCGCACGCCGACGGCAATGTGCTGCCGGCGCTCTTCGGGAACACGATGTTCCCCGAGGATGGACCGATCCGGGCGCGTCCGAACGAGCTCAACGGCGGCGTCGAGATGACGGCGTGGACGGACGAGGGAATCGAGATCCGCAACTGGCTCCAACGCTACGTGAGCGCCCGGATCGAGAGGGTCGTCGTCGTCGACGGCGTGCCCCGGGTCGAGCGGATCCAGGAGCATGTGAGTGGCACGGCCGACGTGCTGCTCGCCCTGGCGCACAAGGCTTCGAACGTGGTGCCACCGGCCAAGACGATCCCCACGATCGACGTGTCGAGCTACCTGACCCTGACGAAGGACATCTGGGAGCAGGGAATCCTCTCCAATCCGGTGCTCAATACACGGTATCCCGTGAAGGC